>NZ_CP151080.1:655625-966250 GCF_050821495.1 Ottowia caeni | reverse complement strand
TCATCCAGAGATCCAGACAGAATTTTTTGCTGGACATTCAGATCCGGCGCGTACCCGGGAGGATGTTCCCACCCATCCACCATGTCAATGGTGTGGAACTCGTCATGTGCTTTGTTGATTGCCATCGAAACTCTCCTTGATTATTTGATTTTCGCGCCGGAAACCTTGACCAGTTCCTGCATCCGGCGTGATTCTGCATTCATGAAGGCCTTGAACTCTTCGGGTGAGTCTGCGACTATGTTCAGTCCGAGTTCGTTCAGCCGCTTCTTGACAGAAGGCTCATTCAGGGCTTTGGCGATCTCCACATTAAGCGTTTTCACGGTCTCTGCCGGCGTACCCGCAGGCGCAGCGAAGCCGTACCAAATACCTGCATCCACACCGCTCACACCTGCTTCAGACGCAGTTGGCACATCAGGCAGCACACTGGCCCGGCTCCCAGCAGTGACCGCGATGGGTGTCAACCTGCCACCTTTGACATGCTGAAGCACGTTAGACAGGTTGTCGCAAATCATCGTGACACGGCCAGCCAGAATATCCTGCATCGCAGGAGCTGGCCCCTGATAAGGAACATGAACGAGCTGGATCCCGGCAGCTTTCATCAGCAACTCACCACATAGGTGGCTCGTGCTGCCATTACCCGCAGACGCATAGGTCAACTCGTTGGGCCGAGCCTTTGCTTGACTGACCAGCTCCTTCAGACTCTTGATTCCAGTTGAAGGGTTCACCACGATCATGTTTGGAGTGGCCGCCGCGTTGATGATCGGATCAAAATCCTTCTCAGGGTTGTAAGAGAGCTTCTCATAGATCCACTGGTTGATCGAGAAAACGCCCGTCGTCCCCAGCAGCAGGGTCGTTCCATCCTTTGGCGATGTCGCCACGCGAGCCGCGCCAAGTGAACCGTTGGCTCCGGGGCGATTTTCAACCACCACCGTGACATTCAGCGCCTTGGAAAGTAGGGGGCTGACCAACCGAGGAATCAGGTCGCTCGTGCTGCCAGCAGGAAATGGCACCACGAGGGTGACAGGCTTATCGTTGGCAACTGCACCACCGCAGACTGCAGCAAGCACCAGCGAGGTCACGGCATGACGGAAACGAAACATACTAATCTCCCGATGAAAATTTAAAGGCTGGCAGCCTTGTCCAGGCTGTCAATCATGGAAATACGGCGCAGCACCTCTCGTGCGCCCTCGACGCTGGACGCGGCCTTGCGCATGCTTTCGCGGTAAGCGCGCTGGTCCTCCTCGGTCTTAGCCTCCAGGTTCTTCTTGTTGTTGATGGTTCCGACCTGGATCGCATCAACCGTCACGGCACGTCTTTGGCGGTCATAGTTCGCCAGAATGCTCGAGTCTTCGCCGTCTTTGATGACCTTGACGAGTTTTTCGGACAGGTTCAAGGCGTCATGAACGCCACCGTTCATACCCATTCCACCCAACGGATTGTTGATATGGGCTGCGTCTCCGGCCAAGAACACACGACCCTTTTGGAATGTGGTCGCGACACGCTGATGCACGCGGTAAATCGTGACATGCTCAATAGGCAAGTCGTTGTTGCCTGGCAGTACAGAGGCAAGAGACTCTCCCGCGAACTCTCGGCTGGTAGCCACTTCGTCAGGCATCGAAGGATCAACCGGGAACATGATTCTCCAGGCACCCTGGATTCTCAGGAAAAAGTACCAGCGCTGCGGATCTGCCCAGTAACTAACCGACTCGATCTCTGGACGAATCTGCTTCGCGTCTGCGGTCGTGGTCACAACCAGAAATCTCTCTGGCCACGTAAATCCTTCGAACGGAATATCGAGTGATCGACGTACCGCACTCCCCGCTCCGTCAGCACCAATCAACCAATTGGTGTTGAAGTGACCGGGTCCGTCTGGCCCCAACGTGTGGGCGATGACGCCGGACGAATTCTGTGTCACACCCACAACCTCGGTGTTGAAACTGATCGAAAACAACGGGTCTTTGATCAGATCATCCAGAATGATGCGGGTCAACTTGAATTGCTCTGCCTGCAGACGGTAAGGATGCCGCGTCAAGTCCGAGATCGTCGCAAAATCAAGGGTGGCCAGATTGCCGTCTGCTGTGGCTGCATACTGCACTTTTGGAGCTAACAGCCCTTGCTCGATCAACGGGCGCGCATAGCCCAGATCGTCAAGCATGTCGAGTGTTGGTGGGTGAAAAGTAGACGCCCGCGATTCGAGGCTCAGTTCACCACTCTTCTCAAGCACCCGTACTGGAATGCCGTTCTTGACAAGCTTGGCGGCCGCGACCATTCCGACAGGGCCCGCGCCGGCGATGATGACAGGAAGTTCCGTAGAGTTCACTTTGATTCCTACAAAGGGTGTTTATTGAACGACGAGATTCAGGATTTAGATCAGCTGACTATTGGCAACTCTTCGCAGCGGTAACCATGTCGAATCGTGCGTTTCAGCACGGGATCTTCGATTTCCATTTCGAAGGTTCTCGAAGGCCTGATACCTCCTTTAGCAGGTACCGTGCCACACAACATCCCTACCCCATCAGGAATGCGTCCTGCGTTCGATTCGCCGAAGCACCGCCCAATCAGGTCACCTGGTGCGCGTAGCCCGGCCAGAGTTCCCTCTTGATAGAGCACCCGCGCGCCCCCTCCTCTATCCAGGAGCGAATGAAAATCTGATCCCAATGGTCAATCACCTCGTCCAAACGCCATGCGTGCGTAGCGACCGGCTTCACGCATACCTGCTTGGAGTGAGCAACGCTGTGTGTCTCAAGTTGCCGGTCAGTATGGTCGGAAGCTACTGAGACATAGGCCTGCCCGCCATGCGAGAAGATGAAGGCCTCTACTTCACCTGATGAGTCGGCACCAACAACCTGCAACGCATCGCTTTGAGAAAGCTGATTCACTGCAACCCTATAGAACAGCGGAACAGCACTGGGTCGCGGAACCCCAAGTTGCTCGAGCTCCACAATGTGGTGTTCTATGGCACTCGCGTCGCGGCCTGCCCAGCCAGCGATCACAAGATCCCTCAATTCAACTTGCAAAGGCGCGCTTTCCGCGCTAACTGCACTAGACACAGGGTCGATCTGGAACTGCAATTTGGTCATATGACTGATAACATCCATTCAATTGAAATTCTTGTGATGTATTATTGATGTTGTTGTGAAATTTCACACTAGTATTGACCCTAGGTTCTATGCCTGTCAAGGGGGTACGCCCTGTTAGGATGGCTATGTATGAGAAAAAAATTCCCGGGCAGAATGCTGTGAGCCCAGTCGAGACGCGAACGCGGCGCGTGACTACGCCTCAGTCCCAATCCGATATCGCCTATGAGCGGCTTAAGAGTGGACTGACCACACTGGCGTACAAACCAGGCGAATACCTGAACGCTTCATCGCTGATGACCGAGTTCGGTCTTGGCCGGACGCCGATCATCCAGGCCTTGCACCGTCTCTCAACCGAAGGTCTGGTCCATATTCTTCCCCGCAAGGGAGTCATGGTTGCGCCGTTGTCCATTGACGATGCCCTGCACCTGATCGAAGTACGAATCGTCAATGAAGCGCTTTGCGTTCGCCTGGCCGCCGAGCGCATAAGCCCGAAAGAAATTGAGCAACTGGAAATGCTCTCGCAGCAAATAGAAACCGCTGTCCGTTCACGCGATCTCGCCACTGTCCTCACGCATGACAAGCAGTTTCACGACAAGATCACCCTGGCATCTGGCAACCCCGTTCTGGTGGAACTTCTCGGATTGCTCCAGGCGCGTTCGCAACGCTTCTGGGCGCTCTCACTATCGAACGAAACGCATCTGGATGAAGTCCTCGAAGAACACAGCGAGGTGCTTCGTGCACTGAAGCATCACGACAGCAAAGCCGCCGTCCTGGCCATACAGAAACACATCGAGTCATTCCAGCATAGTCTGCTGAAGGGGCGAAGTTTGTAATCGCGTGATTAATTGTGAGCTTGCCCGCGGATCAACTCCGAAAGGGCAGCGGAGCCAGGGTGAATCAGCCATTCGGTTGACCGGTCACGAGTCGGCAAGTCAGGCTCAGGCCCCCATTTGCACTTCACATCGGAGCGCGGATGCTCCGATCTTTTCGGAACCCAGTCAAGATAAGAGAGCTAATCTGACCAGTACAAAGAGGGGTTTCTTTCTCCTGCTGGTCCGCAACAGCGCCGTGTTTACTACCCATCTGGAGATCGTATGCAGCAATCGAACAATCGTCAGCGCCCAATTTACATGGACTACAGCGCGACAACGCCCGTGGACCCGCGCGTCGTAACGAAAATGACCCCATACCTTTTCGAGCTGTTTGGCAACCCCGCTTCACGTAGCCACAGTTTCGGGTGGGAAGCAGAGAACGCCGTCGAGGAAGCTCGAGTCCAGGTGGCGAGCCTTCTAGGCGCTGATCCACGTGAGATCGTTTGGACTTCAGGTGCCACCGAAGGCAACAACCTTGCGATCAAAGGCGCAGCAAAGTTCTACTCGGGCAAAGGCAAGCACGTCATCACAGTCAGCACGGAACACAAAGCGGTATTGGACACATGCAGAGACCTCGAACGACAAGGATTCGATGTCACCTATCTGGAAGTCAATAACGATGGTCTTCTGGATTTGGACACTCTGAGAAACGCCGTTCGCCCTGACACCATTTTGGTGTCTGTGATGATGGTCAATAACGAGATCGGCGTGATTCAACCAATTAAGCAGATCGGTGAGTTCTGCCGTGCGCGTGGAATTGTTTTCCACTGTGATGCCGTTCAGGCCGCAGGAAAAATCGAGATCGACGTAGACGATCTCAAAGTTGATCTGATGACCGTGACTGCCCATAAAGTTTATGGCCCAAAAGGTGTCGGCGCACTCTACGTGCGACGAAAGCCGCGCATTCGCATAGAAGCGCAAATTCACGGTGGTGGTCACGAAAGGGGGATGCGTTCGGGTACCCTACCTGTTCACCAGATCGTGGGAATGGGGGAGGCATTCAGGCTTGCCAAGCAGGAGTTTACGGAGGAATCCAAGCGCGTCGGAGAGCTACGGAATCGACTGCTCGACGGATTGAGTCAACTCAAAGAAATTTATGTAAACGGAAGCATGGAGCATCGTATTGCTCACAATCTCAACGTCAGCTTCAACTACGTTGAGGGCGAATCCTTGATCATGGGTATGAAAGACGTTGCGGTTTCTTCCGGATCAGCCTGCACTTCAGCATCTCTGGAGCCGTCATTCGTGCTAAGGGCCTTGGGCCGAAGCGACGAGCTGGCACACAGCTCGATCAGATTCACGCTCGGCCGATACACCACCGAGGCAGAAGTTGATGCTGTCGTCGAGCAAGTCGTCACGACGGTAAACAAGCTTCGCACCATGAGTCCGCTATGGGAAATGCATCAGGATGGCATTGACCTTTCCACGATCAAGTGGGGAGCACATTAAACGCGTTGCATCCTAATATCTAACCACCAGTGCCTCAACTTGGTGGAGAATCGCCAGTGTGATCCTCCGCCATACCTTTACCCCCCACAACAACACCCGCCTGTCCAATCTCTGCGGGCCCATGGACGAACACTTGCGCACTGTCGAGACAGGGCTGCAGGTCTCGGTGGCGCACCGCCACGAGCAATTCAAGATCGACGGGCATAAGAAGAATGCCGAACGCGCACTCGAAGTGTTGCAAGCGCTCTACGAGTTGGCCGATCGCCCGATACGCGACGAGACCGTTCAGCTCATGCTGGCCGGAGACAGCGCCTCGCTATCAGAGGACGAGGATGGCACCCAGCGCCTGCACACGCGCCGGGCCGACCTGAAGGCACGCACCCCCAACCAGAGCGTGTACCTTGAAAATATTGCCACGCACGACATCACCTTCGGTATCGGCCCCGCCGGAACCGGAAAAACCTATCTGGCAGTAGCCTGCGCGGTTGATGCGCTCGAACGCAGCGCGGTGCAGCGCATCGTGCTGACCCGCCCAGCGGTGGAAGCTGGCGAGCGCCTGGGCTTTCTGCCCGGCGACCTGACACAGAAGGTTGACCCCTACCTTCGCCCCCTGTACGACGCACTGTACGACCTGATGGGCTTCGACCGGGTGGTGAAAGCATTCGAGCGCAACCAACTTGAAATCGCGCCACTGGCCTTCATGCGCGGACGCACATTGAACAACGCCTTCGTCATCCTCGACGAAGCACAAAACACCACGCCCGAGCAGATGAAAATGTTCCTCACACGCATCGGTTTCGGAGCGCGCTGCGTGGTCACGGGCGACATCAGCCAGATCGACCTGCCCAAGGAGGCCACCAGCGGCCTGATAGACGCCGAGCGCGTTCTCAAGCGCGTCAAAGGAATAGCCTTCACTCGCTTTACCTCGGCGGACGTGGTGAGGCACCCGCTGGTAGCACGCATCGTGGACGCCTACGATGCCCAGCGCAAGACAAGCAGCGCAGTCAGCACCACGCGTTCCAGATAACCTATGCCTGCCCCAGAACTCAGCCTCAGCGTGCGCGTGGTGCGCTTCCCCGAAGCTCCCCTGCACCGTGCCGCCTTGCCTCGCCATATGGTCGCCCGGTGGATCCGCGCCGCACTGGCTCCTGACGTGCAAGCTGCCGAAATTGCCGTGCGCGTGGTGGATGCTGAAGAAGGCCAGACACTGAACCGCGACTACCGCCAGAAGGACTACGCCACCAACGTGCTCACCTTCGACTACAGTCACGCCCCGTTGCTGGCCGCTGACCTGGTCCTTTGCGCACCCGTGGTAGCACGAGAGGCCGCCGAACTGAACAAGCCGCTCGCCGAGCACTATGCTCACTTGCTGGTGCATGGCGTGCTGCACGCCCAGGGCTGGGACCATGAAACCAGTGAGGCCGACGCCGAAGCCATGGAAGCGCGTGAGACGCAAATCATGGCCGCGCTGGGGCTGCCTGACCCGTACGCCGACTCTGACAACGCGAATTCATAGGGCTTAAGCAGCCCATGCCCCAGCACACATCGCTGCTCGCCGCAGCAGCCGACGAACCACGCTTTCGCAGCCTGTTCGGCTTCCTGACCTGGCTGACTGTGTCTCTGCTGCTGATTTTCACAGCAGTGCTGAGCCCTCAGCTCCTGGAATCACCTGGGGGCGGCCTTCGGCTTGGCCCCGACCTGCCATTTGGGGTACTGGAGGATCCAGCGGGCACCCTCTCCCCAGATGAGGTGGATGCCCTGCCCGACATGGCCTTCACCTGGCTAAGCAAACCCTTCAGCAAAGGCTATTCCAACAGCGTGCACTGGCTTCGTGTACACCCTCCCGAAAAGCCACCACCAGGTCAAGGCCTCTTATGGCTCGGCCTGATGCCGCCCCATCTGGACGAAGTCACCCTGTATCAGCGCAGCTCCGATGGCTCAGGAGGCTGGCTGGAACACACCAGCGGCGACACCACCCCCGTCGCCCAACGCATACAAACGCGCCAGCTCCTGCTTCCCGTATTGGAAGGCAAGCCGCTACTGCTTCGCCTGAAAACCGCCACCAGCATTCAGATATATGGCGACTTGTGGCGAAACAGCGGACTCCTGGCCGACTTGTCGCGAGTCGAATGGGCATCCGGTGTGCATCTGGGCATCTACATGGTGCTATTGCTGTTGATCGGCGGGGCTGCGCTGGCGCTGCGCACTCGAAGCCTGACAGCCTCGGCCCTACTCGCCCTGATGGTGACGATCCACAGCCTGAACACACGGGGCTACCCTCTTCTTTGGCTACCGGAAAGCCTGATAGGCTGGTTCGACACGATAGTGCGGCTGAGCGTGTTCGCCTTGCCTGCCGCCGTCGCCTGGCAAGGACGCGAGTTCTTCACGCAAGGCACCTCGTGGCACCGGCTCGACCGCCTGATGGTGGCGCACGTCGTGGCTCTATTGCTGGCCATGCTCAGCGTACCCACGGGAACGTACGCGCAATGGTCGTGGTTCGCCTTCCTCTCGCCTTGGCTGACGGCTATTTTCTGCTCAGTGGTGGCGTGGACCAACATGTGGCGCCACGGAGTGACCACTGTCCGCGCCTTGATCGCAGCGCCCTACACTTTATTCGGCCTGCTTGGGCTGTATATGCCTGCGGCCTACATGGGGCTGACGTCCTCTGCCGTGGAGCCCGGCACCTATTGGCAGGCATCGACGCTACTATTGCTGATCATGATCATGGTGGCTGTGGGCGCCGAGCAGATCGCGCGCTTTCAGCATGCGCAGCGCCGCCAGATCCAGTTGCTGGAAAAACTGGCTCGTTCAGAGCATTTGCTTGAGGAGAGAGTACTCCAACGCACAGCCGAGCTGCAGCAGACCAAGCAAACACTACGGGAGGCCCTGGACAGCGAACGCAATATGCGAAATGAGCAGCAGCAGTTCTTCAGCCTGATCAACCACGAGTTCCGCACGCCGCTGGCAATAGTGGACAGCGCCGCAGCCGAACAATTCGCCTTCCCCTCTGCAGAAATCGAGCCGCAGCGAGAGCGCGCCGCGCAGATTCGCCGCGTCTGCCGGAAAATGGCAATGCTTTTAGACAACTGCCTGGTCGGGGATCGGCTTGATGCCAGCGCCTTTAAGCCGCGCCTGGAACGCAGTTCGGTCACCCGGCAGTTGCAAGATGCCGCCCAACTGGCGCAGTGGTCTCGCCATCATCAGCTTCATCTGGAGTTTGACCAAGCGCCCGACACTTGGGAATGGGACTCGATGCTGGTACAAATTGCACTATCCAATCTGGTTGACAACGCCGTCAAGCATGCTGTGCCCGGAAAGATATTCGTCACCGCAAGAGCGGATGACAACGGCAACCTGCGGTTATCCGTCTGCGACCAGGGACCCGGACTGCCTTCGGACGCCGCTATCCATCTTTTCGAGCGAGGCCATCGCGGCGAAGGCGCCCGAGCCCAGGGATTCGGGCTGGGACTCTGGGTAGTGCGACGCATCGCGCAACTGCATGGCGGCGATGTCGAATTATCTGCGTCCGCTCATGGTGGCGCTTGCTTCACCATCGTGCTGCCTGAGCCTGCCTTGCGGCCCGAGGACCCTCTCAACCCGTTGCAACGCGCAGCGGCAGTGTGACCGGCCCATCGTTGATCAGCGTCACCTGCATGTCGGCTCCAAATTCGCCAGTGGCCACCTGCGGGTGCAGCTGCCGCGCTTGCGCCACAAAATACTCGTAAAGCCGTAAACCCAGCTCTGGCGAAGCGGCAGCGGTGAAGCTAGGCCGGTTACCACCACTGGTATCCGCAGCCAGGGTGAACTGGCTGACGATCAACAGACCACCAGCGACGTCCTGCACGCTCAGGTTCATTTTGCCGGCCGCATCGGAAAAAATTCGTAGCTTAAGCAGTTTGGCAAGCAGCCGATCTGCTTGCGCCTGCTCATCGCCGCGCTCCGCACACAGCAGAACCAGCAACCCTGCTCCGATTCGACCCGTTTCCCGGCCGGCTACGGTCACGTGCGCTTGCGAAACTCGCTGGATCAATGCTTGCATTTAAGCTATTGTTACCTGTTAAAAAGATAAACCTGGATCCGGATCCAGGTTAAATTCATTCACTTGCGAGGAGTATGGCATGGGAGTTTTCAATCATCTGATGCGTGCAGCCGTGGCATTTGCCGTGGCACAAACGCTGTTCCTGGCGCCAATGACGGCACAGGCGCAGAGCAATTCCGCGCAAGCGGCTGAAGCCGCCCGTAAGCACCGGGCCGAACAAGGCCAGAAGCCCAGCCGCGCCACCCCTGCTCTTACCAAGGAAGCACCTCCCGCACCCGAGCCCAAGGCCTACCGCTCCAGCGCCAATCCCAACGCCAACCCGAATGCCAGCCTGAAAAGCTGCATGGACCACGCCGGCATGAACCCGCTCGCACGCGATCGCTGCATGCGCCAGCATTGCGAAGGCCGCTGGGGACAAGGCGACTGCCCGGCCAGTGGCGGCGACTTCATGGGTAACAAAGGTGCATCCAACACGCCGCTCGGCCAGTGCCTGAAAGACGCAGGCAGCAACCCCTTCAAGCGCGACGCCTGCGGCTGGAAACACTGCCGAGACAAGTGGGACAGCAATGCTGAATGCAGTGCCATCAAACCTCGTAGCCAACCTCTAGCCAATTAGGCTGGTACGGGAGGCGCTGGCTCCACCTAGTGGCGCGGCCAAAGTAGTGGCGCCAACCCACTGCGCCGGATCAGGCAGGCGTCAGCGCCACTCGCGCAAACTTGCGCTTGCCAACCTGTACGACATAAGTGCCGGCTTCCAGCTTCAGCCCTCGGTCGCTGATCACGCTGGAATCCACGCGCACGCCGCCACCGTCTATCAGTCGGCCGGCTTCACTGGTTGAAGGCGCCAGGCCGGCAGCCTTCAGAACAGCCCCTATGCCCATTGGGGCACCCGTGAGCGCCACCTCGGGAATGTCGTCCGGCACGCCTCCCCTGCTGCGATTGATGAAATCCTGTTCCGCAGCGTCGGCCGCCGCCGCCGAATGAAAACGGGCGGTGATCTCCTTGGCCAGCATGACCTTGGCGTCCTTCGGATTACGGCCCTGCGCCACTTCAGCGCGCAGCGCCTCGATATCGGCCATGGACTTGAACGACAGCAAGGTGAACCAGCGCCACATCAGCTCGTCGGAAATCGAGAGCACCTTGGCGAACATGGTGTTGGCGTCTTCGGTGATGCCAATGTAATTGTTTTTGGATTTCGACATCTTCTCGATGCCGTCCAGGCCCTCCAGCAAGGGCATGGTCAGAATGCACTGCGGCTCCTGCCCGTATTCGACCTGGAGATGCCGTCCCATGAGCAAGTTGAACTTCTGGTCAGTTCCGCCCAGTTCAATATCGCTATGCAGCGCCACCGAGTCATAGCCCTGCATCAGCGGGTACAGAAACTCGTGCACACTGATGGGGGTGCCAGCCTTGAATCGGTCGTGAAAATCGTTGCGCTCCATCATGCGCGCCACGGTGTACTTGGCCGCCAGCTGGATCATGCCGCGCGCACCGAGCGCATCGCTCCACTCGCTGTTGTAGCGCAACTCCGTCCGCGCCGGATCCAGCACCTTGAACGCCTGCGTCTTGTAGGTTTCCGCGTTTTGCCGGATCTGCTCGGCCGAGAGGGGGGCGAGTCGAATTGCGGCCGGAGGGGTCGCCGATCAGAGTCGTGAAATCGCCAATCAGGAAAATCACCGTATGGCCCAGATCCTGCAGCTGCCGCATCTTGTTGAGCACGACGGTGTGACCAATGTGGATATCGGGCGCGGTCGGATCCAGCCCCAGCTTGATGCGAAGCGGCTTGCCGGTGGCATCAGAGCGTGCCAGCTTCTTGAGCCAGTCTTCCTGAGGCAGCAATTCCTCGCATCCACGCAGGCTGACCGCCATGGCTTCTCGGACGGCATCAGTAACAGGGTAGTTTGTAACAGGAGCTGAATTGATCATAAGGTTGACTTGTAGGCCTATGCCTACGCCGGTATACTCATCCGGGTTACGGTCCGTAATTTTAGGGCCCCGCTCGCAAGAGTGACTGAAAGCGGTAATTTTTCAGAATACCGTCTCCAATACACCTCAGATTTCAGGGCACTTTTTCTAGTGAAGCAAGAGTTGATTTCCACGGGCCTAGCGCTCGCTGATGTCGTCCATCGTCACCCAAAACGTATTTCCGCCGTCCTCGCAGCACTTCTGCTCGGCGGTGGGGGCGGTGCATTCGCCGTAGCCTCTCTGGCTCCCACTCCCCCTACCGAGCCGGTTCGCCTGGTAGCGGAGTCCGTTGAACCATTGTCGCTGAGCGCGCAGTCCGATGCGCTTGATCTGTTCGCATTCAAGCTCTATCGGACCGAAGTTACCCGCGCAGCCGAAACTCCCGAGAACCTGCTCCAGCGGTTAGGTTTGGCGGATCCTGGGGCAGCTGCGTTCCTGCGCCGCAACGAAACCACACGGCAAGTACTTTTTGGTCGCGCAGTGCGCACGGTGACCGCTGAAGCCAACGATCAGCAAGAACTTCTCTCCTTGCGCACGCAGTGGCTCGAAAATAGCTCAGACACTCATTTCAAGCGCTTGGTCGTTGAAAGAAGCGCCAGCGGGTTCACCGCACGCATCGAAACTGCGCCCCTGGTTGCCACCCAGCGCCTGGCCAGCGGCATCATCCAGTCCACCCTGTTCGCAGCCACCGATGACGCTCGCGTACCCGACAGTGTGACCAAGCAGCTGACCGAAATGTTCGACAGCGACGTCGACTTCCACCGCGGCCTGCATCGAGGCGATCGCTTCTCCGTTGTCTACGAGACGCTGGAAGCCGACGGTGAACCAATGCGCGCTGGCAAGATCCTCAGCGCCGAATTCGTCAACCGCGGCAAGACGCTCCAGGCCATGTGGTTCCAGGAGCCTGGCGCCTCTAAAGGCGGTTACTACGCCTTCGACGGCCAGAGTCTGCGCAAGGCCTATCTGGTCGCACCGCTTGAATTCTCCCGGATGTCCAGCGGCTTTGGCATGCGCAACCACCCTGTGCTCGGCTACCAGCGCGAGCACAATGGCGTAGATTACGCAGCCCCGACCGGCACGCCAGTACGCACCGTCGGAGATGGCGTGGTTGAATTCGCCGGAACACAAAGTGGTTACGGCAAAGTGGTCTACGTGAAGCACCGTGATCGGCAATCCACAGTGTATGCCCACCTCTCACGTGTGGATGTGCGAGTGGGCGACAACGTCATTCAGGGCGAGACCATTGGCGCCGTCGGGATGACCGGAGTAGCCACAGGCCCGCATCTGCACTTCGAGCTTCGCGTCAACAACGAGCCACGCGATCCGAGCGTGCTGGCCGAACAGCGTGAAAACGTGCCCATATCCCCAAGCAGCAAAGCCCAGTTTGCCAAATTGGCGACAGGCATGAAGATGCAATTGGCGGCAGCGAGCCAGATTTCGAGCGCGAGCGCAGAGTAACCTTGAACAGGGTCTATGAGCCTGTTCAGAGATAACCGCCAAGATCCAACAAAAATGCCCGCTTCTTACAGCGGGCATTTTCATTACGCGACGGTGATCAGTTGTCTGCGGTGGAGAACGAAGACCCGCAACCGCACGTGGTGGTAGCGTTGGGGTTCTTGATCACAAACTGTGCGCCTTGCAGATCTTCCTTGTAGTCGATCTCGGCACCTACCAGATACTGGTAACTCATGGCGTCGATCAACAGCGACACGCCATTCTTGGTCATGGTGGTGTCGTCTTCGTTGGAGATCTCGTCGAACGTGAAGCCATACTGAAAACCAGAGCAGCCGCCGCCTTGCACGAAAACGCGCAACTTCAGGTCTGGGTTTCCTTCTTCGGCGATCAGATCAGCCACTTTGGCGGCCGCGCTGTCGGTGAAGACGATGGGATCAGGCATTTGTGTGGGTGATTGGATATCTTGTGGCAGAGCGCTCATGACGCAACTCCTGTAGTCTTGTACAAATAGTATATCAAAACACTCGGATTTCTGCTGAGCACGGGCAATACCCCTCCCTGCGGCGCCGGGAACTCAGCCCAGGTCCGGCTCAGGGCTCAGGGCTCAGGGCTCAGGGCTCAGGGCTCCAGGGTAGGCTCGGTAGGTTCGGGCGAGGAGGCTGCCTGCTCCGGAAGCGGGCCGCGCACCATCTGTGGCTGCAACTGGCCGGCTATGACTGCACCTTGCTGCATCTCCAGGGTGTTGTACTTCACGTCGCCCTGCACTCTCGCCTTGGAGTGCAATTCGAGCCGTTCGTTGGCCTGCACTGGGCCAATGACGCTGCCACCAATCACGACATGATCCGCACTCACGGCCCCGTGTACGCTGCCGGTTTCGGTGATTACCAGCGCGCTCGACGAACCCGGTTCGGCAGTGACATTGCCAATCACCTCGCCATCGATCTGCAGGCCTTCCTGGAAGTTGCAATCACCCACCACCTTCATACCTGCGCCTATGGTGCTGCGCAAGGTGGCTTGTCTTTTTATACCTAACATGGCCAATACTCCTGAGCATTGTGTGCCCAATGGGTCTTTTTACCACGGCTCCAAAACAAAAACCGTGCAACTCACAAAGAGATGCACGGTTTTGGCCAAAACCAGGAGCACGAAGCCCCCAGGAATGTTGCTTAACGCTTGCTGAACTGCTTGCGGCGGCGAGCAGAGTGCAGACCGACCTTTTTACGTTCAACTTCACGCGCGTCACGCGTGACGAAGCCAGCCTGGCTCAGCACCGGCTTGAGAGTTTCGTCATAGTCGATGAGCGCGCGGGTGATGCCGTGGCGCACAGCACCAGCCTGGCCGGATTCACCGCCACCGTGGACATTGACCTGAACGTCGAACGTCTCGACGTTGTCAGTTAGCACCAGAGGCTGCTTGCAGATCATGATGGAGGTCTGGCGGCCAAAGAAGTCGCCAATATCCTTGCCATTGACAGTGATCTTGCCGCTGCCTTTTTTGATGAACACGCGGGCAACGCTGGATTTGCGTCGGCCGGTGCCGTTGTTCCAATCACCGATCATTGAGCTACCCCATTGGAAAGAGCTGCGATTTCAAGCACTTTGGGTTGCTGAGCGCTATGCGGATGCTCAGCGCCACCATAGACCTTCAGTTTCTTGATCATGGCGTAACCCAGAGGACCCTTGGGCAACATGCCCTTGACAGCCTTCTCCAGCGCGCGGCCAGGGTGCTTGGCCTGCATGTCGCGGAAGTTGGTTTCGCGAATGCCGCCGGGGTAGCCGGTATGGCGGTAGTATTTTTTGTCGAGCTCTTTGGCGCCGGTTACACGGAGCTTGGAAGCGTTGACGACGACGATGAAGTCGCCGGTATCGACGTGAGGCGTATAGATGGCTTTGTGCTTGCCGCGCAGACGGAGGGCCACTTCGCTGGCGACCCGTCCGAGCACCTTGTCGGTGGCGTCAATCACAAACCACTCGTGCGTCACGTCAGCAGGTTTTGCGCTGAACGTTTTCATGAGTTTTTCCTGTGAAGGTAAGAACGGCCCTTTTCCACGGTCGGTGCTCCTCTGCTGGGAGCCTCTTAGGTGGGTTCATTCCAAAGGCTTGCCTGAATAAGGCTGACCCACAAAACGTCTGCCGCGGGGCCAATAGGCGCTGCAGAACCCAGCATTATAGGGTTTGAGCCAGTTATCCACAAGAGGACTAAGATTTTCTTCTCCTTAGACCTCCTTTCGCCGCCTCACCCGCTGGGGCAGGTTCGCACCAAAGGTATGTAAAGCGGTTGAAGGCAGCAACAAAATAGACCCTGATTTTCTCGGCAACCCTTACCATCGGCCCATGTTCAGTTATCGACACGCCTTCCATGCCGGCAACCATGCCGACGTCCTCAAACACATGACCCTGATTGCGGTGATGCGGCACCTGATGCAAAAGCAGACGCCGCTCACCTTGATCGACACGCACGCGGGCGCAGGGCTCTACAGGCTTGACGGCGATTACGCGCAAACATCCGGTGAAGCAGGAGATGGCGTGCTGCGCCTGGCTGGCCTTTCACCGGATGCCGCCCAAGCCCCAGCAGACGACGCATTGGCCGACTACCTCAGCGTGGTCGGGGCGTTCAACCCCGAGGGTGGTTCATGGCGCATCTATCCGGGATCTCCATTTGTAATGCACCACCTCATGAGCGAGCCGACACGCGCTGCAGTGCGCGACCGCCTCAAGCTCTTTGAGCTTCACCCCTCCGACGCCAAGAGCTTGCAGGGAAACATTGCCCAACTGGAGGCCGGACGTCAGGTTGCGGTGCTGGCCCAGGACGGCTTCGAAGGGCTGAAGGCCCTGCTGCCGCCGCCGGTAGCCCCAGGCGGCTCTCGCCGCGCACTGGTTCTCATGGATCCCAGCTACGAAATCAAGACCGACTACGCCAAGGTGCAGGCGGCCATGCAAGACGCTTTGAAGCGCTTCCCGACAGGCGTCTATCTCATCTGGTATCCCATCATTGCGCGTGCCGAGGCACACGATCTGCCGCGTCGGCTCCGGACATTGACGACCCAGGCAGGCAGACCTTGGCTGCATGCCACGCTGAACATTGGCGCGGCACCCGACACTCCGAGTGGCGAGGCCAGCAGCCGGCCCCCGCAAAAAGGCCTGACGAGCAGCGGAATGTTCGTCATCAATCCCCCCACTCCTTGAAAGCGACACTGGATGCCGCTCTGCCGAAGGTGCTGCAGGCGTTGGGCAAAGGCTCGGGGCAGCGTTGGCAGGTGGAAGCAGGTTCGAACTGACGACCGAAAGCTGAAAAGCTGAAAAGCTGAAAAACCAAAAACCAAAAACGCGAGGAATCTGAACGCGAGAAGCTTCTTTCGGGTAAACCCCTAAAGGGCAGTCAATAATTAGCCGACCGTTCGGTCGGCTAATTATTTATACTCGGGTCTTTCCGTACGGATGCAGCGCATCCGAACCACTGAGGCGCCAGGCGCCAAGGAGATCCGCATGTATACGCAATCGTTTTCCGTGCCTGACGAGACCGATGCCAAAGCGGCCGGCCTAAAGTCGGTACCCAAACCCATTTCCGAGAACGAAGCGGCCCTGCAAGCCGCCTTCGACGCCAGGATCGCCGACGATGGCCGCATTGAGCCGCGCGACTGGATGCCCGAGGCTTATCGCAAGACCCTGGTGCGCCAGATCAGCCAGCATGCACACTCAGAGATCGTGGGCATGCTACCCGAGGGCAACTGGATCAGCCGAGCGCCCAGCCTCAAACGCAAGGCCATTCTCATCGCCAAGGTGCAGGACGAAGGCGGTCACGGCCTTTACCTATACAGCGCAGCTGAAACCCTGGGCACCAGCCGGGACGACATGCTCGATGCCTTGCATTCCGGCAAGGCCAAGTACAGCAGCATCTTCAACTACCCCACGCTCAACTGGGCCGATGTGGGCGTGATCGGCTGGTTGGTCGATGGCGCGGCCATCATGAACCAGATCCCGCTGTGCCGTTGCTCTTACGGTCCTTATGCGCGTGCCATGGTGCGGGTCTGCAAGGAAGAATCGTTCCATCAGCGCCAGGGCTACGAGGCGCTCTTGGTCATGATGAAAGGCACCCAGGCACAGCGCGACATGGTGCAGGACGCCGTCAACCGCACCTGGTGGAAATGTCTGGCCATGTTCGGCCCGCCCGATGCCGACAGCCCGAACAGCGCGCAGGGCGCGGCCTGGGGCATCAAGCGCATCAGCAACGACGACCTGCGCCAGAAATTCATCGACGCCACGGTGCCTCAAGCCAAGGTACTGGGCGTCACACTGCCCGACCCCGACCTCAAATGGAATGAGGAACGCGGTCACTATGACTACGGCCCCATCGATTGGGACGAGTTCTGGCAAACCGTGAACGGGCACGGCCCTTGTAACAAGGAACGCCTGGCAACACGGGTCAAAGCCCACGAAGACGGCGCCTGGGTACGTGAAGCTGCCCTGGCCCATGCCCACAAACAAGCACAACGCGCCATGAAGGAAGCAGCATGAACCAGCCCACCGGAAACAGCACGCCCGCCCCCTCCTCGCGGCCCGCAGGCACCAAAGCCCTTCGCGACTGGCCCCTGTGGGAAGTGTTCGTGCGCAGCAAACAAGGCCTGGAGCACAAGCACTGCGGGAGCCTGCATGCCAGCGATGCGCAGCACGCACTTCAGATGGCACGCGACGTCTATACGCGGCGGCAAGAAGGGGTCTCAATCTGGGTGATTCCGTCTCACATGATCGTGGCGAGCGAGCCCGACGACAAGGCCGAATTTTTTGATCCGGCCAGCGACAAGATCTATCGGCACCCCACGTTCTACGAGATCCCCGAAGAAGTGGGACACATGTGATCAGCAACCGCGTGCAGACAACCACCATGAACACGCTCACCGCTCAAGCACCCACGCTCGACCAATCCGCGCCGTTGGCTTACCTGTTGCACCTGGCCGACAACGCCCTGGTGCTGGGCCAGCGCAATGCCGAATGGTGCGGCCATGCCCCCGTCCTGGAAGAAGACCTGTCGATGGCCAACAACAGCCTCGACTTGATCGGCCAGGCGCGCATGCTGTACCAGTACGCAGCCACCCTTCAAGGCGAAGGCGCCACGGAAGACACGCTGGCTTATTTTCGCGATGTACCCGAGTTTCGCAACTACACCCTGCTGGAGTTGCCCCACAGCCTGGCACTGCTGCCTTCGGCGGCCGCCAACCGAGACTGGGCCACCACCATCGTCCGCAATTTTCTCTACAGCAACCTGATGACCCTGGTGTGGGATCGATTGCAGCACTCGACCGACCGCCAGTTGGCCGCCATTGCTGCCAAGAGCCTCAAAGAGGTGCGCTACCACCTGCGCCACTCGCGCGACTGGCTCGTTCGCCTGGGCGACGGGACGGAAGAGTCCCATCAGCGAGCGCAAGCGGCTGTAGACCACCTGCTGCCCTATACAGAAGAATTCTGGAAACCCAGTGCCCTGGAGAGCGCCGTGAACGCCAGCGGTGCCGGCGTTGCCATCTCAGAGCTGCGGCCTGAGTGGGACAGCATCGTGAACGAAGCCCTGGCCGAAGCCACCTTGCGCCGTCCACCTGCGGTCAAGGGTTACATCACGCAAGGCAAGGAAGGCATTCATTCGGAGCACCTGGGCTACCTGCTCGCTGAAATGCAGAGCCTGGCGCGCGCCCACCCGGGAGCCACCTGGTGACACAGCCCGCCCACCCCGAAACTCAGGCACGCCCTTCGTCTCTGAACGAGGGTGCGCGAGATGCTGAGTTCGGCCCACTCTGGCACGCCCTGGAGGCGCTGACCGACCCGGAGATACCCGTCATCACCTTGCGCGAAATGGGTATCCTGCGAGATCTGCGCCGCGGAGCCGACGGCACGGTGGAAGTGGTCATCACGCCCACCTACAGCGGCTGCCCCGCCATGGAGCAAATCGCAGACGACATTGCCGCCACGCTGGCGCGCGAAGGGGTATCAGGCCGCGTACTCACACAACTGGCACCCGCCTGGACCACCGACTGGATGACCGAAGAGGGCCGCGAAAAGCTGCGGGCCTACGGCATTGCACCGCCGCAGTGCGGCAGCATGGCCGCTGATGAGGCGGTCTTGCGATTTGCCCCGGCACGACCTGCCGAGCCGGTGCCCTGCCCTTTGTGCGGCTCCACCAATACCACCGAGACCTCCCACTTTGGCTCCACGGCCTGCAAGGCACTCTTTCGCTGCCTCGACTGCATGGAGCCGTTCGATTACTTCAAGAGGATATAGGCCCAGGCATGTCCACCCCACGTTTTCACGATCTCACCGTTGCCCGCGTCAGCCCCGAGGCGGCTGGCTCCGTGGCCATCACGTTCGCCGTGCCAGCAGAACTGCAGGAGAGCTTTCAGTTCCAGCCTGGCCAGTTTCTGACCTTGCGCAAGAACCTCAATGGCGAAGATGTACGGCGCAACTACTCGATCTGTTCCACCCGCAGCCGCTATGCCCATGCGCGCGAACTCGAGGTAGGCATTCGTCCCATGGAGGGCGGTGTCTTCTCGAATTGGGCCGCCACGCAGCTCAAGGCAGGAGACACTCTGGCCGTGATGCCGCCAGATGGCCGCTTCGTCTCAAAGCATCCGCGCGCACTGCACCGCGTGGGGTTTGCCGCCGGGTCGGGAATCACCCCGATTCTCTCCATCATTGCGAGCACAATGGAAGAGCACCCTGAGGCCAAGTTCACGCTGGTGTACGGCAATCGCCGGATGGCCAGCGTGATGTTCAACGAGGCCTTGCAGGATCTCAAGGACAAGTACAAGAACCGTCTGACGCTGATCCACATTCTCTCGCGGCAAGCGCAGGAGGTGCCGCTGCTGGAGGGCCGAATTGACGCCGAAAAAGTGCGGCAGCTGGTGAGCACGCTTTTGCCTGCGGCCAGCATGGACGAAGTGTTCATCTGTGGCCCTGAAGCCATGATCGAGGCCACGGAAACTGCGCTCAAGGAAGCCGGGGTGCCGGGCGAACGCATCCACACTGAGCGCTTCACCTCGCCGCGTCTGGACGAGATGAGCCCCGAAGCGCGCCGCGCCGCCATTGCACAGCCCGATCCGGAGGCACCCGTCGGCCAAGTGCAACTGATGGTGACCGTGGACGGCAAAACCCACGAACTCGCCATGCGCACTGATCAACATGTGCTCGATGTGGCGCTCTCCGCGGGCCTGGATTTGCCCTATTCGTGCAAGGCAGGGGTCTGCTGCACGTGCCGGGCGAAGGTCTTGGAAGGCAGCGTCAGCATGGACAAGAACTTCACGCTGGAGGCGGACGAAATGGCGCAGGGTTTCGTGCTGAGTTGCCAGGCCAGACCCACCTCGGACAGACTGGTTGTGAGCTACGACGAACGCTGAACTCAGCCTAGATCCGGATCTAGGCTCAGGGAAGCGGAGGCCTCCAAGTCAGAGGCGGGAAAACCGGCGCACGAGGGTTATGCAGGTCATCCTTCGTGCTTCACCACCATGCGGGCGAGCTGGAGAAAGCACGCTCGATCGGCATCACTCAATGGCCGAAGTATGTCAGCCTGCAAGGCGCGAACAATAGGCAGCAGGGCTGAATGAACGCGCTGCCCCTCGTCTGTCAAGGATAGTTCGCGCGCCCTCCGATCGCGTTCGGCGACCACGCGGCGAACCCAGCCTTTCTGCTCCATTCGATCTATAACCCCACCTATGGTGGCTCGATCGTAGGCAATCATCTCTGCGACGCGCGCCTGATCCGTGGCGGGGTGGGCGTGTATGCAGTCAAGGGCCGCGAACTGAACAGGCGTCAGGTCATAGCCGGCAGCCTGCGTGCGCTGCACGAAAGTATGGGTAGACTGCTGATGC
Source organism: Ottowia caeni (assembly GCF_050821495.1). Classification (GTDB taxonomy): domain Bacteria; phylum Pseudomonadota; class Gammaproteobacteria; order Burkholderiales; family Burkholderiaceae_C; genus Ottowia; species Ottowia caeni. The sequence continues at coordinate 945,541 of NZ_CP151080.1, read as the reverse complement.
ATGCGGCGTATCAGGTGTCCCGCCATGTCAAGTGAGTTCATCCCTTGCTCCAAAAAACGCACGAACGGCCGGTTGCGCACCGGGCGTCCCAGTTGCAGCCTTCATTCAACCCAGATTTTCCATTAGGCGCACCTTCGGTGCTGCCTGGGCGTCAGCGGTGCATTTGCGGTCATTTCGGCCCCTCTTCGTCGACCATAGCTACGGCTATGGGCTCCTCAGTCGGGACCAAACTGCCTCGCAACTGCCCTCGCTGCCATCCCAAGCCCTAATGGGAAATCTGGGTTCAAGCTGAAAACGACTTCCAATTTTAATAAGTATACATATCGGATTGACGGGAATTAGTAAGTGCAGTTATTATTTGCCACCGCGCCGGCAGGTGGTTGATGGCGCTCTTCAAACCTAGGAGACTGCGATGCAGTACTACAAGAATGGCTTCAGAGGCGGCAACCCTGATGTCAAGCAAGCCGCGCCTAATCGACGCAACCGGGGCATCAACGAGCCATTGCCCGAAAAGGTCGATGTACTGATTGCCGGCACAGGGCCAGCCGGCCTCTGCCTCGCCGCGCAGCTTTCGCAGTTTCCCGAGATCGACACGATGATCCTTGAGCGAATGCCTTGCAACATCATCAAGGGCAAGGCCGACGGCATCAACACGCGCACCATGGAAATGTTCCAGGCCTTCGGGTTCGCCGACAAGGTCAAGCGGGAAACGTACTGGGTCAATCAGACGGCCTTCTGGATGCCGGATCCGGCCAACGCTGAGCACATCAAACGGGTGGGCCGGGTGCAGGACGTGGCTGACGACAGTTCGGAAATGCCGCACATCCTGATCAATCAGGCGCGGCTTCACGAACTTTTCCTGGAAGTCATGAAGAACTCGCCTTCGCGTCTGGAGCCCGACTATGGCTGGGAGGTCGTAGGACTGACCATCGACCACACGACCGACGATCACCCGGTGACGGTGACCATCAAGGACTCCAGCGGCGTGAACTGGGGTGCAACCCGCACGGTACGCGCCAACTACGTGGTCGGCTGCGATGGAGCCCACTCCATGGTGCGCAAGTCTATCGGCGGCGTGCTGCATGGCGATGCCGCGCATCAGGCATGGGGCGTGATGGATATTCTGGCCAACACCGATTTCCCCGACGTTCGACAAAAGTGCCTGATCTCTTCTGCGAACGAGGGCAACGTGTTGATCCTGCCGCGCGAGGGCGGTTATGTGTTCCGTATGTATGTCGAGCTGGACAAGCTCCGGCCTGACGAGAAAGCCGCGAGTCGCAAGCTCACCCAGGATGACATGATCGCCGCAGCGAACCGGATCATCCGGCCGTACTCGCTCGACGTGAAGGAAGTCGTCTGGTGGTCAATCTATGACATCGGACACAGCATCACGGATAAATTCGACGATGTGCCAGAAGGCGAGAACCGTAACCCCCGCGTGTTCACGGCGGGTGATGCGTGCCACACCCACTCGCCCAAGGCTGGGCAAGGCATGAACGTCTCCATGCAGGATACGTTCAACCTTGGCTGGAAGCTGGTGCATGTACTCCAGGGAAGGTCGGATGCGAGCCTGCTTCGCAGCTACTCCAAAGAACGCCTGACCGAAGCCAAGCGACTTGTCGAGACCGACCACGAGTGGGCAAGAATCATGTCCGCGCCAACCACCCAGGCCGAGCGCGACGGTACAGAAGAGCCCCGCATCATTCGCCAGTTCAAGGCCAACCTGGAGTTCACGGGCGGCACCGCCGTGAAATACGATCAGTCGACGCTTTTCGCACCTGGGACTCACCAGGCTCTTGCAAAGGGAGAGGAGATCGGTCGCCGCTTCCATTCAGCACCCGTCGTGAGACTGTCTGACGCCAAGCAAATGCAGTTGGGCCATGCGGCTGAGGCGGACGCACGCTGGCGCATTTATGCGTTCGCCGGGAAGACGGACACATCAAGCCCGGGATCGGCAATCCACAAGCTGGCGGACTGGCTGGAGACCGACCCCAAATCTCCGATCGTCAAACACACCCGCCAGGCAGAGGACGTCGACGCGGTGATTGACGTTCGGGCTGTTTTCCAGCAGACCTTCGAGCAGCTCGCCTATGAGGATATGCCTTCACTCCTGAAGCCCAAGACTGGAAAGCTTGGGTTGCAGGACTATGAAAAAGTGTTCTGCGTCGATCACAAGGGAGCAGGCGACATTTTTGACATGCGCGGCATTAACCGTGGCACCGGGTGCATGATTGTGGTACGCCCTGACCAGTATGTTGCGAACGTCTTGCCGCTGGACGGCTTTGACGCCCTTTCGGAATTCTTCGCCGGCGTCCTGAAATGATTTGATGCTGCCCGGAACCAACGTTCCGGGGCAGCACGCAATCAGAGACGGAGGGTCAGTCGACGCGAACCAGTTGCTCGCCCTCTTCCGAGCCCTGAACTTCCCGCAATACCACGGCGTCGTGCCCGCGCGCCTTGATCCCCAGGGCTGCCGCCGCAGCCTTGCTGAGATCAATCACACGACCACGCGCAAAAGGCCCTCTGTCGTTAATGCGGACCACGACTTCCTTGCCAGTTCTTGGGTTCTGCACTAGCAAGCGTGTACCGAAGGGCAACGTTCTGTGGGCGGCCGTGAGATCGCCCATGTCGAAGGTCTCTCCGCTCGCCGTTTGTCGACCATGAAAACCGGGGCCATACCAGGAGGCGATACCGCTTTGGACACTGCGACCGAGCCTCAAGGTACTGGACAAAGCGGTTTCTGGCGTCGCCAAGGCTGCACGGTCAGAGCTGCCCGCGCGCAAGCCCAACCGGTCTTTGAACCCGGTGTAGTTTGAGCAGCGCATATCATGAACCGCCTTGGCCGAAGAACAAGGCGAGCTGAAAATTTTGGAAGCGTCCGAGCGCACCGTCTGGGCCGAAAGAGACCCAGTCACCAGACAAAAAGCGCCGATGAACAACCATCGACCTACTGGCGAGCGGTGAGCACTTCCCGAGGCCGGCGCACCACAGCGGGCGCCGGGAGAGGTGTCCCGTAGCATGGGCGCGATTGTAATGGTGTTCGCGGAGATCAGTCACCCTCTGAGGAGAAAACGCGGATTTCATTACCTCTGTTTCGACCAGAAACAAGCAAAAATAGAGGCAAAATGAATGAATCTAATGGGTTCTCAGCGAAATTACAGAATATAGCGAGACAGGTCTTCGTTCTTGCTCAGAGCCGCCAAGCGGGCATCGACATAGGCCGCATCGATACTGACCGTCTGCCCTTCGAGCTTCGTAGCATCGAAACTGACTTCATCGAGCAATCGCTCCATGACAGTGGACAGGCGCCGTGCACCGATATTCTCCGTGGACTCGTTCACGGCACAGGCGATCTCAGCCAAGCGTGAGATACCGTCGGGAGAAAACTCCAGGTTCACACCTTCCGTGGCCATCAGTGCCTGGTATTGACGCACCAGAGAGGCATCTGTTTGCGTCAGAATGGCTTCAAAATCCTGGACGGAAAGCGAAGCGAGTTCGACCCTGATGGGTAACCGGCCTTGCAGCTCGGGAATCAGATCACTGGGTTTGGCCAGATGAAACGCCCCCGAGGCAATAAACAGGATGTGATCGGTACGGACCATGCCGTACTTGGTGGTCACCGTGGTGCCCTCCACCAATGGCAACAGATCACGCTGAACCCCCTGGCGAGACACCTCGGCCGTTCCACCGTCGCCGCGTGAAGCCACCTTGTCGATCTCGTCGATGAAGACGATACCATTTTGCTCCAGGTTCTGGAGGGCCTGGGTACGGATCTCTTCCTCGTTGACCAGCTTGCCTGCTTCCTCATCGATCAGCAGCTTCAAGGCCTCACCAATTTTCACGCGCCGCATTTTGCGGCGGCCGGCACCGATGTTGCCCAGCATACCCTTGAGTTGCTCGGCCATGTCTTCCATGCCAGGCGGCCCCATGATTTCCAGGGTAGGTTGCGCTTGCGCCAGTTCGAGCTCGATTTCCTTGTCGTCGAGCTGGCCTTCGCGCAGTTTCTTGCGAAAACTCTGACGCGCGGCGCTGTCGCTGCCGGGTTGGGTTGTAGCGCCCTCTGGCAGGCGCGCCGGAGGAATCAGTACATCAAGAATGCGCTCTTCCGCCAAATCTTCAGCACGGGTGCGCTGCTTTTTCATCGCAGCTTCGCGGGATTGTTTGACAGCCATTTCAGCCAGATCGCGGATGATGGAATCAACATCCTTGCCCACATAGCCGACTTCGGTGAACTTGGTGGCCTCCACCTTGATGAAGGGCGCACCTGCCAGCCGCGCGAGCCTCCTGGCGATCTCCGTCTTGCCAACCCCCGTGGGTCCGATCATGAGGATGTTCTTGGGGGTAATTTCCGGGCGCAGCTTTTCGTCGACCTGCTGGCGCCGCCAGCGATTACGCAAGGCAATGGCCACGGCACGCTTGGCATCTTGCTGCCCGACGATGTGGCGGTCTAGTTCGGAGACGATCTCCTGCGGAGTCATGGAGGACATAGTGCGTTGAATGTTAAGCGTTGATCTTTGAGCGTTAGGCGTCAAGCGGAAAGTTGCAACCTGGCTTGGGAGCCTGCCGGGCTTGGGCCAGACAGTGGCACACCCCCCTTGCGAATGAATGAGTGCAGGGGAGACTAGCGCCCCGGACACGAGGTCACAGCGTTTCGATCGTGTGCTGCATGTTGGTGTAAATGCACAGCTCACCTGCGATTTCGAGGGAACGCTTCACAATCTGGTCGGCGGGGAGTTCGGTGTGGTCGAGAAGAGCCTTGGCCGCCGCGTGCGCATAAGCACCGCCAGAACCGATGGCCACCAAACCGTGCTCAGGCTCGAGCACATCACCATTGCCGGTGATGATGAGCGAAGCCTCACGATCTGCCACTGCGAGCATGGCTTCCAGGCGGCGTAACACTCGGTCGGTCCGCCAATCCTTGGTGAGCTCGATGGCGGCGCGCGTCAAGTGACCCTGGTGCTTTTCCAGCTTGGCCTCAAAACGCTCAAACAAGGTAAAGGCATCGGCTGTAGCGCCGGCGAACCCGGCCAGCACTTTGCCGTGATAGAGCTTGCGTACCTTGCGGGCCGTGCCCTTGACGACGATATTCCCGAGAGTAACCTGACCGTCGCCACCAATGGCAACTTGCCAGCCCTCAGGAGTTTTCCGCCGCGCGCTGATAATCGTAGTACCGTGAAATGCTTCCATCGCATTTAGATGGGGGCGATCGCGAAATCCACAAGGCCCCCAAAGCTGCATACCACAGCCCCTATGGCTCAGTCCCTGCGCAGCCTGACACGAGCCACTTCGCTGATACCCACCACGCCGAAGAATGCTGCCACCAGGCGATTGACGTGCTTGAAAACGATCTGGCGGCCCTGTGCCTGGTGCTCGGTAGCCCAATTAAGCAGTGTGCCGGCCGCACTGAAATCGACACGCTCCAACTCAAGGCAGTTGAACTCAATGGAGGCGGTACCGCTGGCGACTTCCAGGGATCCGAGAACAGCATCTGCACTGCCCAATATCTCACCTCGCAAGGGGACTTTCAGGACAGCCTGGCCATCTGCGAGGCCATTAGCTCTGGAAATCGCCGGTTGTGCGCCGGATGCGGCCACAGTCTTCTCTTCGGCAACTTGCTCCGCGGCAGTACTACCGTCCTGCAATGACTGACGTGCTTCGGGAGAACTGCCACCCGCATCTTCGAAGGGATCCCCTTGATCTTCGGCGGGCACAAGAACCTCTCCCTCACCCACAACGCTGACAAAAACGCAGCGCGGCTCTTGCCAGGCTGGTGGAGAGACTTCGTAGGTTACGCAGTACTTGAGCGCTGCCAGCTCAAAGTCGTCCATTTCGTTCATCAAGCGCAGCAGCGCAAGGCGCGCGCTCCACCAGCTGGGGTCAATCGTACGGTCATCGTCCGGAGAGTGCTCGACGAGAAGCTGTTTCAGACGATCCGCACCAATGAATTCGAACTTCTCGGGTGTATCAGCCCAGCGCTTCAAGGTTTCGGCGAGTGCCGCCACCGCCGACGCATCGACAGCTACGAGGTCACTCCAATCAATGCGCCAAGGCGGCGCATGGTGCTCCAGTACGGCACCAAGCGCCGCTACCGATTGCACGCCCAACGAAGACGGCGTGCTCCAGTGCGGTGATCCGTCGGCATGCGCCCCAGATGTTGCCCGCACCAGCGGCGTATGCTGCGAGGGTATTTCAGGCTCCAGCGTCCATTGAGGGGCCGAGCGACCAAAGTGGCCTGCAAAATCCAAGGCGACGTCGTCGAACTTGTCGTGATCTCCCTTGGCACGATACAGATCAAACAGAGTCAGCCATGTATCTTGATCATTGCGCAGGCCAACCTCGCGCAGCAACCCTAGAAGCCCCGTCTCGGCGCCCTCGGCATCTCCGTTGGCGAAGCGAATGGCCGCCTCTTCGATCTCCGGCCCCGATCTGGCACTCGCCAAGCCTTCGATGCCAGTGATGCCGGTCACGCCGGTCAACATCGGCAGCATTTCAGGGCTTTCTGCAACCGGTTCATCCGGGAGCAAGGGCTCAGGAAGGAACTCGGAATCAGGGATCCTTGTGTCCAGGACTTCCGTAGGCTGAAAAATCGTCGTGGCGGCATTGATTGGGATCATCGGTGCTACGCCCCCGGACTCGGGCACTTGATCCGCAATCCCATCCAAAGTGGGCGCCTGAGACGACGACGCAGACATTGGCGCCGCGCCAGATTCCCCTCTGGGCGGCAACCAGTCGCTGGACATCTGCTTTTCTATCTCGGCGATCTTCTCGAGAGTGCGAGCCCTACCCCCAGTATCTACGAACTGGCTACTGGTGGCGAAGCTCGATAGACCGCCCGGCTCAGGGGTTGAGGAAATCTCCCGGCGGCGCAGTTTGCGTAGAAGGTCAAACTCCCGGTGACGCACAAAATCATTGCGCCGCTTCCGCTCGATCATTTCCTTCAGGGCCAGCCGGGATTCGCTGGATGTCGTAGCACCTTGGGGGCGATCGAGATCAGCCCAATGAGTGGTCGGACTACTAACGAATCTGACCACCTTGGACAACAGCCCACTCTTCCCCGCTGAGACGGGATCCTTACTCATGATGTGATCCGCCGAGGTTCCGTGCCAGCCAAGGGTCAGTCGCCAAACATTTTCTGCTTCAGTTCACGCCGTTGCTGGGCCTCCAGCGAAAGCGTGGCCGTGGGACGGGCCAGCAATCGGCCCACACCGATGGGCTCACCGGTCTCATCGCAATAGCCGTAGTCGCCAGAGTCGATGCGGGCGATGGATTGCTCGATCTTCTTGAGCAGCTTGCGCTCACGGTCACGCGTGCGCAATTCTAGTGCGTGCTCTTCTTCAATAGTGGCTCGGTCTGCGGGGTCGGGCACTACCACGGTATCTTCGCGCAGATTTTCAGTCGTCTGGCCCGCATTGGCGAGCATGTCGTTCTTGAGTTGAACAAGCTTCAGACGGAAAAAAGCCATCTGCTTGTCGTTCATGTACTCGCTGTCCGGCATGGCGAGGACCTCAGCATCGATCAGCTCCTCGGGAGACTTGGTTTTCCAGTTATCGATCAGAGCGGGGTCCTTCTTGATCGGGCTGGGTACGGGAGGTGAGGCAACGATAGGCATAGGCAATATTCTCGGTGCAGCCGGTGCGGTTGACGCAGCCGGGGATGAAACGGTTGGAGGGACAGCCCTTTGCACGCCCGACTTGACGGGCGCACTCCGGGCACTTGCGGCAGCTTTTTCAGCCTTGGCTGGCGCGACAGCCTTGGATCGGGCATCCCCCTTGTGGGATGCCACGGATTCCTTCTCCGGCGCAGCCTTTGCAGGGGGCGCCTTTGGTTTAGCCAGACTCTTGGCAGCCGCAGGTTTCACTTTGTCTGTCTCCCGTGGACGATGACGCCGAGTGACGTCAGTCGAACCTGTGAATGTACAACGGATGTAGTGGGTCGTTCTTCATCCGGGGAAGCCCTCTTGCTTTTATAGACCTTCTTGGGCGACTAAGAAACACCAGCCCCTACGGACGCGCGCTCGCCGCGCATGACCGGATGGGCTACAAAGGCGGCGATTGTATCGGCCTTCTGCCTGGGGGTATACGCCTGAAGGGGATCTGATCAAACTAAACTTTGCTCCAGCCCCTGCATCAGGATGTCCTTGGGCAGGTCAATGCCTATGAAAACCATTTTGCTGGTGCGCGGCTCGCCCTCACCCCAGGCAGGACCGAGGTCGCTGCCCATCAGCTGATGCACGCCCTGAAAAATGACTTTGCGCTCGGTGCCCTTCATGCTTAAAACGCCCTTGTAGCGCAGCATGCGCGGACCGTAAATGTTGACGATGGCACCAAGAAAATCTTCCAGCTTGGCGGGGTCGAACGGACGATCGGACCGGAAAACAAAGCTCTTGACGTCGTCGTCATGGTGATGATGGTGACCATGCCCGTGGTCGTGCCCGTGGTCATGCTGGTGTGACGGATGGTCGCAGTGCTCGCCATCATGGTGATGATGGTGCTCGTGCTCTTCTTCCTTGAGGAAATCCGGGTCGATGTCGAGCTTGGCATTCAGGTTGAAGCCCCGCAGGTCGAACACTTCGTTGAGCGGCACTTCCCCAAAATGCACCGCCTTTTGCGGCGCGCGCGGGTTCATATGCTTGAGGCGATGTTGCAGCGCTTCAAGCTCGTCAGCATCCACCAGATCAGATTTGCTGATGAAAATCTGGTCGGCGAAGCCTACTTGCCGACGCGCCTCCTGCCGCTCGTTGAGCTGCTCGGCGGCATGCTTTGCGTCGACAACGGTCACGATGGCGTCCAGCAGGTAGCTTTCGGCAATTTCATCATCCATGAAGAATGTCTGGGCGACCGGCCCCGGATCGGCCAGACCCGTGGTTTCAATCACGACACGTTCGAAATCCAGCAAACCCTTGCGCTTCTTGGCGGCCAGCAGCTGCAGGGTGCTGCGCAAGTCTTCGCGAATGGAGCAGCAGACGCAACCGTTGCTCATCTGGATGATCTGTTCCTGCGTGTCGTTCACGAGAATGTCGTTATCGATGTTTTCTTCACCGAACTCGTTCTCGATGATGGCGATTTTCTGGCCGTGTGCCTCGGTCAGCACGCGCTTGAGCAGCGTGGTCTTGCCGGCACCGAGAAAGCCGGTAAGGATGGTGGCGGGAATCATGGACATGGCGGATTTGAGTAAAAAACGCCAGCAGGGCTGGCAAGAAGCAACCTGCCAGTGTAGTACCCCAGGAAATTTCATGCCGACGAAGGGACAGATCGCTGCAAGTAAGAGCGCCTGTGAAGGTGCGCCAGCGCTTCAGGAGGGCGTTTTTCTGGCTCTGGGGTGCGCCGCGTCGTAGGCGTTGGCCAGATGCTGGAAGTCGAGGCGCGTATACACCTGTGTGGTTCCAATGTTCGCATGCCCCAGCAGTTCCTGCACCGCACGCAGGTCGCCGCTCGACTGCAGAAGGTGACTGGCGAACGAATGGCGCAGCATATGCGGATGCACCGGGGTAGGAAGGCCCGCCAGCAGGCTACGGCGCTTCAAGCGGTGCCGCACCGAGGCGGCTGTCAGGCGCGTGCCATGGCGCCCCGTAAACAAGGCACGCGCTGTATCAGCATCGGCATCGGCATTTTTCGGGGCCAGGGCGCGCAACTCCAGCCAGCGCCGCAGCGCAGCCTCGGCTTTTTTCCCACGGGCACTGCACGACGTTTTCCGCCCTTTCCCAGCACGTGTGCTTCTCCGCTCTCCAGATCGATCCAGCCGCGGCCGGCACGCTCTGCCTCCGCGCTCGCGGCGACGTCAAGCGCCACCAGCTCGCCCACGCGAAGGCCACAACCGTAGAGCAACTCGACCATGGCCGCATCGCGCGCATCCAGCCAGGGATCGTCTTCATTCTGGTGGTGTTCAGCCAACTGCACGGCCTCATCGACACCGAGTGCTTTCGGCAGGGGACGTGGCTGACGGGGGCGCGGACATCCTGCACGGGATTTGCCGATATCCGGCCCTCTCGCCCCAGCCAGACATAAAAACCGCGCCAACCGGAAAGAATCAGCGCAATGCCTCGGCCGCTGCGGCCACCACCATGCATTTGTGCCACCCAGCGGCGCACATGATGACTTTGTACATCAGTGAGAGACACCCCCGCCTGAGCGGCACAGATGGCCAGTTTTTCAAGATCAAGGCTATAAAGCGTGACGGTGCGGGCCGCCAGGCGCTTTTCGACCCGCACGTGCTCCAGATAGCGCTCGATCAGCGCCACATCCTCCTCGGCAAGTTGTGGCGGGGTCATGAGGGTCCTTAAGCCTGCCTGAGTCGCGAGAGGGCAGCGCTGGCAATTTCAGCAATGCGCTCAAGGAAGTCTGTCGCCATGCCGGCCTGGTAGCGCTGGCTGTCCGGTGACGCCAGCACCAGCAGGCCGAAAGCGGGCGAACCCTGACTTGCCCGGAGGGGAATGAGTGCCAACGAGGCCACTGCTTCGGGGTCTTCGAGCCAGCGGACGGCATCAAAGCCGGCATTGACGCCGCAGTATGGCGTCGTCAAGGAAGAGGCGAGGCTCTTGACGTCGTCCGAAACGCCTTGCGCAAAGGGTTCATGAGCCAGTTCCTCGGCAGTGCCCCAAAGCTTGATGCCGGCCTGCGGAACGCTGAACTGGCTCTTGATCTCGCTCACCAGCACCGCCGGCAAATCGACCGGCCGTGCCACCAGGAAAAGCTGACGCGACCAGCGCTGCAACTTGTCGCCAATGAGCATGTTCTCATTACCGTGCCGCATCATCTCCATCAGGCGCTGCTCCAGCACCTTGATTTTCTCGCGCAGCATCTCGGCCTGGCGCTCCTGCAAGCTGACTGCGCGGCCTCCATGAGGGCTAGTCAACTGGACCGCGCCCAGCAGGTCGGCGTGGCGCTCAAAAAAATCCGGCGTGTGAACCAGAAATTGCGCAATATCTTCTTCTGTAATGGGGTTCATGGCAGGGGTCATAAGCTTTCCGGAATCTCGATTTCGCCCTCAAAAACAGTGCTGGCTGGGCCGGTCATCAGCACAGGGCTAGCTTCCTGGCCTGCCCACTCAATGGTCAACGTACCGCCGCGCGTTTCCACTTGCACCCTGGCGTCAAGCAGGCCCAGGCGTATGCCGGCCACCACCGCTGCGCAAGCGCCAGTGCCACAGGCCAGCGTTTCTCCGGCACCGCGCTCATAGACGCGCAGGCGCACATGGCTCCGGTCTTGCACCTGCATAAAGCCGGCATTGACGCGATTGTGAAACGCTGGGTGCCGCTCAATCAGCGGCCCTTGGGTCAGAACGGGGGCAGCGTCCACATCTTCCACCAATTGCACCGCATGGGGATTGCCCATGGAGAGAACTGCGACGCGGGCGGCGGCGCCCTGCGCCAAGTCAAGAGGCCATAGCTGCCAGTTGCCGTGCGCGATGGACTGCATGTCTCCCGGGGTGAACGGAACCATGGGGAGGTCAAATATGGGGGCCCCCATGTCGACGGTGACCTGGCCGTCGGGCTGCTCGGTCAACTCGATGGTTCCGTGCTTGACCTTCACGCGCACCGTGCGCTTGCTGGTCAGGCCATGGCCGCGCACGTAACGCACAAAGCAGCGCGCTCCGTTGCCGCAATGCTCCACCTCGCCACCATCACTGTTGTGAATGACATACTCAAAATCGACGTCCGGTTGTGTAGCGGACCGCACGCCCAGAATTTGGTCGGCACCTACGCCGAAGTGCCGATCCGCCAGCCAGCGATATTGTGCTGGCGTAAGCCCTAACGAGCCCGCCGTCTCGTCGAGCACGACAAAGTCGTTCCCAGCGCCTTGCATCTTGGTAAAGCGAATGTGCATCCCGCAATTATCCCCTCATGTCCAAGCGTGAGTGTGCTTACCGGGGGCTTACCCGCGCTCGTCGTCTGCGAACAACCCGCCGGGCGATTGAGGAGCTGCCACTCCCAGGTGCCGGTAGGCTGCCAGGGTGGCCACGCGCCCACGCGGCGTGCGCTGCAGGTAGCCCTGTTGAATCAGGTAAGGCTCGATCACGTCCTCAATGGTACCCGGCTCTTCACCGATGCTGGCGGCAATGTTGTCTAGCCCGACTGGTCCTCCGTCAAAGCGATGGATCACGGCTTCCAGCAGCTTGCGGTCCATGACATCGAGGCCCAAAGGGTCGACATCCAGCATGGCCAACGCGAGGTGGGCGATGTCTCGCGTAATGCGACCTTCACCCTTGACGTCAGCGTAGTCTCGCACCCGGCGCAGCAGGCGGTTGGCGATGCGAGGTGTGCCCCGGCTGCGACGGGCGATTTCGCGTGCGCCTTCCAGCTCGGTCGGTACCTGGAGCAGCCCTGCTGATCGCTCGACGATGCGGGTTAGCTCCTCGGGCGTATAGAACTCCAACCGTGCGACGATGCCAAAGCGGTCTCGCAACGGGTTGGTGAGCATGCCCGCACGGGTAGTGGCACCCACCAGCGTGAAGGGCTGCACGTCCAGCTTGATTGAGCGGGCCGCAGGGCCCTCCCCGATCATGATGTCTATCTGGTAGTCCTCCAGCGCGGGGTAGAGAATTTCCTCGACTACCGGGCTCAGCCGGTGGATCTCGTCAATGAAGAGAACATCGTTACGCTCCAGACCGGTCAGCAGCGCGGCCAGATCTTTGGGCTTTTCCAGCACCGGGCCGCTGGTCTGGCGCAGATTGACACCCAGCTCGTGCGCGATGATGTGCGAAAGCGTGGTTTTGCCAAGCCCGGGCGGGCCAAACAGCAGCACATGGTCGAGCGCCTCACCGCGCATTTTTGCCGCGCCGATGAAAATCTCCAGCTGCTCACGCGCCTTGGCCTGACCCACGTAATCGTGCAGCAGCTTTGGGCGCAGGGCTCGCTCAAGCGCCTCTTCCTGAGGAGTTGCGGCAGCGGCCGACACCACGCGCGGCAAGGCACCCTCGGGTGGCAGGGAAAAATCGTCAACAGTGATGCTCATGGCTCAATTGTGACGCGGTGAGGGGCACCGCGCGCACTGAAACCTCAGTAGTTACGGCGAACTCCAGGTCCGACCGACACCTATGGAGTCAACCAGCGGCCTATACCCTTGGGAAAAGCCAGCTCGAGCCGCCCGTACACTGCAACTTGACCTTCGCATTCCATGCAGTTGGTTAGATAACCATACAGAGCGCCAGCGACATAACGTGTATGGCCCAGCTGTATGAGCAGGGGTGAACCACTGCTTCCCGGCTCAGCGATGCCCTTATGTACATTTACCGAGAGCAAGCCGAATGAAGCGTCTTTTGCCATTGTGCAAAGGCGATCCGCCCCACACGCCACATAGCCCCCCACTTGACCGTCTGAATATTTCTGAAAATCGCCCCACGGATGGTGGACGCTGCTCGCATCGAGCCCCGGCCCTACACCCTCTCCGAAATAGGACCCTGCATAAACCACCTTGGCTGGCGGACGGGCATTCAGCCGAAGCAGTGCCGTGTCGGTTTCAGGGTCACTAAACAGAAGCTCGGCACCGCCGGTTAGGACAGTCGAAGCTTGGTCGGATTGTGGTGAGCGGTTGCAGCCGGCAGCCCGAAAGAACCAGTAGGTCTTTAGCGTGGAGGCCTCATGCTGATTCTTGATGCAATGGTTCGCCGTCAGAAAGTACGGGGTCTGACTGTTTGATGCATCATTCAGCAACGTTCCAGTGCACATCCCAACAAGGCCATCTTCTCGAGAAAACACCATCTTGGCAACGGACCGGCTTTCTGCCTGCAAGTCAGATCTGCACATCACATCCGGATTGGCCCAGCTGGATCGACCTATGTCTGAAGCGGATTTTTGCATCGATGCAGGCAGTGCAGGATTTAGGTACATGTGGGAAAGACGAGGCACCGCAAGCCGCAAGTCATCGGGATTCTCGCCCGGAGGAAGCTGAATCTCCATGGTGCTGATGGCGCCGGCTGTGTCCGCTCCCCAATACATGCGCGCGCTGTCTCCCAGAATGCCTCCGGCTTCGTTGAGCAAGCGTATTCTTCCTATCTGGGCTGAGGTGGATTCAGAGACTTGGTCTCCTTCGCCATAGAAGCGCAGCACAGATCCTTCAGGAATGCTGTCGACCAGCACGCCCAGCCTGATGGCACGCGCACCTTCCGAATAGAACTCGATGCCCGCCACGAGACCTCCATCGGCAGTTGGTTGCCAGTTCAGAAGCGACGCCAGACCCCAGGAGTGGGCAGTAGCGGGAATCTCGCGACCATCACCGATTTTCAAGGGAGCAAACTTGACCGCCGGATCGGATGGACCAGAACCTGCAAAGGGACCCAGACTTATTCGCGGCAGGGAGGCGCCCGCGAGAACCCGCTTTGGCGCTGATCTCGCCTCCTTCTTCGGTACGGCGCCCGGAAAGAGCGCTGTATCCAGTGGTTCGATTCGATCTTTTGTGTAAGGCACTGCCGGTGCAGGCTCCGGCGCTGGTGCAGGCTCCGGCGCTGGTGCAGGTATTGGTGCCGGAGCCGGTACGGGTGCAGGTACGGGTGCAGGCACGAATTCAGAGTGAGACTCAGAGATCGAGTCTCCCCCGCATGCACTCAAAGCAATCGCCGCCGCTGCTGCCCAGAAGGCATAGCGTTTCATCATCTGGTTTCCTGTCAGGTGTGTTGGTCTTGAGAGGCATGGCGCCGCATGCGACATGCAGGCAGGCCTCTTCAGTCACCGGAAATCGACCGGCTGAGCTGAAAGCCTGTTCGCGAACACGGCGCAAGCAGCGCCAGTACGGAACGATTCAGCAAACTGAATTCACTGAGTAACAGCCGTTGCTCTCAAGTTCCAGGAACCTTGAACCAGGAACCTTGAACCAGGATCCGGATCCAGGCATGATTCTTCATGCCGGCACTTTTTCGCGCGCGTCTTGGCATGACCAGATGGAAGCGCCCAGCCCAGGAAAAGGCGCTCAGCGCATTACTGCCCTATGAGCCACTGGTTAATGCCAGCAGCGAAGGACTTCTCAAAACGCCCGTAGTAGTCTGAACCAGAAGCATTCTGGCAGCTGGCGTTGCCTCCAAACAGTGTGCCAACCACATAGTGCGTATTGCCCGATCGTGCAAAAAGGGCCGAGCCACTGCTACCGCCTTGAGTCGTGCCCGACTGCCAGGAAACCCGAAGGCTGCCGCCTGAGGTGACATCGGCCTGCGAACAAGCGCCGCCAACGCAGGTGGCATAGCCCAGC
Source organism: Ottowia caeni (assembly GCF_050821495.1). Lineage (GTDB taxonomy): Bacteria > Pseudomonadota > Gammaproteobacteria > Burkholderiales > Burkholderiaceae_C > Ottowia > Ottowia caeni. The sequence continues at coordinate 930,365 of NZ_CP151080.1, read as the reverse complement.
GCCTGACCGACACTGTACTTTTGCAGATCGCCGGCAGGATGATGAATTCCGGTCACCTCCAGCCCCGGCACCACGCCAGAGCCAAAGTAGGAGCCTGCATACACCACGTTCGCAGGTGGCGGCCCCGAAAGTCGCAGGAGGGTGGTGTCGATTACCTCATCGGTCCACAGGAAGTCGGCACCGCCTTCAATGCGCATCACCTCCGAGGCATACCGCGGCGTGCTGTTGCACGAGGCGGCATGGAAGAACCAGTACGTGACGAGGCTACCGGCAGAATACGAGTCTGAGATGCAATGTGCGGCTGTCAGAAAATACGGGGTGCGGCTGCTGGCGGCATCGTTCAACAAGGTGCCGGTACACATGTAGGCAACGCCGTCCCTCTTGGTGTAGATCATCTTGGCGACCGACCGGCTTTCGTCCTGCAGGTCAGGCCTGCACATCACATCGAGATTGCAGCTTTCAGAGTCGCCAATGTTGGCCACGGATTTCTGTGGTGTCCAGGCCTGGGTAGCGGTCATGGTCAGGTGCGACAGGCGTGGCACCGCCACTTGGAGCGCGCCAGGCTTTGCACCTGGTGGTAATTGCACCTCCAGAGTACTGACGGACCCAGCCGTGTCTGGCCCCCAGACCATTCGAGCGTCGTCACCTGGCACGGCGCCAGCTTCGTTGTTCCGGCGCAGGTTGGCCACTTGCGAAGAACTCATTTCCACCACTGCGTCATCTACGCCATAAAAGCGCAACGTGGCACCGTCGGGAAGACTGTGGACCAGCACGCCCAGACGAATCCCCCGGGCTCCCTCTGCGGAAAATGCAATGGCGGCTACTTGGCCTCCGTCGGCAGTCGCGCTCCAATTCAGCAACGCCGCCAGATCTGCAGCGTGGGCTGTAGCCGGGATTTCCCGACCTTCGCCGATCTTCAGGGCAGTCCCCTTGGCCTGAGGTGGAGCCGACTTGGTGACCAACAGAGGGCCAAGCTCCACTCGTGCCACCGGCACACCCGCTGGAACCTGCCGTGTTGCAGCCTTCGACACCTTGAACGAGGCACTTCGCGGCAACAGCGCGGTATCCAGTGGCTCAATGCGATCACCCACGACCGGGATGGGTGCGGGCGCCGGGCCGGGTGCAGGTGCCGGGGCTGGCGTAGGTGCAGGAGAGCTATCGGAGCCCCCTCCACAGGCCACCAACGCAGTGGCGGCTACGGCGACCCATAAGGCGTGGCGCTTCATCATTGGGGTACTCCTGATGTCTTGCATGAATTTCTCTGGCTGCATTTTCTACCAAGAACGCGCAGCGCCGGTACGATCCAGCGATGGCAAAAGACAAGAGCATATACATCTGTAATGAATGCGGTGCGTCCAGCGCACGCTGGCTGGGCAAATGTCCGTCGTGCGGCGCATGGAATTCCCTGATCGAATCCACACCGGAAGCCCCGACAGCGGGCAAGAACCGGATGGGCGCTGCATTCGCGGCGTTGGCGCCGAGCAGCGAGGCTCGTCCGCTGGCAGCCATAGAGGCGGTGGACGTGGCACGCACGCCCACGGGCCAGCCCGAGCTTGACCGGGTTCTCGGCGGCGGCATCGTTGAGGGAGGCGTGGTACTGATTGGGGGTGACCCTGGTATTGGAAAATCGACACTGCTGTTACAAGCGCTCGACGCATTGCAGCGCGCGCAACTCAACACCCTCTACGTAACGGGCGAGGAAAGCGGAGCCCAAGTGGCACTGCGTGCCAGGCGTCTGGGGATCACGGGCTCACAGGTCGCAGTGTTGCCTGAAATCCAGCTGGAGAAAATCCTGGCCACACTTGCGAGCCAGCGCCCGGCCGTGGCGGTAATCGATTCCATCCAGACGGTGTACAGCGACCAGCTCACCAGCGCCCCCGGCAGTGTGGCGCAGGTACGCGAATGCGCGGCGCATCTGACGCGCTACGCGAAATCAAGTGGGTGTGCGATCGTTCTCGTTGGCCACGTCACCAAGGACGGCCAACTGGCTGGCCCACGCGTGCTGGAGCACATGGTGGATACCGTGCTTTATTTCGAGGGCGACACGCACTCCAGTTACCGCCTGGTGCGTGCGATCAAGAACCGCTTCGGCGCGGTCAATGAAATCGGCGTGTTCGCGATGACCGAGCGCGGTCTCAAGGGCGTCAGCAACCCCAGCGCCATTTTCTTGAGCCAGCATTCTCAGCCGGTGCCTGGAAGTTGCGTGCTCGTGACCCTTGAGGGGACCAGGCCGATGCTGGTCGAAATTCAGGCTCTGGTGGATTCTGGCGGTCCCAGTCCGCGGCGACTCTCTGTGGGTCTTGAGCGGGACCGACTGGCCATGCTGCTGGCCGTGCTGCACCAGCACGCGGGCGTGGCCACGGGCGACCAGGACGTGTTCGTCAACGCCGTGGGGGGCGTGCGCATCAGTGAGCCTGCAGCCGACTTGGCTGTCATGCTGGCGATCACCAGCAGTTTACGAGGTAAACCACTTCCCAAGGGGTTCATTGCATTTGGCGAGGTGGGCTTGGCAGGCGAGGTGCGGCCTGCCCCGCGTGGGCAGGAGCGGCTGAAAGAGGCCGCCAAGCTGGGCTTCTCAGTGGCCGTGGTGCCGAAGGCCAATGCACCGAAGAAGTCGGACAAATCTTTTGAGGGCTTGACTATTCATGCAGTGGAGAGGGTGGATGAGGCTATGGCGTTGGTGAGGGGGCTGGATTGAGGCGGACCGGAGCGCACCGCACTTCTCGGCAACACTGTTCGATCTGCCTCACTCACTCATTCATTCATCCTGCATGAGCAATATGAATTCCGCCACTACCGCCGGACGTTCACTGCCCTCCAGTTCGATCACGCAATCTGTCACCAGGCGCGTGGCAGCGCCAGAGCGCTCGGCAGACTTCACCGACTGGCGCAGTCGTATGCGGGACCCTACCGGGACCTGGGCGGTGTATCGCACCCGGTCCGAACCATAGTTCAGCCCTTTGCCGCGTTTTTCCACCCGGAAGACCTGACGTTGCAACTTGGGCACCAATGCCAGCATGTACAGGCCATGTGCAATGGTCTTGCCGTCAGGCATCTCGCGCGCGGCGCGCTCGACATCGACGTGAATCCAGAAATCATCGCCCGTGTTGCGCGCAAAATCGTCGATGTGTTGCTGCTCTATGGTGAACCAGTCACTGACACCGAGCGGTTTGCCCACCAAGTCCAGGAAGTCAGCAGGAGTTTGAAGAATAATCATGTCGACGCTTTCAATTGAACCTGGAAACGACGTCTGACCACTTGCGATTTTCAATACACCAAGAGTTCATTCAGCGGCCCCTGTTTTTTTCAGTGAACATCGGGGATATTGTCGTGCCGCACACTCGAATCCGGCATGCATATCAGCTTTGCTGCACCAAGAATGGCTCGCGTGAATGGCGCGACCTATGATGCGCTGACACCAAGGCGTGTCAACAACCAAAACGGCCTGCGTATCGAATGACCCAAAACACTGAGACAACTCAACCCGGGCCGCTGACCGGTTTCGTGGTGCTGGACCTCACCCGCGTGCTTGCAGGTCCTTATTGCACCATGATGCTGGCAGATCTGGGCGCGACGGTGATCAAGGTCGAACATCCAGAAGGGGGCGACGAGGCCCGGCATTTCCTGCCTTTCATAGGCGATGAATCCGCCTACTTCTCCACCTTCAATCGCGGAAAGAAGTCGATCGCGCTGGATCTGCAGAAAGCCGAAGACCGGACCATTTTCGAGCGCCTTTTACCCAAAGCCGATGTCCTGATCGAAAATTTTCGTCCAGGCGTACTGGACCGACTTGGCTTTAGCTGGGAGAAACTTTCCGCCCATTACCCTCGTTTGGTAGTGGCGTCGGTCTCAGGCTTCGGCCAGACTGGGCCGTATAACCACCGAGGCGCCTACGATCTGGTGGTGCAGGCCATGAGCGGCATGATGAGCATGACCGGTCACGAGAACGGACCGCCCGTTCGGGTGGGCACCTCGCTCGGAGACCTGGCCGCCAGCATATTCGCGGCCAACGGCATCCAGGCCGCCTTGCTGCAGCGCTCTCGCACAGGCACAGGCAGCCGGGTAGATGTGTCGATGTTCGAATGCCAGGTCGCCTTGCTTGAAAGCGCATTGGCGAGGCACGCCGCAGACGGCACTCCACCTACTCGAATGGGTTCACGCCACTCCGGCACAGCCCCCTTTGACACGTTCAAGGCGGCAGACGGGTATGTCGTCATCACGGCCGGCGGAGATTTGCTCTTCTCACGCCTGGCTCAGGTACTCGGACATATCGAATGGTGTACCGACCCCCGCTTTGCCACACGCGCCACCCGAGTGCAGAACCAAGCTGAACTCAAGGTCGCCATAGAGTCCTGCCTCGCAGAAGACAAGGTGGAGGTCTGGCTGGACCGATTCGAGCGATCCGGCGTCCCCTCCGGCCCAATCAATGACGTGAAGGCCATGATGGAAGACCCCCAATTGATCAGTCGCGGATTCCTGGCCCCGCAGGGAACAACGGGATTGATGTCTCCCGCCACGCCGATCCTGATGTCAGGACTGGGCTACCCCAAACGACACGCGCCATCACCCCAACTCGACGAGCACCGCGGAGAGATCCTGGCGATGCTGCAGGAGCCGCTCACCTCACCCTAAGATGAGTGCGTCGTCGCTGACCTTCTCGCCTCGGGTTCGCTCGAACATGGCCAGAAGATCAGGCACATCCATGCGGGAGCGCTCCTCGCCGGACACGTCCAGTACGACCTGCCCCTGGTGCAGCATGACGGTGCGAGTTCCGTGGTCCAGCGCCTGCCGCATGGAATGAGTCACCATGAGGGCGGTCAATTGATTCTCGGCCACGATGCGGTCAGTCAGTTGCAGCACGAAAGCTGCCGTCTTGGGATCGAGCGCCGCTGTGTGCTCATCGAGCAGCAGAATGCGTGAGGGCTGTAGCGCAGCCATCAGCAAGCTGACAGCCTGCCGCTGACCTCCGGAGAGCAGGCCCATGCGGTCGCTCAGCCGGTTTTCCAGGCCCAGGTTCAGGTGGGTCAGCCTCTCGCGAAACAAGGTACGCAGATCCGGCCGGACCGCACGCCCCAGGCCCCTGCGCTGCCCACGCTGCCATGCGAGAGCGAGGTTCTCCTCGATGCTGAGTGCTTCACAGGTACCGGCCATAGGATCTTGAAACACCCGAGCCACCATGCCGGCTCGCTGCCAGGCATTCAGGCGAGTCACATCACGGCCATCGATGATGATGTTGCCGCTGTCGACCAGCAAATCGCCACTGATGGCATTCAATGTGGTGGATTTTCCTGAGCCGTTGGAGCCGATCACCGTGACGAACTCACCTGCCGCCACTTTAAGGTTGACGCCGCGCAATGCAGGGTTCTCGATGGGGGTCCCAGGGTTGAAAGTCTTTTGCAGATCGAGCAATTGCATCATGACTGGCCACCCCCGCTGTTTTTTGCCGAACTGGCGGGCTTGCGCCATTTGGATTTGAAGCGCGGCAATACCAGGGCCACAGCCACCAGCACGGCCGTGATGAGATTGAGATCCTGCGCTTTCAAGCCGATGAAATCGGCCTCCAGGGCCAGGGCAATGAACAGCCGGTAAAGCACCGCCCCCACCACCGTGGCCAAGGTGATGACAAACAAGGAGCGGCTGGGCATCAGTGTTTCGCCAATGATGACGGCAGCCAAGCCGATGACGATCGTGCCCAACCCCATGGAAACATCGGCCCCGCCTTGCGTCTGCACGTAGAGCGCGCCGCCCAATGCTATTAAGGCATTGGAAAGCGCCATGCCCCCCAGCACCATGCGGCCAGTGGGAATGCCCTGGGAGCGTGCCATGCGCGGGTTGGCACCCGTGGCGCGCAATGCCAAGCCCATTTGTGAAGAAAAACCAGTCCAGCGCCAGCTTGACCAGGAGAACAATAACCACCAACACCAAGGGATGCATCCAATAGGCTTCACCGTCCGCATCCACGAAGGGGCTGAATACCGTGGCTTCCCCGAGCAGGGGTACATTGGGCGCTCCCATGATTCGCAGATTGATCGAATAGAGAGCGATCATGGTCAGGATGGATGCCAGCAACTGCAATATGCCCAGTCGCACATTGAGCCAACCCGTCAAGAACCCAGCTGCCGCACCAGCCACCATGGCCACCCCGCAGGCCAGCCAAGGGTTATAGCCCGAGACGATGAGCACCGCGGCCACGGCACCGCCGAGCGGGAAGCTGCCATCGGCGGTAAGGTCGGGGAAGTCGAGCACGCGAAACGAGATCCACACCCCCAACGCCACAAGCGCGAAGATAAGGCCAATTTCCAGCGCGCCCATGAATGAGAGCATCGACATGGGGCGGTTTCAGTCTTGATTAATCAGTGTTTCAGCCAGGAAACGGCACCGGCGCCACGCAGGCGCCGGTGCTGGATTTTATTTCAGCCGTGTCATCAAGACTTCATTTCACGACTTCAGCAGCCTCTTTGATCAGTGCTTCAGGCAATTTCAGACCTTGCTTTTCAGCCGCACCCGGGTTGACCACCAGAGACATTTTGGAGCCGATTTCAGGCGCAATGGCGCCAGGCTTCTCACCTTTAAGAATGCGGTCAACGATCTTGCCGGTCTGGCGACCCAGATCGTAGTAGTTCATGCCCAGAGCAGCAATGGCGCCGCGCTTGACCGAGTCGGTATCGGCAGCAACCAGCGGAATATCGGCCTCATCGGCCACACGAACCATGGATTCGTATGCTGAAACCACGTTGTTGTCGGTGGTGGTGTAGATCACATCCACCTTGCCCACCAGGCTTTTGACGGCGGAGGGAATGTCTACCGTGCGCGCAGCGGCAGCCTCTACCACGCTCATGCCACGCTTGCCCAGCTCCGCCTTCAATTCTTTCAGAACGATGGTCGAGTTGACTTCACCGGGGCTGTACACGAAGCCCACACGTTTAGCACCTGGTTTGACCCGAAGCAGCAGATCGATCTGCGCGGCCAGCGGCAGCCGGTCTGACACGCCGGTCACGTTCGTGCCTGAAGTCTTCCATTCCTTGACCAACTTGGCAGCCACCGGGTCGGTCACAGCAGTAAAGACCACAGGAACGCTCTTGGTTGCAGCCACTGCGGCCTGTGCGCTGGGTGTGGCAATGGCCACGATGGCATCCACCTTGTCACCGACGAACTTGCGTGCAATCTGGCCCGCAGTCGCGGTATTGCCCTGTGCGCTCTGGTAGCTGAGCTGCAAGTTCTTGCCCTCTTCCCAGCCCAGGGCCTTCAACTCGTCTTGTACACCTTTGCGCACGGAGTCCAGCGCGGGGTGATCAACGATGGCGGTCACTCCCACCGTTTTGACATTTTGCGCATGCACTCCGGACGCAGCCGTCAGGGCGGCAATGGCGGCTACAGAGCCCAGGACTAAGCGGCGAACAGCGAAATGGGTCATGAAAATGCAACCTTTCTGTAACGGAATAATCATGGTGAACATGCAATGTTCGCACAAGCGGAGACCAGGGACCGCTGGCTATGCCCTCACAACTTTGAAGGGCCAGTAAGCCCTCACCGGGCTTCGCCCGGAACGCTCAAGCCTTTCAGCGCCCGATGTAGTTGGGCGCGCGCTTTTCGCGGAAGGCGATCATACCTTCCCGTGTGTCGGCGCTCTCGCGCACCACGTCAAGTTGGCGCATCGTCTCGGACATGATTTCCGAAGGCCCCTTGGCGAGTACATGCTGATTGACGAAGCGCTTGATGGTAGCGAGCACCAACGGCGCCGAATCTGCCATGACTTGCGCCTGCTCCATCGCAACTTCGACCTGCTTGCCGGTGTCGACCACATCACTGACCAAACCCACGTCGTAAGCGCGCTGCGCGCCCATGGGCCTTCCCAGGAGCATCAGGTCCATAGCGGCCTTGTGAGGAATGCGTCCGGCCAACCCTGCGATCATGCCTCCCGTAAAACCAAGACGAGCTTCAGGATACGAAAAGCGCGTGTTCTCGGCCGCCACGATGAGATCACACATCATGGTGAACACCAGAGCGCCGCCCACCACCCAGCCTGCAGTGGCGGCAATGATCGGCTTGTCGGTGGTGAAGCCCGAGCCCGGAATGCATCGCCATAGTTCGGGCAAATTGGTCACATCGGCGCCAGATGAGAACGCCTCATTGCCCGCCCCGGTGACGACCGCCACACGCTGCTCGGAAGCGTCGAAGGCGGCGAAACCGGCCTGAAGCTCCAGCGCGGTGTCCTTGCAGATGGCATTCTTGCGGTTAGGACGATTGATGGTGAACAACGTGACCTTGCCGTGCTGCTCAATGATGACTTGCGACATGTTTTTCTCCTGAGGAAGTAACTGGAACTGGATGAAAGAAATCAGATTGAGATTCTGAAGACGTCAATGCGCGCACGGGCATCAACCGCCACAGCGCCTTGTCCGGCAAGCTTGACCTTGAGCGGGTTCACCTCGATTTCAAAATCGCGGCCAGCCAATTCCAAGTCATGCGCCAACCAGCCAAGCCGCACGATGACGTCGACCACAGCGCTCACATCCAAAGCACCGCGACCTCTGAAGGGGCGCAGCAACGGGGCGACCTTGAGCGCTTCCAGAGCGCGACGCGCGCTCTCGGCATCTACAGGGGCGGGCAACACGGCCACATCCTTGAGCAGCTCCACGAGCACCCCTCCCGCGCCCACTACGACCTGTGCGCCAAACTGCGGATCACGTCGGGCACCCACAATCAGTTCCAGCTCGCCACTTTCCTGCTTCTGAAGCGAATAGCCCTGGATTCGCGCCTGGGGTGCGGCGCTTGCCACGCTGGCACGCATGGCGGCGAGTCGCCCCCGCAGATCATCTGCATCCGTGATGTTCAACGCCACGCCACCAACATCGGATTTATGGGCAATATCGGGGGAAACGATCTTTAGAACCAGCGGGTATCCGAGATCGCCGGCGGCAGCAACGGCTTCTTCCGCATTTGAAACGATGCGCTCCTGATTCACGGGAATTCCAGCGCGCCCCAACAGTTGCTTCGAGGCGCCTTCAGCCAGCATGCCGTCTGCCGGCACTGCGGTAGCGGGCATGCCATCGGGACGCTGTGGCGCACCGTGTTCCCGGTGGTCGGACCAGGACTTCCAGCCGCGCAACACAGCCATCGCCTCGGCCAGGGTGTCCACATAGGGCAAACTGCGCTCGACGAGCATCTGCCGGGCGGGCTCAGCAACCCGGCCTGGCAACATGACGAAGAGCGCGGGCTTCCCGCCAGCCCCGGGCCGTTCGGCGCCGTCGGCCAATTGGCGTGTGAACGCCGGAACGTCGGGCGCTGTCGTGAGCACCATCAGGGCCAGATCGACAGCCGTGTCGGCCATGGCGATCTCCGCGGTCACAGCGCCAAGTTTGGGAACGGCGTCCGACTTGCGGCCACCGCTGTCGATCGGATTGCCGGCTTGGCCTTCAGAGTAATACTCCGCCAATTCCATCTTTGTTGAGTCACTGAAACGCGCCAGGCCAACGCCAGCTTGTGAGAGCTGATCCGCCGTAATCGCACCACCGCCGCCGGAAGTGGTGAGAACGGCCACATCGCGCACCCGGCGCTTCGGGTAACGCACCATCGCTCTCGCAAGGCTGAGCATGTTGAGCGGGTCATCCATCAGAACGACGTTTTCACGCTCGCAAATCGCCTTGAGCGCAGCAAAATCACCCGCCATGCTGGCGGTGTGCGAATAGGCGGCACGGCTACCATCGTCGCTGGCCCCGGCCTTAACCATTAGCCAGGGCTTCCCAGCTGCACGTGCGCGGCGGGCCAACTCCACGAAGCGCGGCGCTGATTTGATCCCTTCCACATAGCTGCAGATCACCTGGGTACGCTCATCTTCTATTAGAAACTCCACGAAGTCGCAAAGCTCCAGATCGGCTTGATTGCCTACCGACACGCAGTGCGAGAAGCCGATGCCCATGCCGTAGGAACGATCAAACAACGTTCCCATGAGCGCACCGCTCTGGCTGATGAAGCCAATAGGCGCCTCGATCAGGCTGGGCACGTTGAGGGCTGGTGAAGAGCACAGCACCAGCTTGTTGGCCGGACTGATGAGCCCCAGGCAGTTGGGGCCAATAAGCCGCATGCCATGCTCGCGAGCGGCGGCCAAAATTTCAAGCTCCAGTGCCAGACCCTCGGGACCAGCATCAGAAAACTTGGAGGTAATGATGATCCCTGCCTTGGCTCCACGCGCAGCGCAAGCGGTGATCTCAGCCTTGACTTTGTCGCGCGGCAGGGCCATGACGACCATGTCTGGCGCCTTGGGTGTAGCGTCGATACAGGGAAAAGTCTTGATCCCAAAAAGCGTCTCGCGGGCGGGATTGATGGGAAACACAGTACCGCCATATTGGTGCTGCAAGAGTGTCTTGTAGAGGCGGCCCCCAAACTTGGTCTGGTCTTCGGAGGCGCCGATCACCGCCACACTGCGGGGATTGAGAAGAGTCTTGAGGGTTGTCATGTCGCGGTCACGTAAAAATAGGCGGGTGAAGAAAAAATGACGAGTGATCAGCCAAAGTTTTCTGGCTCAAAGGTCTTGACGTTCCAAGCCGACATGGTCAGTTTGCTTGTAGGCCGAGGCAGAAAAGACGGGTGGGCGATCTGAACCACATCCCTATCGACTCATGGCTAAAAAATCTGACTCGGTAGGTAACAAGGTTCGTCGATTTCAATGACTCAACGCCGCTTCCAGCAGCCGCTGCGCTTCAGGGTCACTCAAGCGAGCACCGCGAAGCTGCTGACGGGTCAGCACGTCGGTAAAGCGACCGCCCACCATGAAAGCAATCTGGTCGCACATGTGCGCTACCACGTGAAGATCGTGGCTGACAAGCACAAACGCCTGCTGTTGCTCACGTCGCAAACGGGCGAGCAGATTAAGCACCTCGGCCTGCACGGAAACATCAAGCGCGGACGTAGGCTCATCCAGCAGCAGCACCTGCGGCTTCACCAGGAGTGCCCGAGCTATGCACACCCTCTGGCGCTGCCCGCCCGATAGCTGACCCGGAAAGCGAAAACGGAGTGTGAGCGGCAACGCTACGGTTTGCATCGCCTCGGCGATGCGCGCCTCGCGATCGCCCACGTCGTGTACAACCAGCGGCTCACGCAGAATCTCGTCGATGGTATGACTGGGATTGAGCGCAGCCAAAGGGTCCTGAAACACCATCTGCATGGCACGACGGTCTGCCAGCGAGCGTCGCGTACCCATACGTCGGCCAGCCACCTCAATCAGGCCTGACCAGTGAGTGTCGATGCCAGCCACTGCCCGCAGGATGGTGCTCTTGCCGCACCCTGATTCCCCAACTATTCCGAGGCTGCCTCCACGCGGAACGTCAAATGAGACACCGTTGACCACTTGGGCTCTACCACGCTGAACTACCAGATCTTTGATTCCCAAAGCAATTTCGGTCACTGCAGCCATGAGGCCTCCCGATTCAGAACAGGCAACTCACGGCCGGGGTGGTCGAGTGAAGGACGGCAGGCCAGCAAGCCACGCGTATAGGAGTGCTTGGCATCGGCCATCTGCCCGCCTTGCAATTCTTCCATCACACGACCGCCATACATGACGAGAATGCGATCGGCATAGCCTGCAACCAGATCCAGATCGTGGCTGATGAGCACCAGCCCCATGCCACGCATGCGGACCTGCTCGTCGATCAGATCAAGAATGCGGTGTCGCACGACGGCATCCAGTGCGGAAGTGGCTTCGTCGGCGATCAACAAATCCGGCTCAGCCGAAAGCATCATGGCCAGCATTGCGCGCTGCGCCATACCGCCCGAAACCTCGTGCGGATAAAGCTCAGCCACACGCTTCGGATCTCGGATGTGCACTTCAGCCAGAAGTTCGCGCACGCGCTGCTGCACGCCGGTGCGCGGCACCTTTCCGCACAGCCTCAGCATCTCGGCCAGTTGCTTACCAATGGTCATCAGCGGATCGAGACCCTGCTTTGGATCCTGCACAACCATGCCAATGCGCTTTCCACGTATCGCGCGCAAGGCTCGCGGACCGAGCGCCAGCAGGTCATCGCCTTGCAAGCTGAGTCGGTCGGCATGAACGGTAGCACTGGCCGGCAGCAGGCCTAGCAGCGACCGAAAGCTGATCGATTTTCCTGAACCAGACTCACCCACCACGGCTATGCGCTCGCGGCCCATGGTGAGGTTCACCCCTCGCACCGCCTCTTGACGGCCCTGCGGCGTGTCGAACGAAATCCTGAGGTTTTGAATCTCGAGCAAAGCCTTTGTGTTGTTATTCATCCAGGTTTTCTCCCAGGCAAGCCGAAGAAATCGACAAAGTCAGATGGCCGCGAAGCAGCCAATTCAGGGGTACCCACGCAACTGGCGTCGGGAGGCCGCGGAACTGGCCATACCAGTGCACCCGCGGAGCTGGCTTTGCCAGTCCGCCGGGTGCGTCCCCCCTCAGGGGGAAGGCGCGCAAGCGACTCAGGGGGATCTCATCTCACCCCAGGGTCAACCACGTCCCGCATCGCATCGCCAAGGAAGTTGAATCCGAGGCTCAAAAGCAGAATCATCAGACCAGGCAGCGTAGACACCCACCAAGCCTCGAACACGATGGCTCGCCCCTCAGCCACCATGGCGCCCCACTCGGGAGAAGGGGGCGGCAGACCAAGCCCCAGAAATCCCAGGCCGGACACAATGAGCACGATCCCCGGCGCGTCGAGCGCTGCGCGCACCACTGCAGAGGGCAGACACAGCGGCAGCGCATGACGCAACAGCAAGCGCAGACGGGAGACACCCAGCGCTTTGGCCGCCTGTATGAACTCGGCACTGCGCAGCGCCGCTACTTCCGCACGTGCCACACGGGCATAGGGTGGCCAGCCGGTCAGTGCGATGGCGATCACGGCTGTCCACAGACCAGAGCTCAAGGTCGCGGCCACAGCAATCGCCAGGATCAGCCTCGGAAACGCCATGAACACGTCGGCAAGACGCATCAGCACGGCGTCGAGCCAACCACCCCAGAGACCTGCTGCGGCACCAATCAGCAAGCCTACGGGAACACTGGCGAGCAACACCATGGCCACAATGGCCAGCGTGGGCCGGGCTCCGTAGACCACACGCGAAAAAAGATCACGGCCCAGGGTATCGGTGCCGAGCCAATGCTGAGTTGACGGCGGCAACAAGCGCTCGCCAAGCGCCTGCGCCACAGGGTCGACCAACGGCAGCCAAGGAGCCAGCAGAGCAACTAGAACCATGATGCCTACCAGCACCATGCCTGCCAGCCCGAGTGGATGTCGGAACAAGCGGCGCACGAGTCGATAAGTGGCGCCCAGGCGTGCCTGGGTACGAGTGGCCGGCGTGTCCGTAGAAAGCCACCCCGAGCAAACTGAAACAAGATTCATACAGAACGGGAGCGGGGGTCGAGCGCCGCCTGGATCAGTTCACTGGCGATATTGACCAGCATGAAAATGGTGCCAACCAGCAACGTGGCCGCCAGCACCGCAGGGATGTCAGCTGCAAACAGCGAATCAGTGATGTACATGCCCAAACCCGGCCAGGCGAAAACCGTTTCGGTGAGTACCGCGCCCTCAAGCAGATAGGCGTAAGTCAACGCAACAATGGCCAGAATAGGGCCAGCCGCATTGCGCAGTGCGTGGCGCCAGAGTATCGCGCTCTCGGACAAACCCTTAAGCCTGAGCACCAGGGCGTAGTCCTGCCGCAACTGCCAAAGGAGGAAGCTGCGTGTCATGCGCGTCACATAACCCATGGCCACCAGGCCCAGCAAGCTGGCCGGCAGAATCAGATGCGAAAACGCATTGCGAAACGCACCCCACTCTTTTGCAAGCAGTGTATCGATCAGCAATAGATGGGTCACCGTCGGCACTGAGTATCGATAGGCCAAATCAAGCCGACCAGGTCCCGCCACCCAACCCAGGTTTGCATAGAAAATCAGCAGACCAACAATGCCTAACCAGAAGATCGGCATCGAATGACCAGCCAGGGAAAGCACACGCCCCAGATGATCAGGCAGGCGCCCGGCATATTGCGCGCACACCACTCCAAGTGGAATCCCGGCAAGCACACCGAGCACGATCGCCATGGTCGCCAATTCGAAGGTAGCCGGAAAATGACGCACCACGTCTTCAGCGATCGGATTGCCTGTGACCAGCGAGCGGCCAAAATTGCCGCCCAGCATGTCGCCCACAAAAGCCACGAATTGCTCCGGCAGCGGTTGATCCAGGCGCATCTCGCGCCGCACCTGGTCGTATTGCTCCTGCGAGGCACGGTCGCCCACCACGCGCAACACCGGGTCGGTTGGCAGCACACGGCCGAGCGCGAATGTCACGACCAACAGGCCCAACAGTGTGATGAACGCTGTCAGCAAGGTCGAGGCCAGCCAACGCAGGCGGCGCCGTGCCTTGCCCGGCCCGCGCGTTAGCGCAGGCGCGGCGTCATCTGCTACCTGCAAGGAGGAGGCCAAGGCGCTCACCGCTTTTCAATCACGTGAAACGCGGTCGAATCGAAAGTGACGGCACCCTTATAGTTGTGTACGTTTGACCGCACAGCAATGGGTTCCACTTTCTGCACGATAAAGCTGAATGGAGAATCGTCGCGCAGCGTGCGCTGTATGTCGCCATAGATACTCATGCGTTTGGCGTTGTCCACTTCGTGCCGCGCACCTTCAACTTTGGCGGTCAGCTGGGGAATCAGCCAGTGCGCGCGCCAGGGCGCATTTTTGTTACTGGCGGTGGGCGCATTGTTGGTGTTGCTGCTGAAAAACTCCAGCGTGGAGCTCGGGTCGGAGTAGTCCGGCGCCCAGACAAACACTATCATTTCGTGACGACGCTCACGATACCCTGTAACCACCTGCCCTGGATCGCCCACCTTCAGATCAAGCTTGATACCTGCCTGAGCAAAAGTGGATTGCACAGATTGAGCAATCTCGCGGTAAGGGCTGGCGGCCATCACATCAATGCTGGTCGAAAAACCCTCCGGCACACCAGCCTTGGCCAGAAGCGCCTTGGCCTTGGCGATGTCCAGCTTGTAGGGCTGCTCGGTCAGCGCACCGTCGGTGCCACTGGCCACCGCGCTCTGATTCACCTTGTACTGCCCACGGAAGAGCTGCTTGGCAATGCCCTCATAGTCGATAGCCCAACGCATGGCCTGCCACACTTCAGGCTTGGCGAACTTGGGGTTGGATGTATTGACTGCCAGGTAGTACACGTTGCCCCGCGGAATCTGAACCACCTTGAGATCAGGCTTATTGGCAATCGCCTGCACCTGATCGGGGTTCAGATCGGAAGCCACGTCCACATCTCCCTTTTCCAGCAGCAGGCGCTGAGCGGCAGCCTCGGCCACGTGACGCGTGATCACGCGTTTGAGCTTCGGCGCGGTACCACCCTGGTAGCCCGCGAATGCCTCCATGACGACCGCATCCTTGGCCTTCCACTCGATTAATCGGTAAGCGCCCGCGCCTGCAGAACGTGTGCGCAACCAGCCGTTGCCCAAATCTCCACTTTTTTCATTGGAGAGCACCAGTTTCTTATCCACCACCGACGCGATGGCGGCGCTCAGTGCGCTGAGTATCAGATCAGTGGCGTAGGGCTTCTCGAAGCTGAGAATCAGCTTGTCGCCGTCGGCGCGAACACGCTCTTTGACGTTGTCACGAGTCCAGCCAAACTGGCGCAAAATAATGGCCGGTTGCTTGTCGAGCAGAATCCCGCGCTGCAAAGAAAATGCTGCATCCTCCGCAGTCAGCGGGTTGCCCGACTGAAACTTCAAACCCTTGCGAATGGTGAAGACAATCTGTTTGCCGTCGGGAGCGGTTTCCCACTTCTCGGCAGCGCCCGGAATGATCTTGCTGAAATCCAGAGGATCATGCTGCACCAGCCTCAGGTAAAGGTTGTTAAGGCTATCGCCCGAGGCCACCTCGAACGCCTCAGCCGGATCGAGCGAGAGAAAAGCACTGATATCGCGCGCAATGACCAGCGTATCCGCCGGCGTTGCGGCCCAGGCTGTGGACATGCTCAAGCAAGCAGCCAAGGTGGATGCACGCCATACTTTTTTGAACGTGGTTTTCATGTGGGCTCCCATGGGTTTATTCAAGTCGTCTAAGAGTGGGCAAACGCGTTACCGAAATCAGTCCATCAGTCCATTTGAGTGACGAACTTCGTCACGAGGTAGCCGTCGAAGGTTTCACTACCGCCTTCGCTGCCAATACCACTGTCCTTCACACCGCCAAAAGGCGTTTCGGGCAAGGCTTGGCCAAAGTGGTTGATGTTGACCATGCCGGCCTCCAAGCCGTTCTGGATCCGCAGCGCGTTGCTCGTGTTGGTTGTGAACGCATAGGAGGACAAACCGTACGGCAGGCTGTTGGCGCGCCGAAGTGCTTCATCCAGATCTTTGAACGGCACACATGCAGCCAGTGGGCCAAATGGTTCGGCCTGCATGATCTTGGCGTCGTCCGGTGGCGCTGCAATTACGGTCGGCGCAAAGAAATTACCTGAATCACCCAGGCGCTCACCACCGGTTTCGATACGTGCGCCGCGCGCACGAGCATCCTCCACGAACTCGGCCATCGCCGTCACGCGGCGCGCATGCGCCAGCGGACCCATGCGCGTATCGGCGGCCAGGCCCGGGCCCACCTTGATGCCTCGGCTCACTTCTGTGAAGCGGGCCATGAAGCGATCCCAAACTGGCTCCTCAATGTAAAACCGCGTGGGCGAAACGCACACCTGACCGGCATTGGTGAACTTGAATCCCGCGAGCATAGTGGCAGCGCGCTCCACATCAGCGTCAGCACATACGATCACCGGCGAGTGGCCGCCCAACTCCATGGTGATGCGCTTCATATGACTGCCTGCAAGCGCTGCCAACTGTTTTCCAACAGGTACCGAGCCGGTGAAGGAAACCTTGCGCACGATCGGCGAGGCGATCAGGTACTCTGACACCTCGTGCGGAACACCCCAGACCACATTGAGCACGCCTGGTGGCAAACCGGCCTCGTGAAACAGGCGCGCAATGGCCACCACCGCACTGGGCGAATCCTCCGGTCCCTTGATGATGATGGTGCAACCCGCAGCGATCGCGGCAGCAATTTTCCGGATGGCCTGGTTGTAGGGAAAATTCCAGGGCGTAAATGCAGCGCACACGCCAATGGGTTCGCGCAGAACGAACTGGCGCACATTGGGCATGCGCGGGGGGATGACGCGCCCATAGATACGACGCCCCTCCTCGGCATGCCAATCGCAATGGTCAGCGCAGCGCAAGACTTCACCCACCGCCTCCGCGAGCGGCTTGCCTTGATCCAGCGTGATGTTGCGACCAATATCCTTGGCGCGTTCGCGGCTGAGTTCTCCAACCTTTCGCAAAATCGCGCCGCGATCGGTCGGCGACACATGACGCCAGGTGGCAAAAGCGCGCTCAGCCGCAGCCAGAGCGCGATCCAGATCGGCGCGGGTAGCATGCGGTAGCTGACCAATGGTCTCGCCGGTAGCCGGATCAATCACCGGCTGCTCCACGCGGCCTCCGCCCTGAACAAACTCGCCGTCGATATAAAGCGCTAGGTTTTCGTATGAGGTAGTCATGGAAAGAATGGACTCCTTGTGAGATTCGAAAAGGTTCAACCAGGCAAAAAGGTGAGAACGGAACAGGTAACTCGATCAGCTCAGTTCAGGCCACGGCCAGTTCGGGAAGGGCGTCGTCGCGCTCCCAGGACTGCCCCGGCATAGCCTCAAACAGGCTGCGCGTATAGGGATGCGCTGGTGCTCTGGCGACAGACTGAACGGTGCCGGTTTCCACCACACGACCTTTGTGCATCACGGCAATGCGGTCGCACAACTGGCTGGCCACACGCAGATCGTGAGTGATGAACAACATCGCCAAGCCCAAGCGTTCCCGAACTTCACGCAACAAGGCAAGGACCTGCTGCTGAACCGAGACATCCAGGGCTGAAACCGCTTCATCGGCCACGATCAGGCGCGGCTGCATCACCAAGGCCCGCGCGATACCAATGCGCTGGCGCTGGCCGCCGCTGAACTCATGCGGGTAGCGATTCACGGCGCCCGAGTCCAGACCCACCACTTTCAGAACCTCCTGCATGCGCCGATCGGCCTCCGCAGGCGGAACTCCGCAAAGAATGGCGTTTTCCGTCACGATGCGACCCACGCGGTGACGCGGATTGAGCGAAGCGAATGGGTCCTGAAAAATCATCTGAATCTGAGGACGCATGGCCTTCAGCGCACGACCGCGCAGATCCTGAATTTCCACGCCGTTGAATACGATGCGCCCCTGATCCACATCAAGCAGACGCATCACACATTGGCCGAGAGTTGTCTTTCCAGAACCCGACTCTCCAATGAGACCCACGGTCTCGCCTTCACCGATCTCGAGACTCACGTCCTGCAGAGCCTGTGTACGACCCCGACCTCCGAAAAAGCCTATGCCCCGCGCTCGATAGCTCTTGCTCACATGTTCAATTCGCAACAGCGGAGCAGGCCGTGGCGCAGTGTCAGCGTCATCAGTCGCATCGCGCAGGCGGGGTACCGCATCAATCAAACGACGCGTGTAAGGATGCTCAGGATGCCTCAGCACTTGATCAGCGCGCCCGGTCTCCACAACCGTCCCCTGCTGCATTACCACCACTCGGTCGGCTATGTCAGCGACGACGCCAAAATCGTGGGTAATGAAAAGCACCCCAATGCCATGTGTGACCTGCAATCGCTTGACGAGCGCGAGAATCTGCGCCTGCGTAGTGACATCCAGCGCTGTGGTCGGCTCATCTGCAATCAGCAACTGCGGCTCCAGGGCCATGGCTATCGCGATCACCACGCGCTGACGTTGCCCCCCGGAAAGCTGGAAAGGGTAGCGATGACGCAGTGTTTCCGGCTCTGGAAGACTCATCTCCCGCATCAGTTCCAGCACTCTGCGCTCACGCTTCGCAGCATCTCGCTCACCGTGCACGAGGAGTACTTCGTCGATCTGATCGCCCACGGTCATGACCGGGTTCAGTGCCGTCATGGGCTCCTGGAAAATCATGCCCATGCGCGATCCACGCATACGGCGCAAGGATTCGGCATCCAGCGAAAGGATGTCTTCACCTGAAAGCGTCATCTGCCCACCAGTCACACGCAGCGAAGGCGGCAGCAAGCGCATCACCGCATTGGCCATGACCGATTTTCCAGAACCTGATTCGCCGACCACGCACACCGTCTGACCGGCCGGTACTTCGAGCGAAACGTGCTGAACGGCAAACTCACGATCCCCCCGGCGGCAGCGCCACACTGAGATCGCGAATGCTCAGCAAAGTCTTCATGGTCATGCGTTGCCCCCTGGCGTCGACGAGGACTCAATGCCTGATTGAGGGCGTCACCGAGTAGATTCAGACCCAGCACCGTGATGAAGATAGCCACACCCGGCACCGCCGAGAGCCACCAACTCTGAAGCAGCGTGGTACGGCCGGCGCCAATCATGAACCCCCAGGTGATCATGCTTCGATCACCCAGCCCCAGAAAACTGATGGATGATTCCAGCAAAATGGCAGTAGCCATCATCAGGGATGCAGCCACTACGATCGGTGAAAGAGTGTTGGGAAGAATCTGCCGGAACACGATGCGTGTGCTGGACTGTCCCCCCAACACCGCAGCCTTCACGAAATCACGCGTTCGCAGCGAGAGAAACTCGGCTCTTACCAGTCGCGCCACGGATGGCCAGGAAATGACACCGATGGCACCTACTATCGAATAAATCGACGGGCCGAAAATCGCCACCATGAGCAGCGCCAGCAGAAAGCCCGGAATGGTCTGAAATATCTCGGTGAAGCGCATGATGACATCGTCCACCCAGCCACCGGTATAACCCGCGACGGCACCCAGCACCGTGCCCACCAGAACCGCTACCGCCGTGGCAATGAGCCCGATCAGAAGCGAAACCCTCGCACCATGCACCACGCCGGCTGCCACGTCGCGACCCAGCATGTCCGTACCGAAGGGGTAGCCCGGGCTGAAAGGAGGGAGGCTGGGGTCAGCCACCATGGCCCAGGGGTCTCCTGGATAGAGCCAGTCGGCACCCAAAGCAAGCGCGAATATGATCAGCAGCATCAGCGCCCCTATGGCCCCTGCCGGCTGGCGAAGCAAGCGGTTCAGGAAGTCTTTCATTTCTGCAACTCGATGCGTGGATCTGCGATGCTGTAGAGAACATCGGCGACCAGGTTGAAGATCACCACCATGACGGAACTGACGAAGAACACAGCCAGCAGCAGGTTGTAGTCGCGCTGGAACAGCGCATCGAATGCGAGGCGACCAATGCCGGGCCAAGCAAAAACGGTTTCGATCAATACCGATCCGCCCATGATGTGACCGGCCTGCAAAGAGACAAAGGTGATCACCGGTAGCACGGAGTTGCGCAGAATGTGACGACGCCACACCCGCCCCTCGGGCACACCCTTGGCGCGCGCCGTCTTGACGAAATCCTGGTCCATCACTTCCAACGCGGCAGCACGCGTTACACGGGTGTAAATAGCCACATAGAACAGGCCAAGCGTAATAGCCGGCATCAAAAGATGCCTCGCAATATCCAGAACGGCTTCCCAGCCAGTGAGATCGGCACCTACCGTGCTCATTCCATAGGGCGGCAGCCAGCCCAGCTTCATTGAGAACAGCACAATGGCCAGCAGTCCGATCCAGAAAAGAGGCATGGCGAAGAAGACGAGCGAACCAGCCGTGATGACTGTGTCGAGCAACGTACCCGCGCGCCTCGCAGCAGCAATACCCAGAGTCACCCCTACAACAACTGAGAAAAAGAAGGCGCTGAGGGTCAGCAGCAACGTGGCAGGCAACTTCTCCAGGACGATCTCTTTCACCGGCCTGCTTTCGCGGTAGGACTCACCGAAGTCGAAACTTAACAACTGCTTCATGTAAGTGAGCAGCTGCACCGGCACCGGCTTATCCAGGCCGTAATCCTGGCGGATCCGTTCGACAAACCCGGCGTCAACCGCACCCGCCTCACCGGCGAGAATGGTGGCCGGGTCACCCGGCGCAGCACGAATCAGCGCAAAATTGATCGCGATGACGCACAGAATGACCAGCACCGCCTTGACGGAGCGCCGGGCAAGAAATAGAAACCGGTCCATGCAGGGCCTATGAAATCTCAGAGGGTTTTATTTGCCTATCCACACGTCGGCAAAGTTCTCGTTCATGCCGAGGCCGGTGCTGATCAGGTTGTTCACCTTGGTACGGTAGACGGTGGGCATCACCATCTGATGAGTCCAGAGAATGGGCAAGTCCCGAGACAGAATTTTCTGAATCTGAGAGTAAAGCTTGGCCCGCTCAGTCTTGTTCGTCTCCCGCTCAGCCTTGATGAGCAAGGCATCGACCTCTTGATTCACATAACCGTCGACGTTGGCGGCTGAGCCACGGTTGAGCTGATTGGTCGAAAGATACGTCTGGTTCACACCGATCGCCGGATCACCGAGCAAGTAGACAAAGTTGTAGGCCAGATCGAAGTCACCTGAAGAAATTCGCGAGGCCCAGCCAGGCACGTCTGTTGCCACAATGGTGGTCTTGATACCCACGGCACCCAGTCGCTCGCGAGTGAACTCGGCCAGACGCTGCCAGGTTTCGCCATACGGAAGCGGCAGCAGTCGCAGGGTCACGCGTGTGCCATCAGGTCCGGGCTTGAGACCCATTTCATCGAGCAAAGCCTTAGCACGTGCCGGGTCGTACGAATACTTGGTCTCCACCGAGGTATCGCGAAACGCATAGCCACCGGGAAACGGGCCGTTGACGGTTTCGCCGAAAGTGGAGAACAGGTTCTTGATGATGAATTGGCGATCAATAGCGTGCGCAATGGCCTGCCGGAAGCGCAGATCATCAATAGGCTTGTTGCGCAAGTTCATGTTCAGGAAGCCCACGGGCTGCAGAAACTCCCAGCCCGCCTTGGTCAGGCTCACCCCCGGGGCTGCAGCAAGGCGTGCGATCTCGAAATTCTCGACATCACCAGCTCGAATGGCATCCACCTTCCCGCTCTCAAAGGCGATCGAGCGGCCCACAGCATCAGGCACGATATGGAAGAAAAGGTTATCCAAATGAGGCTTACCCTTGTCCCAGTAATCAGGGTTTTTCACCAGCTTGATGAAAGCTCCCCTGCGCCATTCGGCGAGCTTAAAGGGACCGGTGCCAACGATGGTGTTGTTAACCGACGTTGTCCGATAGTCGGTCACGCCCTCATAGACATGTTTGGGCATGATGGTTCCACCCGTCGCCTCGAAGATATACATGAAGGCGGGATAGGGATTCTTGAGAGTGAACACCACGGTCAGGTCGTCCGGCGCCTCAATGGAAGCCGTCTGCTCCATGATGAGCTTGGTGCGCGCGAATGTCGCCGGCAGATACTGCTTGAAGCTGAACAAGACATCCGCCGAGGTAAAGGGCTTTCCGTCGTGCCATTTCACACCTGGGCGCAGCTTGAAGGTGTACACCTTTCCATCGGGAGAAATGGTCCATGACTGGGCCAGACGCGGAATAGGCTCCAGCTTGGGTGACAGCGAGATCAGGCCTTCATAGATCTTGCTTCCCACAAACGAGCTGGGCCCAAGTTTGGAGTTGCCCAGGTTGATCCCTGGCGGCTCGGGATTCACGATGAGATTGAGCGTACCGCCGCTACGTGGCGCCTGAGCGAATACAGCACTGGCGAGCAATGCTGCGCCCGCCGTGAAAACCAGTTGCCGAAAAACTCTCCGGGCCATCGCTCCGGTCCTTGGAAGCAGCCCCAGCCTCATCGTCTGTCGACGCTCGTGATGCGAGGACGCATTTTTGTCATTCATCATGTTTGCCTCTCCTGTGTCAAGGGTTGCGCTCATTGGGCTCGGCCACACCGGCCTGGCGGTGATGGCAGCCCATCTGCGGGCAGGAACCGTCACTGTTTGACGCCAAACTGCGTTTGGGCCTCATCGAGGGCCTTGGTCAGCCCATCCACCAGTTCATCAATCTGCTGACGCTCACTGATCAACGGTGGGCACAGGGCAATGCAATTGGTGATGGCACGCACAATCACGCCGTGCTCCATCGCCTTGTTCTGGATCCAGGCGCCAATGGCGGCTTCCGGGGAAAAGGCTTCCTGGCGGCCTTGTCGGCAGTGATTTCCACGGCTGCAAGCAAGCCCCTGCCACGCACCTCACCCACCAGCGGATGGTCAGCCAGCTTGTTCAGGCGCTCGAAAAAGTAGGGAGAGAGCGCCTGAACATGGTCCGTGATCTTTCTCTCTTGATAGATCTTGATGGTCTCCAGCGCCACGGCCGCCGCCACCGGGTGCGCCGCGTACGTCAATCCGTGGGCAAAAGCGCCGATCTTGCGGCTGCCCGCCTTCAGGACCTCGTTGATCTGGTCCGTCAGCAAGAGCCCCGAGATAGGCAGATAGGCGCTTGACAGCCCCTTAGCCACCGTCATCATGTCGGGCTTCAGGTTAAAGGTATCGCTTCCGAACATCTTCCCCGTGCGACCGAAGCCACAGATCACCTCATCCACAATGAAGAGTACGTCGTACTTGCGCAAGATCGCCTGAACGCGCTCGTAATACCCCTCAGGCGGAACGATGACACCTCCTGAACCATGAATCGGCTCGGCAATGAAGGCGGCCACGGTTTCGGGGCCTTCCTTGAGGATCATCTGCTCCAGGTTGTTGGCCAGGCGCTCGGCGAACTGATCCTGGCTCTCTCCAGGTTGGCTGAAATGGTAGTAACTGGGGCAATCCGTGTGCAGGACCTGCGGGATGGGCAGGTCAAAATCCTTGTGTACGTGCACCAGACCCGTCAAGCTTCCGGAAGCCACCGTAACACCGTGATAGCCATAAAGACGTGAGATGATTTTCTTTTTCTTCGGCCGGTTCAACTGGTTGTTGTAGTACCAGACCAGCTTCACCGCTGCATCATTCGCCTCAGAACCGGAATTGGCAAACAGCACATGGTTCAGCCCCTCCGGCGCTATGCCAGTCAGCGCTTCAGCAAGTGCAATCGCAGGTGGATGCGAACGGTGATTGAACAGGTGGTAGTAGGGCAGCGCGTTGAACTGCTTCATGGCCGCATCGACCAGCCGCTTTTCCGAGAAACCCAGCGCCGTGCACCACAAACCGGACATGCCCTCCAGGTATCGGTTGCCGTTCTCGTCTTCTACGTAGCAGCCGTCACCACGGGTGATCACTACGGGTCCGCGCGTGTCGTGCGCATCCAGATTCGAATAGGGGTGGACGACGTGTGCGACGTCCTTTTGCCAGTTGGCGCTGCGGGTAGTGCTCATGAAATTTTTTCCCTCGTGTCGTGAGATCAATCAGTTGGCGATGAATCAGTTGGCTTTGCGCATGCGCATGAAACCTTCAAGAAAAGCGTCCAGGTTCTCTCCGAGCTTCTCTACGAGATAGCCACCTTCCTGGACCAGCACCACTGGGCCGCGATAGGCACCGATACGTTCACCAGCGCCACGGAATCCCTCGGTGCTCACAGCCAGATCGGAGGACGGATCCCCCTTGAAAGGATCGAAACCCAGCGACACGAGCAACGCCTTCGGTGCATATGCCTGGATGGAGGCCATTCCTTGGTCAATCGCGGCCAGCCATGCGGGGTCCTCTGATTTCAACGGCAAGGGCAAATTCAGATTGCACCCCTCGCCTTCTCCTTCCCCCGTTTCATCGGCGTAGCCGGCGTAGAAGGGAAACAACACGTTCGGGTCGCCATGCACCGAAACAAAGTGCACGTCGCCACGCTTGTAGAAAATCGATTGCGTGCCATTGCCGTGGTGCGTGTCGATGTCCAGAATCGCAACTCGGCCAAGCTCACTGGCCATGTAATGGGCGGCAATCGCCACGTTGTTCAGGTAGCAAAAGCCACCGCCGAAATCGGCATAGGCGTGATGCCCAGGCGGACGGCACAAGGCATAAGCTTCGCGCTCGCCTTCCAGGACCAACTTGCTTGCCTCCAGAGCGGCGTGCGCAGAGCCCACGGCAGCCGTCCATGTTCCCTCGGTCATAGGCGAAGAACCACCGGCAAGGTAGTACCCCACCTGCCCCTGAACGCTCGAAGGACGCCGACGCGAGCTGTAATGCGCGAAAGCATGCGGGTGGATCACAGGGGTCGCATTCGGCACCTGTCGCCAACGCTCGTGAGCAGTTGACAGGAACTCCAGATAGCCAGCATCGTGCACAGCGGCAATCCATTCCTGCCCCCAACCCTGCGGGGACACTTGTTCATGACCTTGGGCGCATAACTGCTTGAGCAGCGTCTCGGCGCGTACTGGCGCCTCGAGATTGGGCGCCATCGTTCCGCGCACCATGATGTGCTCGGGCGCGTGCTGGTGGTGTAGAGCAGAGTAAGTGAACTTCACAGCCTATTCCTGATGAGTTTCATCTAGCGTATCCAGAGCTACAAGAATTGAATTGACCGATCACGACAATCCGCAGTTGCCTCGTGCACGAAAAAGACGCAAGCCAGCAGCCAGCAGCCAGCAGCCAGTGCTGGCATGACGATGCCGCCTGGAGTTCCCGCTGCTTATTTGAGTGAGGCGCTCTGAGTGGGTCGCTCGACAGGGACTCAGGCGATCGCCAGCGCCGCTTGTCTGAAAGCCCGGGGGCTCTGCCGGGCGTAGCCCCTGAAGGCCCGCGTGAAAGCACTGGTTTCGCTAAAGCCCAGTTGCTCGGCGATGTCCGTCACGGGCAACCGGCTTTCGGTCAACATGTGCTGGGCAGTTTCCATACGCACCTGAACGAGCAGCGACTGGAAACTGATGCCAAGCTCCTTCAGCCGCCTTTGCATGGTGCGCGGCGTCACGCCAAAATCAGTCGCCGCGTGTTCCAGCGTCACCTTGCCTCGGCGCACGACATGCGCCATCCAGGAGCGCAGAGCATCCTCCAACAGTTCTGGCTCATTGCAACTTGGCATGAGACGCTCCAGGTGCCCACAGAAGTCGGCATAGCGCTTGGCGTCTGCGGAGGGGATGCGCTGATCCAGCAAACGCGATGAAAAGCAGAGCGAGGTATTCTGCGCCCCGAACACTACAGGTGCCTGGAAGAAATTCCGATACGCCTCCTGGCTGTTGGGAGCGGGCACAGCTAGCGTCACCTGTTCCAGAGCCCATACCTCCCCTACGGAGCGACGCAAGGAACGGCTCACCTTACCCAGGGTGTAGGCAGCATCCTGCAGCCGGTCGCCCACGGTCGGATCGTGAATGTCATAGATGAGACGCGAAGTTTCCGGCTCATGGACCAGAGCCACGCGCGTCCCCGTCTGCCCCGCGGGAAAATAGCGCGCCAGAGACTGCAGCGCATCCCCCACGGTTGGAGCGTACAGGAAAAGATCTCCAAAAATCGAGTATGGAGCCATCTGCTCCGAACTCGCCATTTCCAGCCCTAGATGGCTCCGCCCGCTTTGTTCGGCGGCACTGGAGAGCATGCGCGTGAACCCCAACAGAGACGTCTTGCTCCCCTCTGCGGGCAGCTTGAGCGGCCAGCTCGGCAAAGCACTGCGCGTAGGCCGTCCATCGCGAAGCAGGCTATCCATGAGATGGGTCGCGAGGCGATTGGCTTCAGCGCTGATCGCGCCCACTACGAGTCGAATAGTCATGACAGCAGGTTCCGGTTTAACAATGAGCGGTCGACCACTCCCAGATAGATCCCCGGGGAATGTCCTTCCTTGAAACCTCATGCATCTGGCTTGCCGAACAGCGATCCGCCGCAGGCCAGGCCGGCACGGGCTTGAATGCATTCATTTACCCAGCTAGCCAGCACATGTTGGTTTAAGAACGTGTTTACGATCTCCTCACGGGTCCGTTGCGTCCGAAAAACCGCGTCTGCGGCGTTGAAAATACTCGCGATACCACGAGGTATCCCTGCGTTTTTCGCCTTGCAGCCACAGCTTTTCGAACACAACTGCCCTCGCGCAGAGATCGTAAACACGTTCTAAGGAATTACATCCCCAATTTCCATAAAATGGAACTGCTGTTTTATAATTTGCAAATTCGTTTTCCACATTAGGGCAAACCCCGGAGTTCGACCGCACCCGCTTCTGCAGCACAATCGTGGCCAACTATGAACAACACATTAGTCAAGGGCCTAGCCATCATTGAGCTGCTCGCACACAGCGGCCGGACACTCGGTTTGACCGAGATCGCCAGCGCACTCGATCTTGGCAAGAGCAACGTGCACCGGCTGCTGCAGGCACTTGCCGAGACACGCTTCATCATCCGAGACGAACGCAGCGGCCGTTACGGCGCCTCCATCAAGCTCTGGGAGTTAGGCTCGGCGGTCCTGTCCAAGCTCGATTTGCGCATGTACGCCGAGCAGGTCATGGAAAAATTGCTGGCCAGCACCCAGGAAACCGTGCACCTTTCTGTCCTCGATGGCGACGAAGTGGTCTACGTGCACAAACTCGACAGTCCAAACCCAGTGCGCGCCTACTCACAAATCGGCGGCAGGGCAAAGGCCCATTGCGTGGCCACTGGTAAGGCCATGCTGGCCTTCCAGTCACCTGCCATGCTGGAACGCATCTCGCATCAGTTGCTCGCACGCACCTCCAAAAGCGTCACCGATCCTCAGCAGTTCCTTCAGGAAATGGCGCGCGTGCGCACTCAGGGTTATGCAGTCAACAAGGGCGAATGGAACGAAAATGTATGCGGCATTGCATCACCTGTCACCGACGCCAGCGGCCAGGTGATCGCCGCACTCGGTCTGTCAGGTCCAAGGGAACGCTTCAAAGCCGCGCAAATAAAGATCTTCGCGCCATTAATTGTGGAAGCCGCTGCAAACGTGTCCCATCAATTGGGCGCATGGAGCACCTTGCAGGATCAACGCTGAATTTTTGTCAGCCCCAACACAATGGAATGACAAATTCTCATGTCTTCCATCGAATCGCGAAGTCCTCTAAGGCGCCTCATTCATGCACTATCACGGTCAACTCATCCCACTTGGAACTGACCATGAATTTCGAGCTCAGCGAAGAGCACCAGTCATTTGCAGACTCCGTTCAGCGATTTGCAAAAGATCATTTGGCTGAAGGCGCTCTAGCGCGTGCCCATTCGGAGCAATACCCCTGGGAAACCGCCAAACTTCTGGCTAAACAGGGTTTGCTGGGTATAGCCTTTCCGGAAGCTGATGGCGGCCAGGGTGGCACGCTGATGCATGCCGTGCTGGCGATTCAGCAGGTCGCGCTGGCTTGCCCCAAGAGCGCCGACATCGTGCAGGCTGGCAACTTCGGCCCGATCCGCACTTTCGTCGAATATGCCACCGCCGAACAGAAGGAACGCTTCCTGCCGGGCATGCTGGCTGGCCAGAAGCTCATCTCGCTGGGCATGTCCGAGCCAGACGCAGGCTCGGCCGTCACCGACCTGAAAACCAGTGCCCACGAAGACGGCGACAGCTACGTCATCAACGGCAGCAAAGTGTTCTCCACGCACAGCAGCGATGCAGAGGTGTACCTGGTGTACGTGCGATTTGGCCCTGGCGTGGGCGGGATCGGCTCCATTCTGGTCGAGCGTGGCACGCCCGGCCTGATCGTGGGCGAACCCTCCTCGTTCATGAATGGCGAGCGCTGGTCGCAGCTTTATTTTGATAACTGCCGCGTTCCCAAGCGCAACCTGCTGCTCGGAGCGGGCGGCTTCAAGAAACAGATTTCCGGCTTCAACGTGGAGCGCCTGGGCAACGCCTCGCGCGCGTTGGCCCTGGGCCGATACTGCTTCAATCAAGCTCGCGAGCATGCGAAGATCCGTACTCAGTTCGGCAAGCCATTGTCCGAATTCCAGGGTCTGCAATGGAAATTTGCCGACATGGCCATGAAGCTGGAACAGGCCCAGCTGATGCTCTATCGCGCTGCCATGGAGGGCGAGACTGGCCTGCCTTCGGCGCAGAGCACGGCGATGGCCAAGCTCGCTTGCAACATGGCCGGCTGGGAAGTCTCCAACGAAGCCATGCAGGTCATGGGCGGTCTCGGGTTCAGCCAAGAATCCCTGGTCGAATATTGCGTTCGCCGCACACGCGGCTGGATGATCGCCGGCGGCTCCATCGAGATGCTGAAAAACCGCATAGCCGAAGGCGTTTTCGAGCGCACGTTCTCCCAGCGCGCTAGCTGAGCAGATAGACCAACACTGGCATGACTAACCGCTTACCCCCTGAGAACCTCACGTCCGCGTTGCTGACTCCCCGCAGCGTAGCGCTGGTCGGCGCCTCCGACGACCCCACCAAGACGGCCGGCCGGCCCCAGCAATTCCTGCGCAAGGCTGGTTTTCAGGGGCGAATTTATCCTATCAACGCCAAGCGCGCGACCGTACAGGACACACCCGCCTGGCCGAGTCTGGAAGCCCTGCCGGAAGTCCCGGATCAAGTGTTCGTGATGACACCGACGGAGTCCGTTCTCGACGTCGTGGGCCAGTGCGTGAAGCTCGGGGTACCTTTGGTCACCGTGCTGGCCAGTGGTTTTTCAGAGTCTGGGCCCGAAGGCGTTGAGCGTGAGAACGCTTTGCGTAAGCTGGTGGCTGAAAGTGGCACGCGCCTATTGGGCCCTAGCAGCCTGGGCGTAGTGCAGGCCAGCAGTGGCCTGATGCTCACTGCCAATGCTGCCTTCGCCGAGCCAGACGTGCCTGCTGGCCGCCTGTTCGTAGCCTCGCACAGTGGCAGCATGCTGGGCGCCCTGGTCTCACGCGGCAAGGCTCGCGGAGTAGGCTTCGCTGGCATGGTTTCGGTCGGCAGCGAAGTCGATCTTAGTATTGGTGAAATCTGCGAGTCGACGCTGGACAATCCGTCCATTGACGGCTACTTGCTCTTCATTGAGAGCTTGCGCCATGGCGCCCAGCTCCAGTCCTTCGCGCGTGAGGCGGCCCGACGCGGCAAGCCAGTAATCGCCTACAAACTGGGCCGTTCATCTGCCGCCGCCGAAATGGCAGCCACTCACACCGGCGCTATTGCCGGCGAAGATGATGTGGCGGACGCATTCCTGAAAGACTTGGGTATTGCCCGTGTTGATCAGTTCGAAACCTTGCTGGAAACGCTTCCGCTGGCCCGACGCCTGCCCCTGGCCACATCCGGCTCGCCTCGAAAGCCACTGCGTGTGGGCGTCGTCACCACCACCGGCGGCGGTTCGGCCATGGTGGTCGATCAGCTCGGCGTACGCGGCATTGACGTCACACCAGCGACGCCAGCCACACTGGAGCGCCTGGCGGCCGCCGGCGTAACCGCATCACCCGGTCGCGTGCTTGATCTGACCTTGGCTGGCACGCGATACGACGTCATGAAAGCCGTGCTGGATGTCCTGCTGGAGGCACCGGAGTTCGACCTGATCGTCAGCGTAGTCGGGTCTTCCGCCCGATTCCAGCCCAATCTGGCTGTACAGCCCCTGCTCGACAGCGCCCACCACCCGCGCCCTCTGGCTGCCATGCTGGTACCGGACGCACCGGGTGCACTGGCCATGCTGACCAGCGCTGGTGTGCCCTGCTTCCGCTCGCCGGAAACTTGCGCGGACGCCATCGCAGCCGTGGCAGCCCGGCGCCCGCTCGGAACACCTGCTGCACCTCAGCCAGCACCCTCCGTGGCACCCCGCCCCATCAGTGAGGCGGATGCATACGGCGTTCTGGATGCATTGGGGGTTCCGCACGCTCCGGTCATGAAGGTCGATCTGAGCGCTCAGGCTCCGGCGCTGGCCTTTGACTTTCCCTTGGTGGCCAAGGTCTGTTCAGCGGAAATTCCTCACAAGACGGAAGTCGGCGGCGTCGTGCTGGGCATTCAGGACCAGACGGATCTGACCGCAGCGCTGCAAACTCTTCAGAAGAACCTCTCGGAGCGTGCTCCGGGCATTGTGTGCAACGAGGCCCTGATCCAGCCCATGGTCAAGGGTCTGGCGGAGGTGCTGATCGGTTACCGCGTCGATCCCGAGGCCGGCCCCATCGTGATGCTGGCTGCCGGCGGCATCTGGGCCGAAGTCGCCCGCGATCGCAGCATCCGCCTCGCCCCGGTGAGCATCGAAACGGCTCGCGAAATGGTCGACGAGGTGCGTGCGCTGGCGACCGTTCGTGGCTTGCGGGGCAAACCCAAGGGCGACCTGGAGGCCCTGGCAGCCGCAGTGTCCGCACTGTCACAACTGGCCGTCCGCCCCGAATTCGGCATTACGGAAGCTGAGGTCAACCCCATGCTGGTTATGCCTGAAGGTCAGGGTGTGATGGCAGTAGATGCACTTGCACTGAAGTGACCTCCCTCAGGACACCACCCGGCAGCCCCTTGGCTGCGCTGGCCGCAACCGCGCGCCGCGAAGATGTGCGTACGGACACCGGAACCGTGGCCTGGCGCGCCTGGGGTAGCGGACCGCCGCTGGTGCTGTTGCATGGCAGCCATGGCTCGTGGCGTCATTGGGTGCGAAACATTGAGGCACTGGCAGCCCAGCGAACCGTCTGTGCTCCTGACATGCCAGGCTACGGGGATTCAGACACCCTCGCCGGAAACCATTGCCAGCCGGAATACCTGGACCGCCTGATCAGCAGTTCAACTAAGTCCCAGGGTCGCCCCCTTCCTACGGAGACGGCAGCCCGGCCCCATTCTGCGCCAATTGCCGCTCCAGCACCGGCGCACAAACCGACAAGAGCCAATCTCTGAAAACGCTCACCTTTCGAGTCTCTCTTTGCGCCTGGGGGCGAACCAGATAGTACGCCTGGGGACGCAGCAACGGCTTTTCGAAAGGGCGCACCAAGTGGCCTGCCGCAAACTCGCCGGCCAGCAGCTCCGACTGACCAATGGCCGTGCCCAACCCATCCGCCGCAGCTTGCCACGAAAGCAGTGTGCTGCCGAAATCCATGCGCTCTGCCTCAGCCGCTTCGGCCGTCAGTTCACTCGCTCGCAGCCACTCCTCCCAGTCATTTCGCCGGTAACGCGACACCAGCAAACGCTGGCGCAGCAATGAATGCGGATACTTTGGATTGGGCGCATGGAGCGCCAGAAACCTTGGCGAGCACACCGGCTCCATCTCGTCGTGAAAGAGCAGATCAGTTTGCACGCCCTTCCAGTTTCCGTCTCCGAACTGGATCGCGGCGTCCACGGGGTCGCGGTCGAAGTCCACATCCGGCACGTCGTTGGAGATGCGCACTTCGATGCTGGGATGTTGCGCACGAAATTCCGCCAGCCTTGGGATCAGCCACTTGGCCGCGAAGGTGGTGTAGGTACGCAAGCGCAATGGGCCCTGGTTCGTTCCCTTTGTCAGGGTCTTGGTGGCTTCAGCGATCATCTCGAAAGCCGGCAAGACCTGACTCGCATAACGCTCGCCGGCACGCGTCAGCGACACGCCGTGACGCTCACGCCTGAACAGCTGCACCCCCAGGTAATTCTCAAGCACCACAATCTGTCTGCTGGCCGCGGACTGCGTCACGTGCAGCTCTTCCGCCGCCTGTGTCAGGTTCTGCGTTCTCGCGGCGACCTCGAAGACGCGCAATGGATTCAGGGGCGGGATACGTCGGCTCATGAGCAAGCCTTGAAGAAGGGGGGCAGGGGAATTCCTAACATGAGTTTTTATTATGTCAGACGGTTGAAAAAGCAAGGCTTGCCCCCGGCGCACGGCCGCAGAATCGACACTGAACCTTTCCCGTCAGTTTTTGACCGCACATACAGAAGGCAAGTGCCATGACCTCGAACACCCAATTGCTCAAGGATAAAGTAGTCATCGTGACCGGCGCCGGCGGCGGCGTCGGCAAGGGCGTCGCTCTCGAAGCGGCCCGCCAGGGCGCCCTCGTCGTCGTCAATGATCTGGGCGTCTCGCTCGGCGGCGAAAGCGTAGGCACCTCGCCGGCTGAAGAAGTCGTCGCGGAGATCAAGGCGGCTGGCGGCCAAGCCATCGCCGACGGCGGCAGCGTCGCTGAATGGGATTCGGCCAGCGCCATTGTCGAGCGCGCTGTGTCCACCTTCGGTCGCATCGACGCCGTCGTGCATAGCGCCGGCATTCTGCGCGACTCGATCTTCCACAAAATGAGCGCTGCAGACTTCGAGTCCGTGCTGCGCGTTCACCTGTTCGGTGCATTCAACATGGCGCGCGCTGCCGCCGGTCACTTCCGCGAACAAAACAGCGGCTCACTCGTCCACATGACTTCCACGGCAGGGCTGATCGGCTCGATCGGTCAAGCCAACTACGCCGCTGCCAAAATGGGCATTGTGGGGCTTTCTCGCTCCATCTCGATGGACATGGCACGCTTTGGCGTTCGCTCCAACTGCATTGCACCGCATGCCTTCAGCCGCATGATCGAGAGCGTGCCAGGCCTGTCCCCAGAGGAGCAGGAACGCTACCTGGAAAAGCGCCGCCAGACCACGCGTCCCGAGCAGATCGCGCCACTGGCCGTCTTTCTGTGCTCCGACGCTGCCAAGGACGTCAACGGCCAGATCTTTGGCGCCCGCGGCAACGAGGTTTACCTCTACAACCAACCCCGCCCCGTGCGCACCTTGCACCGCAGCGAAGGCTGGACGCCAGGCACACTCGCAGAGATGCTCGTGCCTGCTTTCCGCAACAGCTTCACGCCAGCCGAGCGCACCCGCGACGTGCTGGGCTGGGAAGCCATCTAAGCGAGGCGAATACAGCCATGCCTTTGAATGCCAACGTCCTGAAAGACTGGGTTTTCGAACCACGTCACCAGACCTACACTGATCGTGAGACCATGCTCTACGCTCTCAGCGTGGGCTTTGGTGCCGACCCGATGGAATCCCGTGAGCTGCCGTTCATCTATGAGCGTGACCTGAAGGCGGTGCCAACGATGGCTGCCGTGCTGTGCCACCTCGGAGCATGGAACACTGATCCGCGCACTGGCATCACACGCAACAAGGTCGTGCACGGTGAACAGCGACTCTCGTTCCATGCCCCGTTGCCTCCTGCCGGGAACCTGATTGCTCAATCGCGAGTGCTAGGAGTCGAAGACAAAGGTGCCGACAAGGGGGCGCTGCTCCATGTCGAGCGGGTCATCTCCAACGCAGACACCAACGAGCCTCTGGTCACCATCGTGCAGACTTCGTTCTGCCGTGCAGACGGCGGCTTCGATGGCTCATTTGGCCCCACCTTCACCTCTCACGTCCTGCCAGAGCGCGCCCCGGATCTGGTCGTTGACGCGCCGACCCGCGCCGACGCTGCGATACTCTACCGTCTCAACGTCGACCGCAATCCGCTGCATATCGATCCCGAGTTCGCAGCGCGCGCTGGCTTTCCCCGTCCCATTCTGCACGGTCTATGCACCTACGGAATCGGCGCCCGGATGCTCATCTCGCACTTGCTGGACTACAACCCCGATCGTCTGAAGTCTTTCGATGCGAGATTTTCGTCAGCGGTTTACCCCGGCGAGACACTCAGTTTCGAGTTCTGGCGCGATGGCGATGTTGTCAGCTTCCAGGCATTTGTCCGCGAGCGCGGCAAGAAGGTGCTGGATAACGGTAAAGCGCTGGTGCAATAACCTGAGCATTCGAGCGGAGATCACCCGCTCGATTTTCCGATCGCCGCACCCCGGCAAAAAGAGGCAGGAGCCTTCATGGCCCTGCCCTCTTCTGTCGCTGTGCACACCAACCGCCGGGAACTCCGGCCCGCCGGGCATCGACGACCTCTACCGCCCCACGAACTTTGCTGGCCGCTTGTCCTTGAAGGCAGCGATCCCCTCGCGGTAGTCCTGTGTCTGATGAATCTGGGGTTGCATCAGCGCCTCGTACTCCAGGAAGTGGTCCAGAGGAGGCGACAAAGAGAACTGAAACATCTTCTTGGCCATGGCCAACGCGTATGTTGGCTGCGCAGTCATGCGTTCAGCGAGCGCTTGCGCTTCGTTTTCGAGGTCTGCGTCGGCAACAACACGATTGACGATCCCCAATTCCAGGGCTTCTTGTGCAGAGAAGAAATCGGTCGTAAAGACCATTTCCCGTGCACGCGCCAAACCGATGAGCCGCGACAGAAAAAACACGGCACCCGAATCAGGAGCCAAACCACGCCTTGCAAAAATGCAGGAGAAGCGCGCGGTTTCAGACACGACGGCCATATCGCTGGCCAACATCATGCTCAGTCCGATACCTACCGTGGAGCCTCGCACTGCCGCAATCACGGGCTTCTCTATGTGATACAGCGTTTTGATCAGCGTGTGCGCATTGCGCTGCAAATTATTGCGTGCGCCCTTCACATCCTTTGGTGCCATACGCGAGACATCCGCACCTGCGCAGAAGGTGTCACCGGTGCCCGTCAGAATCACGGCACGCACCTCGTCATCTGCATCGGCCTCGCGAAAGGCATCCGTCAGTTGCTGGCGCATGTCGTTGGCCAGCGCATTCTTGCGCTCTGGACGATTAAGGACGATTCGCGCAATGGCGCCATCGCGCTGGTATTCAATTTCTGCCATGAAGTAGGCCTGGTTCAGGGTTCAGTGGAACTCTCGGGACGCCGGTGGTGCGGCGACCACGAGCGCATCTACGGCGACCGCACCTTGGCCAACCGGGTAGAGCAATACGGGGTTCAAGTCAATCTCCGCGATCTCTTCGGCATGCGCTGCCGCCAGCCGCGAAACAGACACCAGCAATGCTGCGAGCGCATCGACATCCGCCGGAGGTTCGCCGCGCACACCGTCAAGGATAGCCCTCCCTTTCAGCCGGCGGATCATCCCGCGGGCATCCTCCTGCGTCAGGGGCGCCAGCGCAAACGCTGTGTCGCGCAACACCTCTATGTGGATTCCCCCCAGTCCGAGCATGACCATCGGCCCGAAATCAGGATCGCGCACCACACCGACCACCATTTCGCGACCGGGTGGCATCATCTGCTGCACTTGCAAACCCTCAATGCGGGCATCGGGCATGCGGCTGCGAACGCGTCCAAGGATTCTTTCGCATGCTGAACGAACCTCCAGCGCGCTGCGCAGGTTCAACTCCACTCCGCCGGCCTCGGTCTTGTGCGCAATGTCCGGCGAGACGATCTTCACAGCCACGGGCCACCCGATCGATTCCGCCACCTCAGCCGCTTCCTCCGCCCCCGGCACAATCCGCTCTCGAGGCTGCGGCACGTGCCACGCATCAAGCAACTGGCGTGTCGTGGCCGCATCCAGAACTCCTGAAGGGAGCGCAGGCGCCTC
Organism: Ottowia caeni; assembly: GCF_050821495.1. Classification (GTDB taxonomy): domain Bacteria; phylum Pseudomonadota; class Gammaproteobacteria; order Burkholderiales; family Burkholderiaceae_C; genus Ottowia; species Ottowia caeni. The sequence continues at coordinate 894,336 of NZ_CP151080.1, read as the reverse complement.
TGCCGGAACGGAAACTACCTCGGTACGCTTCAAGCGCTCATTCGGCCAGCGTTCACGGAACAGCCGATACTCGTCCAGCACGCGCATTGCACGCGCAAAACCGGGCAGGCCAAGCTGCAGCCCCCCCACACGTGCCAGCGCCACCAAAGCCTCCGGCGAGGCCATCCCCGGGGAGTGAAACACCAATGGACGCTGATGCGCAGCATGCAGAGCCGCCAGTTCGGTCTCGATACCGGTGATACGCTCAGCGGCCACCAGCGACATGATGACCAGCCCGATATCGATACCGGGTGCCGTTTCCAGCAAGTCAAGAATTCCCAACAGTGTCCGGCCGCCATCTTCCACCACGCGCGCCGTCACATCCACCGGATTCTCGGGTGAACCATAGTCTGGCACGATCTCGACCAACCGCCGTTTGAATTCGGGCTCGAACTCGGGCACTTCGAGACCTGCTTGCTCGCATATGTCAGCCGCCCACCCCCGGCTCCACCAGAGGTGGTGACTATGGCCACTCTTCGTCCTGTGGGAAGAGCCCCCGCGCTAATGGCGGCGGCGATGGCCAGCATCTCATCTGGGGTGTCCACACGAATGACGCCATAGCGTTCAAAAGCCGCGTCATAGGCCGTATCGGCACCTGTCAGGTGCGCTGTATGCGACACCGCCGCACGTTGCCCCGCTGAGGATCGACCGATCTTGGCCACCACCAGCGCGACACCGGCATCCGCCGCCCTCGCAGCCACCGCCGCGAAACGCTCCGGATTGCGAAAACCCTCGACGAACATCAGAATGACGCGCGAAGTGCCACGCGCCACCAGATGATCCACCACCTCCAGCAGCTCTACGTCGGACTCGTTTCCGGTAGAGACCAAGTGGCGTATCGGCACATGTTCGCTCATAGCGCGGCTGTACAGCGCAAACGCCATAGCGCCCGACTGCGACACAATACTCACGCGCCCGCGCCGGGGCAACGATCCGACTGGAAGAGGTGGCACATGAATCAGCGTCGGGCTGAAGGTGGCCAACAGACCAGCCTCGGTATCAATAAACCCTTCAGCGTTGGGGCCGAGGATTCTCATGCCGCTTTCCCGCGCAAACGCGGCCACATGGTCTTGCAGGCGTTCACCAATAGGCAAGCCATTGGCTCCCGCCGTAAAAATGGCTGCCGCCCTGATACCCCGTGTGGCGCACTGAGCCAAAACCTCCATGATCTGGTCGGCCGCCACGGCGATCAAAGCCAGATCCACCGGCTCGGGCAGCGCATCGACACTTGGGTAGGCCTTCAGGCCCTGTATGACTTCGCTGCTCGGGTTCACTGGGTAAACCGGGCCGTCAAAGCCTCCGACCAGCAGCTGTTGCAGCAGCCTGCCGCGGATCCTCCGCGTATCCTGCGAGGCGCCCACCACTGCAATGCTGCGCGGACAAAACAGGGGCTCGAGGGGCTTTAATTCAGAGAGAGGTGGAGTCACCATGTTGTTCATGCAAACCGCTTTCGCCATTCGTTGCGCGCCGACTCATATTCATCAACCAGCCGATCTACCAGTTCACCCGTTGCAGGAAGATCCCGAATATTCCCCACGCCTTGGCCGGCTCCCCAGATATGCTTCCAGCGTGTTTGCCGATCGCCTCTGGCCCGAACTTCGGCGGCGTTCACTGTTGGCAGGTTGTCCGGGTCCAGACCGGCCGCGACGATGCTGGCCTTCAGGTAATTCGCCGGAATCCCTGAGAAATGCGGCGTGTAAATAATGTCGTTGGCGCTCGCGTCCACCAGCATGTCTTTGTATTCCGCCACCGCGCCAGATTCTTTCGTGGCAATGAAACGCGTCCCCATGTAGACCAAGTCTGCGCCCAAAACCTGCGCGGCGAGCACCGACCGGCCATCGGTAATGGCACCGGCCAGCACGATCAAACCGTCGTAGAAAGCACGCACCTCTCTCAAGAGCGCGAAGGGGCTCAAAGCACCCGCATGTCCACCCGCTCCGGCGCACACCAGGATCAGACCGTCAACGCCAGCCTCCAGCGCACGCCGCGCATGGCGTGCCGAGGTAACGTCGTGTAGCACCAGACCACCGTAGCCATGTACCGCCTGCACCACTGCCGCCGGATTTCCCAAGCTGGTGATCACCAGAGGCACTTTATGGTCGACAACTGTAGCCAGATCCGCTTCGAAGCGCTGGTCGTTGGGGCGAATCACCAAGTTGACGCCATGCGGTGCCACCGTACGGCCGGCAGCTCGATCGCTCTGCAGCACACTCTCGATGCGCGTCAGCCAGACGCCCAACTCCTCTTGGGGACGGGCGTTGAGCACCGGAAAGGTGCCCACCACGCCACCCCGACATTGCTCAATCACCATCTCGGGATTGGAGATGATGAACATAGGCGAGCAGATGACTGGCAACCTCAACGGGTAATGTGCCAAACGAGATCCCGAACTTATTGCTGTATCCATTGTGCTCGCCATGTTTGCGTGAATTGAAGCCTTAATTGGCAGAGCCCATGATCTTGGAAAGCAGGGGCGTCACCGTTTTCAGCTCAGTCTGAATACGCTGCTTCATTTCTCCGGGCGTGCCGCCAATGAGCACGTAGCCAGACGAAAGCAAATACTCCTTGTTGGCTTCAAGGGCTGCGTGAGCGGCTTTATTCAGGCGCGCGATGATGGCCGGGGGTGCCTGCAGGCGCCACCAGGCCCGTCCAGGTGTCGGCATCGTAGCCAGGCTGGCCCAGCACTTCAGCCACGGTGGGCGTATCTGCAATCAGAGGCAAACGCTTGGAGCTTCCGATTGCCAGCATCCGGTACTCCCCGCTCTTCACGCTTGGCAGCACGGAACCCACATAGGACCACATCATGTCAACACGACCACCACGGAAGTCAGTCACTGCGGGACCGGCACCTTTGTAAGGCACGTGCAAAATGTCCACACCCGCTGCATGCTTGAACATCTCACCGTTCTGATGAAGCGACGAGCCACTGCCAGCGGTTCCATAAGAAAGCTTGCCTGGGTTCTTTTTCGCGTAGTCGATCAGTTCCTGAACCGTCTTGAAGGGGGATGTCTTGTTGATCACCACCAGCGCCAATGGGGTAGCTACGAACTGCGAGATCGGCTCGAAGCTCTTCATTGGGTCATACGGCAACTTGGGGTAGATGGCTGGGTTCACCACATGCACGCCAGCCGTCGTGGACAAGATCGTGTAGCCATCCGGTTCAGCCTTGGACACCATCTCCGCACCGATGATCGCACCTGCCCCGCCGCGGTTCTCGACGATGATGGTTTGCCCAAGCTCCTTCTCCATCGCAAGTGCCATGCGGCGCGACACGACGTCGGTAGCCCCTCCTGGAGGGAACGGGACGATCATCTTGATAGGACGGGTTGGGTAATCCTGCGCCGAAACTGCCAGAGGGACAGCCAGCGATGCGCCGGCGAACATGGCCAGAATCGCGCGACGTGCGATCGATGTACGGGAAGTCGTCATGGAATGCTCCTTCGGAGGGTTAGATTTCTCTTCATGCCTTCTGCGACAAGCCGCTAAGCGCGGCCCAAGGCACGGTCATCTGAAACAGACGGGGGAAACGACACGCCAGCCGCACCAATCACCGCCGCACCCACATCGACGCGCGGCCCTTGGGCAACGTGTGGATCGCGACTTCCGATCTGGCGTTCTGCTTGCATTGCTGTCTCCTGCTTCTATTGAAGATGATGAGTCCTTCTTGTCGAGACTCTTAGTCGCATCAGGGTGTGGAATGAATCATAGGGTCACCCCCGTATGACATCTTACAAATGGGAGACCTGACATGACCTTTTCTCATTGCTAGACACCTTACTCAAAGGGAGTCAACGCTCCAAAAGCATCGCCCCCGGAAGCACAGGGCTTACGGGGGCGACACCAGGGTGGGGGACTCGCCCCCTTTTCGGAGTCCGCTACGATCTCTTCACAATCAACGCATCCACCGCACACCCACCATTGGGCAGTGCGATGAAGGGATTGATCTCCACACTGTCGAGCTTGCCCGCATGTGCAGCTGCGAAATTTGAAAGCGCCACCAGGGCGCTGGCCAGGGTATTCAGATCCACCGGGGGCTTTCCGCGCGCACCAGTCAGCAAAGGCAAGCCTTTGATCCCCTGAATCATCTCGTGCGCAGTTGTCAGGCTCACGGGTGCACGCCTGAAAGTCACGTCCTTGAAGACCTCGACGAACACCCCACCGAGCCCGAACATCACCATAGGCCCGAACACCGGGTCGTGCGTGACTCCCATCACGGTCTCCACCCCTCCCGTGATCATCGGCGAAAGCATTGCGCCGTCGATCCGAGCTGTCGGGCAAGCCGCTGAGACCTTGTCCATCATCGTCGACCAGGCGTTGCGAACCGCATCTGCGTCCCTCAGCCCAAGGGCAACACCGCCCACATCGCTCTTGTGCGCGATATCAGGTGAGACCACCTTCATGACCACCGGGTAGCCCATCGCCTCTGCCGCGCTAACGGCCTCTTCTGCAGTGGCAGCCAACTCAAGCGGCGCGAATGGAATGCCATGTCCTGCCAGCACTGCGCGCGCCGCTGCTTCGTCCAGCGTGCCATCGGGCAGCGGATCCGCCTTGCCGGACTGCGCATCAACAACTGCCGATGCCGGTCGATCAAACCCGGCCGAAATGCGTGCCATCGCAGCAATGGTGGTTGTGGCACGCGCAGGATCAGGGAACATCAGAATGTTCTCGCGCTCAATCTCGGCCACGATTTCGGGCCGGGCACGCATGCTCATCGCTACCAGAAGATCTGGGTGCGCGCGGCGCAGTGCATACAGCGCGTCGCGAATTTTGGCAAACTCGGATTCGCTGCGGCCCATGTTCGCATTGAAACTGAGCACGCTGTCAAACTCGGGATGCGCGAAAACCAAGTCAAGAATACGCGTATACAGACTACGGTCACCCATGGTCTGCGCAGTGGTGTCCACCGGGTTGACACCGCTGGCAAACGGCACAATTTCGCGAATGGCCGCCTGCGTCGCGTCGGGCAACGTGGGCAGCACCAGGCCTGTTCGAGTGGCTTCGTCGGTCGCAATCACACCCACACCACCCGAGGGGGTCACCACGCCCAGCCGGTTACCGCGGGGCATCGGACCAATGGAGCAGGCGTAGGCCAGATCGATCATCTCTTCGAGCGTGTTTGCGCGCCACGCATTGGTCTCACGCAAGACTGCGTCATAGACCACATCGCTACCAGCGAGCGACCCCGTATGCGACGCTGCCGCCGCTGCGCCCTGCTCGGTGCGCCCCACTTTCATCAGGATCACGGGCTTGCGGCGCAGCCTGGCTTCTTCCAGTGCACGGTACAAACGGTCGCCATCGCGGCAACCCTCAAGATAGGCCATCACCACCCGCGTGTTTTTGTCGCGAACCATCCAGTCGATGCAGTCGGCCACGTCCAGGCCGGCTTCATTGCCCGTCGCCACGAAGTGACTCACGCGCACACCACGGTCGCCTGCCAACCCATACAGATATGACCCGATGGCGCCGCTTTGGCTGACGATGCCGACATGCCCGGGCTCGAACTGCTCGTGCTCCAGCGCACTCATGAAAGTTGCAAACATCGCTTCGTGCGCGTTGAACACGCCGATGCAATTCGGCCCAAGCAGGCGCACACCCGCCTGTGCACAACGCTCGGCGATGCGGTCCTGAGCCTGCCGGCCTTCTTCGCCCATTTCGGCGAAGCCGGAACTGAAGACCACGATGCTTCTCGCCTGCTGTTCAATGGCATCATCGACCACCGCGGCCACGTGTGCACCTCCCACCGCGACGATGACGAGATCCACGGGCCGGCCAATGGCGCGCAGTGACGGGTATGCCTTGACCCCCTGTACCTCTGTCTGCCCCGGATTGATGGGCAAGAGTTCACCAGAAAAACCGCTGCGCAGCATGTAAGCGATAGGCCGCCCGCCTATCTTCCGTGGATCGGAGGAGGCACCCACCACAGCTACGGAGCGCGGATGGAACAACGGATCCAGCGGATGAGACGATCGATCTGTAGAAGTAGAAGTGGTCATGCGTGAAGTCGTCAAATGTTGAAGCGCGAACATGCGCTCATGATTTCGGCAGCTTGAGTGCTCGCGCGGCGAGCAGGTTACGTTGCACCTGAGCCGTACCACCAAAAATGGTCAGCGGTCGGGTGATCATGTAGAGCCATTCAAGATCCTCGGGCAAGTCCAGGTGTGGGGCCGCGCCCATCAGCCCACCTTGTTGCCCGGCCAATTCCTGAACAGCCTCGGCAATGCGCTGGGTAGCCTCGGCATTGAACAGCTTGAGCATCGAAAAATCGTCGTCGGCCTGTCCGCCCGCCAGTGCCGTTTCACAGACCTGTTCGTAGAGTGCAGAAGCATCGGCCACGTCGCAAGCATGGCGCTCCAGCACTTCGCGGTAGCGCTCATCATTCTGCAAGCCCAGCGCGGTGCCTGTGCGCTTCAACACTGACAGCGCGTGACGCAGAAGCTCGGGCGAGCCATGGCTGAAGCGCTCAAAGCCAAGCAGCGCTTTGCCCACTGCCCAGCCGTCGCCAACAGCCCCCACGAGGTTGGCACGCGGCACGGCGACATCGTCAAAGAACACCTCGCAAAAGTGCTCTTCGCCGGCCAATGTGCGAATGGGGCGCACGCGAATGCCGGGTGTGGCCATATCTGCCAGCAAAAAGGTAATGCCCTGCTGCTTGCGCGCTTCGGTGCTGGTGCGCACCAGCATGAAGATCATGTTGGAATCGGTGGCCATCGTGGTCCAGGTCTTCTGGCCGTTGATGACGAAATGATCACCGCGATCTTCTGCAGCGGTGCGCAGGTTGGCGAGGTCCGAACCGGCATTGGGCTCAGAGTAACCCTGGCACCAGACGTCGTCTGCAGACAGGATGCGAGGTAAATAAGCTGCCTTCTGCTCAGGCGTGCCGTAGCGCAACAATACAGGCGCCAGCAAGCGCAGCCCCATATCCATGGGGCGTGCCACGCGAAAGCGCTCCAGCTCCTGCTGGTAGATTAGTTGTTTGCGAAGCGACAACCCCATGCCACCATGCTCGGCCGGCAACGCGGGCGCACGCCAGCCATCGCGGTATTGAGCTCTCAGCCACTGGCGCGCTTCTTCGCCCGTCAGCCGACGCAGCGGGTCGCGCAAAGGTGAGGTGTAGTTGGCCTCAATCCAGGCGCGAAACTGCAGCCGGAAATCGTCGTCGCTGAGTTGATTGCGATCAATGCGGTTCATGATCATGCTCGTGCTCACCGGCATGCAGGGCATGCTGCCGGCGATGATGACTGCCGTTACCCAGGAAGGCCGCCCAACGCAGAGCCGCCTTCAGATAACAGCCAATGGCCGCTTCCGCGGCAAAACCAATGGCGCCGTGCGCCTGCACACCAAAGCGGCCTGCCAGAAGCGCTGCGTCCGAAGCGCGTGCCTTGGCAGCAGAAATCGCTGCGCGCGCCGTCGGACTCCCCGGCGCCTCGGCATACCGCTGCAAGGCACTTTGGCACGCCGCACGGGCAAGGGCTTGTTGCACGCGCACGTCCACGCTCAGATGCTGCATCGACTGGAAACTACCGATGTGCTGCCCGAACTGAACCCGCGTGCGCTGGTATTCGAGCGTAAGGTCCAGCGCGCCAGTGGCCAGACCAACCAATTGCCAGGCTGTCAGCAGAGTGGCTTCGTCAATCGCCGTCGCCAGCGCTGCCGTCACGTCCTCACCACGTGCCAGCAAAGCCTCACCCGGCAGGCTGACATCACTCAACTCCGCCACAGCCACACTGGCACCATCGGTGGCAAGAGTCTCTGTCAGCGTCACGCCGGCGTGGTCGCGCGGCATGAGCCAAAGAGTCATCTCTTCGTCCAGCTTGGCCGTCACCAGAAAACTGTCTGCGAACGAGGCACACACCACGCCTATCTTGCGTCCACGCAGACGGTAGGTACCATCGCTCAGTCGTTCAGCCACTGTGGCCACCATCGCGGGATCCACCACCCGAGCGTTTTCCTGCCACGCGAGCGTGGTCACAAGAGTGCCATCGACCAGGCCCTGTGCCACCTGCTCCCAGCCAGCAGCACCCTGCAGCCGCGAGGCCATCACCGCGGGCATGACCGCGCAGGCCACAAGAGGCTCGGGGACTGCATGGCGACCGAGTTGCTCAGCCAAGATGGTCGCGTGCACAGGCGCCAGGGCACTTCCGCCCAATGACTCGGGCAGGCGCAATGCCAGCCAGCCTTGCGAAGCCATGCCTTCCCACAGGGCCCGGTCAACGACTGGACACCCCTCGTACAGCCCCTGCAGGCGTTCCATGCGGTGCTCTTGTTCCAGGAAATCCTGGGCCGAATCCCGCAGCAGGATCTGGGTTTCGTCTTGCTCGTCGAGATAAGTCACGTCGCTTCGCATTCCTCAGTAAGTTTGAATAAATCCAGCGCAGCCGCGCCGGTCGCGCTGCACCGAGAATGAAATGGGCATGGCGGCTTGCTCACACCCGATCAAACGGTGTCAGACCGTGGCCGAATTGCCCAGAATCACGGTACTCTGGCTCGACAACACCCCGCCATTTCCGTGGGCAAGCGCCACGTTGCAATTGGCCACCTGACGCTGGCCGCACTCCCCTCGCACCTGCCGTACCGCCTCGATCAGCAGGAACAGACCATACATACCGGGGTGGCAATAAGACAAGCCGCCCCCGTTGGTGTTGGTAGGCAATGCACCGCCCGGACGAAGCTTGCCGTCAGACACGAAGGCGCCGCCCTCGCCCTTCGGGCAGAAGCCCAGATCTTCCAGGAACAGCAGCGTGGTCAGCGTGAAGGCATCGTATACCTCCCGCACGTCAATATCCTTCGGCCCCAGGCCGGCCGCAGCGTAGGCGCGAGCCCCCGATTCCTGAGCCGCTGTGCGGGTCAGATCCGCCATATTGGAGATGGCAGTATGGCTGGCAGATTCACCGCAACCGAGCACATAGGCCGGCGGCTTGCGCAGATCGCGCGCACGCTCGGCCGAGGTCATGATCAGCGCGCCACCACCGTCGGTCACGAGGCAGCAATCGCGAACCGTCAATGGGTAGCTGACCATGCGGGAGCTCAGCACTTGCTCAATCGTCAGATCCTTCTTCTCCCACGCTGCCGGATTAAGCTGCGCCCATTTGCGTGCAGCCACGGCAATCTCAGCCAGGTGTTCACGGGTCGTGCCAAACTCGTACATGTGCCGGGAGGCAGCAAGTGCATAAGCGGTAGACGGCAGGAAGGGACGGAACGGCGTCTCATACGGGTTAACATCTTTGGCGCGTGTTGCCGAACGTCCCTCCGTGCGCTGGGTGCTGCCATAGGTCACCACCGCCACTTCGCACAATCCCGCTTCAATGGCCGCCTGGGCATGTGCCACGTGGGTCATGAAAGACGAGCCACCCAGGTAGGTTGAATCTCCGTAGCGCGGATCAATGCCAAGATATTCCCGCAGTGCCAGCGTGATCATGCGGCTTTGCGTGGCTGCGCCAAACAAACCGTCGACATCGCGCAGGCTCAGGCCGCAATCGTCCAGCGCACGATGAATGCCCTGGGCCATCAGGTCCAGTGGCGACATACCCTGAGCCACTTCGCCCAGGTCAGATTCAGCCACCCCGACGATGGCGCAACTACCGCGTTTCATGCTGCATCTCCGGTCAGATCAAACACAGGCAAGGGAGCTTCCTCGCCCGACTGCGGCACGATACGTACCTTCACGCGCTGACCAATACGCACCTCCAGCGGCGCCACGCCCTCGACACGCGACATCATCCGGAAACCTTCGTCCAGGTCGATCAGCGATACGTTGTAGGGATCACCCTCTCGCGGATACACCGCGGTGGTGGCGTGCACCGTCCCCAGGCCCTGGCTGATGCGCCAAACCAGTTCGGTGCTGCCACTGAACGGGCAGACCAGCCGCGGGAAAAACACCGCCCTGCCAGCGGCAGGACTGAATTGATAAGCGAGCTCTCCGGCTCTCAAATGGCGGTGATAAGTCGCCAAGGGCGACTCGGACACAGGCAAAGTCAAAGACATGATGGCGATGTAGCGACTAAATGGTTGAGGGCTTCATGCTCAAGTGTCTTGTCGCCAAGGGTCTTCCTGCCCTTCCGCTTGCGAGTAGAGGCATGCAATTATCGAATGACAGGCAGGAGAACCTGGCCCGCAATTGGATCAAGGGACTACCGGATCGCGTTGACTTTGGTTTAGAGCCTGCTCAAAGACTTCATTACGCCCGACCACAAAAACCCATTGACTTAAGATACTTTTCGATATAAGATTAATGTATTCGGTCAGCTTTACCACTTTTGGTAGCTGAATTTTTTCGCGGCGGCCTGTCCCTTTAACTCAGTACAACTGGGTCATGCCTCTTGCCAAGGTCAGTGTGTTACCCATGCATGGGCACATTCCAATGACCACCGCAATGGCTTCCTTGCGTCTGCACTGAAGCTCGCGAACTCTCCAAAACCCACAACCAGGCTCGGCTTTCGGCTCGCCTGTCGTTGTCGGCGTCGTTGGCGTCGTTTCGGCTTGCAGCTCCTGCCTCCTCGGTTGTTCCATACCGGAGGAATCATCGTGGCTAAACAAATTGAGATCGATCACCTTTTCAAGGTTTTCGGTGATGCGCCCGAGAGCGCACTCGAACTCGCCCGCCAGGGCGTGAGCAAGCAGGAAATCGTGCAACGAACAGGCCAGTCGATCGGCGTGTTCGACGTCAGCTTCACCATCGAGTCTGGCGAGATTTTTGTCATCATGGGGCTGTCGGGCTCAGGCAAATCGACCCTGGTTCGCATGTTCAATCGTCTAATTGAACCCACCTCCGGCCGCATCGTGGTGGACGGAGAGGACATCGCCCAATACAACGACAAGCAATTGCGCGACTTCCGCCGCAAGCACATCAGCATGGTGTTCCAGTCGTTCGCGCTGCTGCCCCACCTGACGGTGCTGCAAAACACCGCGTTCGGACTGGAACTGGCCGGCGTACCTCTCTCCGAGCGGGAAGCCGCTGCCACCGCCGCACTTGACCAAGTGGGACTGGCGGTCTGGGCCAACAGCTACCCGGACGAACTCTCAGGCGGCATGCAGCAGCGCGTCGGGCTCGCTCGCGCCCTGGCCGCAGACCCTTCCATCCTCCTGATGGATGAGGCCTTCTCCGCGCTCGACCCCATCATTCGCACCGAAATGCAGGACGAGCTGCTGCGCCTGCAGCAGGACAAGCGTCGAACCATCGTCTTCATTTCGCATGACCTGGACGAGGCCATGCGCATCGGCGACCGCATTGCCATCATGAAAGACGGACAGGTAGTTCAAGTCGGCACCCCTGAGGAAATTCTGCGCAACCCCGCCGACGACTACGTTCGCCAGTTCGTGCGCGGCGTGGACGCCGCAGCCGTGTTCAAGGCCAGCGACATTGCCCGCAAAACGCAAGTGGAGGTATCGGAAAGCCCCACGCGTGGCTGCCGCCCTGCCTTGAAGCGACTTCAAGACCAGGATCGCGAATGGGCCTACGTGGTGGACACGCGCCACCGCTATCTCGGCGCGGTTTCAGCCGACTCCCTGCGCGCCGCTCTCAAGGGGCACGAAGGCACGCTCGGACTGTCGCATGCTTTTGTCGAGTCAGTGCAACCAGTCGCGGCCGACACCCCCATTGCAGAGCTGTACGGGCGCATGGTCAACCAGCCCGCGCCCCTGCCTGTGGTCACCGCCGACGGGCGCCTGGTCGGCACTGTCAGCAAGAACCGGCTACTGACCTTCCTCGACCCCAACACCGACCCCGACGGCAACCCTTTGCCTGCAACGACCGACGTCGCATCCGAATCTTCTGCAGAAGTCGCCTGACAACAAGAAACAAGAACGACCTATGAGTACGACAGACCAAAACGCCTTTATCGACCCCTATCAAGCGCCGCCAGCCGAGGCCCAGCCGGATTGGCTGGGAGGACCTTCCGCAGTCAAGCAAGACATGACTGCCGCGCCGGAAGCTTACATCGACCCCTACCAGGCCGCGCCAGCCGAAGCGAGCCCTGAATGGCTGGGAGGACCGCAAGCCGTCACGCGCGACGTCACCGCAGAGGGCGACGGCATCGTTGCCGCGGGCGATGCAGCGGCTCAAAACACCGAAGAAACGGTTCGGACCATGGCTGACTGGTTCGACGGCGCGCTCCCCGTGCAAGACTGGATCAACCAGGGTCTGGGTTGGTTCGTGGATCACTTTCGCCCTTTTTTCCAGGCGCTGCGCCAACCCGTGGACGCACTCCTGGGCGGAGTGGAGGCCGCGCTGCTGTACCCCCCACGCTTGTGATGATCGGCATCCTGTCCCTTCTGGCCTGGCAACTGGCGGGCGGGCGCATGGCCATCGCCACCCTTCTTTCGCTGATGGTCATCGGCATCCTGGGCATCTGGCCAGAGGCCATGGTCACGCTGTCGCTGGTGCTCACGGCCCTCTTCTTCTGTGTCCTGATCGGTCTGCCCCTAGGCATATGGTTGGCCCGCTCGGAACGCGCCAACAGTGTGGTGCGCCCCTTGCTTGATGCCATGCAGACCACGCCCGCCTTCGTGTACCTGGTGCCGGTCGTGATGCTGTTCGGCATTGGCAACGTACCTGGCGTGATCGTCACCATCATTTTTGCGCTCGCACCACTGGTACGCCTGACCAACCTTGGCATACGCCAGGTTCGCCCTGACCTCATCGAAGCGGCGCAAGCTTATGGCGCATCGCCGTGGCAAATGCTGACCCGCGTGCAATTGCCGCTGGCCATGCCCTCGATCATGGCCGGTATCAACCAGTCTCTCATGCTGAGCCTGTCGATGGTGGTGATCGCCTCGATGATCGCCGTGGGTGGCCTGGGGCTTATGGTGCTGCGCGGCATTGGCCGGCTTGACATGGGCCTGGCCACCGTGGGTGGACTGGGCATCGTGATCCTGGCCATTGTGCTCGACCGCCTCACTCAGGCGCTGAGCAAACCTAGTCGCCAAGGCCAGCCCTGGCTCCAGCGAGGCCCCATCGGCCTGGTGATGCGCCCGTTCAAAGGCCGACCCACCAACGCCAAAACCAACGAGTCCAGTGGCGCCTCCGCCCTGGCCTCCACTTGACCACCTCCGCCGTCGTCACATCGCCCTCGCCCTTTGGCTGAGGGCGAGGGCACGCGACTCGTGAAGAACTGTCCACCTGCACGGTTCAGAACCCCATCAAAGGAACATCACCCATGAGACAACCCGTTTCCACCCCCTTCGCTTTCCTGCGCCGCACCGGCCTGACGCTACTCTCAGCCGGCCTGCTGGCTCTGTCTCCCGCCGCCTTCGCTGCGGACGACCCTCAACTGCCCGGCAAGGGTGTGCGGGTACTGCCCCTGAAGAGCTCCATCGCTGAAGAAACTTTTCAGACCGTGCTGGTCATGAAGGCGCTGGAAAGGCTCGGCTACGACGTACAGCCCATCCGTGAGGTGGAGTATCCCACCGCCCACCTGGCCATCGCCAGCGGTGACGCCACCTTCCTCGCGGACCACTGGGATCCGATGCACAGCGACTTCTACAAGAACTCAGGAGGCGATGCAAAACTTTGGCGCGACAACACCTACATCGCCAACAACATCCATGGTTATGTGATCGACAAGAGAACCGCGGATGAACACAACATCACGAACATGTCCCAACTGGCAGACCCTGCCATTGCCAAGCTGTTCGACTCCGACGGCGACGGACGCGCCAACCTGACCGGATGCACGCCCGGTTGGGCCTGCGAAACACTGATCGAAGCGCAACTCACTGCCTACAAGCTCCGCGACACCGTGCAGCACCAGCAGGGAAGTTACCCGGCATTGATGGCCGACGTCATCTCACGCTACAAAGCGGGTCGACCGATCCTCTACTACACCTGGACACCGTACTGGGTCAGCAACGTGCTGGTTCCGGGCAAGGATGTCGTGTGGCTGGAAGTACCCTTTTCGGCCGAGCCGGGTGGGCAAGGGGGCCAAAACAAGGACACGACTCTGCCCAACGGGCGCAACTATGGCACCACCATCAACAATCAGCGCATTCTGGCCAACCGTGCCTTCATTGAGGCTCACCCTGATGCCGCCAAGCTCTTTTCCTTGATGAAGTTGCCCGTCACCGACGTCACGGCACAAAACAATGCCATGAACGACGGCGAAGCGTCTCAGTCCGATATCGAACGGCACGCCGAAGGCTGGATCAAGGCTCACCAGACCCTGTTCAACAGTTGGTTGGACGAGGCCCGAGCTGCCGTCAAACGCTGAGAGCGTGCCCACTAACTGCGTGAGACCGGTACCGACGTCTCTCGCCTCACCTCCACCTCCCTGCAGCGCGCATGCGGGGTGGCGCAAAAACAGCACGCCAGCCAACGCTCCAAGAAAAATGACCGTTGCGCAGAAACAGCAAACCGCCACCCTCATGCCCCAGCGGTCGGCGATCCAGCCCATGGCCATCATGGGAAGCATGCACCCGACATAACCAATCACGAAGTAGGTGGAAAGCAGCCCCGAGCGGTTGTGCTCGGTGGCAAGGCGATTCACCATGTTCATGCCTGCCAGCATGCTCAGGCCATGGCCCGTAGCAGTCAACAGCACGCTCAAGGCAAAAAGCACAGCGGACCCCGCCCATAGGTTGATCATCAGGAACGCCATGCTCAATGCGAGACCAAGCAGGCCTGCAAAACCGCACAGGTGTACGGGAATGCGTCCGGCCATTACCTGTAAGACCGCCGAGGCGAACAGAATCACGGCAATCGAAGTGCCACTCACCATGGGGCCGTGCCAGGGCAGAAGTTTTTCCAGGAACAGCGGCGCCATGGCCGTGAACAATCCGAACACTCCATATGCCAGAAATGACAAGGCGCAAGTAAGCACGAAAGTCTCGGAGTCCACTCGAGCTGGCCAAGTCAGCTTTGGCAGAAAATCCTGAGCGCGCAGTGGAGACTGGCGTGCAGATTGCGCTGTCGCTGGCATTTTCTGTCTGGAAAGCACCACGTAACCCCACGCACCCAGGAGCAATGTAGGAATGTAGGTGGTGACCAGAGGATACGGTGCCCACTGCCCCATGATGCCGCCAAGCAACGGCCCCAGGCCAAAGCCAAAGGCCAGCAGGCACCCCGTCAGCATGGCCGCCCGCTGTAACTGACCGGGGCGCGAGAGTTTCGCCAGCCCCATGATGGCACTGGTGGTCAGCAGGCTGGAGGCCACCCCCACACAAAATCGCCCCACGATCAGACCGGTCATTTCCCAGGCCAGCGAACTGATCAGGGTGCCGATCAGATTGAGGATCATCCCGACCTTCATCACCGGCAAGAACCCGGCCCGATCGGGCAATCGACCCAGGAACAGAAGGCTGCACAGGGCGCCCGTCATGTAGACCACATAAATGAGCGAGATGTCGCTGGCCTGCAACTGCCAAGCTTCCTTGTAGATCGCATACAGGGGACTGATCAGTGCAGCCCCCATCACGCCGACAATCATGGCGAAACTCACCCCTATGAAGGGTGAAGGTTTGAATCTCATTGCTGAACCATCACCGTTGTAGATCACCAGGAGCCTGTCGGACTTGGAAATCGCCGGCTGCAAATGGGCCGCAGCGGTCCATTTTTCACAGTCTTCTTGACCCATAGCTGGGCTATGGGCCTGCGAATCCTGCAAAAACTGTCCTCGCCGGGTCCCATTTTCGCTTTCGGCGCTCCAAGTCCGACAGACTCCAGGGCCAACATGCCATCATGCCGACCCGAAAAGTATGATCCAGTCTTCGCATTAGAAACTCTGCGGACATACGCAAAAGTACGCATCGCCAACGCGCGACAATCACTCCATGACTTGGCAACGCATTCTCACTATCGTAGCGGCCATCGCTCTGGGCGCTGGCGCCTGGCGCGCCGGCGGCTGGGCCGGTATCGCCCTTCTCGTTAGCGGCATCGTGTTCTGGTTCCTTCTGAACTACACCCGCATCATCACCATCATGAAACGCGCGGCAGACCGGCCCATCGGCTACGTCGGCAGCGCCGTCATGCTTAACGCCAAGCTGCGTCCCAAGCAGCCGCTGCTGCATGTCATCGCCCTGACCCGCTCACTCGGCCAGAGGCTCTCCCAGGAGGGTGAAGAGCCTGAAATTTACCTGTGGCGCGACGGTGGCGGCTCGGAAGTGACCTGCGAATTCGAGGGCGGGCGCCTCCTGCGCTGGCGCCTTGAACGGCCCACCGGGAACGAAAACGAAACCCGAGACGCGGGCGAAGCTTAAAATCGCGGGCAAAGCGGCTATTCGTGCCGCTCATCCCACACCAAAGAGCTGAGGAATCCCCCATGAGCGCCCCTACCCTCACCCTGGACGACCGCGACGGCAAAATCTGGATGGATGGCCAGCTGGTTGACTGGCGAGATGCCAAGATCCACGTCCTGACCCACACGCTTCACTACGGCTGCGGAGCCTTCGAAGGCGTGCGTGCCTACAACACCGTGAATGGCACGGCCATCTTCCGCCTGGAAGAGCACACCGAGCGTCTGTTCAACAGCGCCAAGATCCTGCGCATGAAGATGCCCTTCACGAAGGAGCAGGTCAACGAAGCGCAAAAAACTGTGGTGCGCGAGAACAAGCTGGAAAGCTGCTACCTCCGCCCGCTGGTCTGGCTGGGCTCTGAAAAGCTCGGTGTCAGCCCCCGCGGCAACACCGTGCACGTGATGATCGCCGCCTGGGCCTGGGGCGCCTACCTGGGTGAGGAAGGCATGAACCGAGGCATCCGCGTCAAGACCAGCAGCTACACGCGCCACCACGTCAACATCACCATGACGCAAGCCAAGGCCGTCAGCAACTACAGCAACTCGATCCTGGCCAATATGGAAGCCCTGGACGACGGCTACGACGAAGCCCTGCTGCTTGACGCCTCCGGCTTCGTCAGCGAAGGCGCCGGCGAGAACGTATTCGTGGTCAAGGACGGCGTGGTCTACACCCCCGACCTCTCCGCTGGCGCGCTCAACGGCATCACCCGCAACACCGTGATGCATATCTGCGAGGACCTCGGCATCAAGCTGGTGCAAAAGCGCATTACCCGCGACGAAATCTACATCGCCGACGAATGCTTCTTCAGCGGCACCGCAGCTGAGATCACACCGATCCGTGAACTTGACCGCGTGGAAATCGGCACAGGTTCGCGCGGCCCCATCACCGAGAAAATTCAAAACGCGTTCTTCGACATCGTCAATGGCCGCAACGCAAAATACGCCAAGTGGCTCAGCAAGGTGAACGCATGAGCCAAGCTGTCGTCGAACTGAGCGCCAAAGACCTCACCCCGGAGGGCGGCGTGTTCTGCCCCAACCCCAAGGCCCAGATGCAACTGTGGAACACCCACCCGCGCGTCTACCTGGACGTGGGACACACGGGTGAGGCCAAGTGCCCCTATTGCGGTACGGTCTACCAACTGAAGGATCCCTCCTTCAAGGCCGCCCACTGAGAAAGGCGCTCCGCAAAAGCCATTTCACTTAGCAATGGCAGTCGGTCGCTTGTTATTTTCATCAAGAGTCCCCAGCCAATTTGTCTATCAGAAACGTGCCACTGGAACCGCTGGCCCTGAACGCTGCGGTGCTCCTGCTGCTCGCACTGTCACTCACCGTCCCTTCGGGCTACTCCTGGGGCGCAGTGATATTGCTGGTGCTCGGCCTGATGCGCTGGCCGGCGGTGCTTCGTGGTCGCGTGGCATGGCCGCCCAATATGCGCGCCTGGGCCCTGGTGATCCTGCTCATGGGCCTGGTGTGGAGCATGCACATCGTCGCAGACGGCAAGCTCATCACCCACTCGCTCGGCCTTGATCGCAGCATCAAGTACCTGCTCGTATTCCTGGTCGTGCCCGCACTGCTGGCCAGACGCCCCTCTGAGGCAGCCTTGAACTGGGGCTGCTGGGTCGGCGCCTGGGGTGCGGGCCTGACTGCAATCTGGCAGGTGGGTTTCCTGGGCTGGGATCGCGCCGCCGGCTACACCAATGCCATCCAGTTTGGAAACCTCGCGCTGCTCCTGGCCGCCTGGAGCGGAGTGCGCGCAATACAAACCCCCGTCCGCTGGCAAAAGGCCATTGGCTGGGGCGCGGTGCTGCTGGGCGTTGTGGCCAGCATCACCTCGGGCAGCCGCGGTGGCTGGCTCACCCTGCCTGCCCTGATGCTGCTGGGCTTCTGGTTCAGCGCGCCGGCGCCGACATCTCCCTCGCAGTCGCTGCCTCGCGCACTGAAGGCAGCTGGCGTGACGCTGGCCGCCTGCGTGGCCTTGCTCGCGTTACCGTCTGTACAGCAGCGCATCGATATCGGCATTCATGAATGGCGGGCCCACGAACAGCGCGCCGAAGACACCTCGGTAGGATTGCGCCGATCGTTCTGGAGCCTTGCTCTAAAAGTCGGAGAGGCGCACCCCTGGGTAGGTGCCGGCCAGCACGGGTACGAGGCCATGCAGAAGGAAGCCGTGGCGCGGCAGGAAATTCCTGAAGCGGCGCTGGGCTACAACCATGCTCACAATGAATGGCTGGACATGTTCGCCAAACGTGGCTTGCTCGGCGTGGCCGGACTGGCTCTGTTCTTTGCAGTGCCGGGGGTCATGTTCGCGCGTGGGCTAGGAAGCCATAGGCGAGCCAGATCCAGCGGTCATTCAGAAGACAGCAAAAAAGCTGACGTACCGACAGGCGACCAGCTTGCGCCGGTCACCCGATCCAGCACGGAACGCGCCGCCGCCCTTTGCGGCCTGATGACGGTGCTAGGCTTCGTTGGCTTCGGCCTCACACAGGTCATGTTCGCCCACAATAACGGCACCATGATGTACTTGCTCGCGGTCACGTTGTGGATCTCTTGCATGCAGCCCCCGCACGCGAGCCATCCACCCTCAAGATGACCGCCCTTTCCTCCGCACCCCATACACCCCAGGAAGGCACGCGTCCCCTGCGAGTCCTTCATTTCGTGTCGGGAGGGTTTTCCGGCGCAACGCAGGTGGCCATCGATCTTTGCGGTGAGCAACCGGGCCAGGAAACCTTGCTGGTGCTGCGTCGCCGCGCCTCGGTAGATCCTGCGCCGCGTGTGCAGCAACTGCGCGCCCAGGGCCTGAAGGTAGAAGTGGTGCCCCGCTGGTCGCACACCGCCACCATATGGGCACTCAAACGCATCTGCCGCGAGTGGCAACCCGATGTACTGGTGGCGCACGGTTTCAGCGAACACCTGTGGGGCCGCTACGCCGGACTGGCCGCGGGCGTTCCACGGTTGATTCACGTCGAGCACAACGTGCGCGAGCGCTATGGCTTCTGGCGTCTTAGAAAATCGCTGTGGCTGGCCCAGCGTACAGAGCGCATCATCGGGGTTTCACACGCGGTGCGCGATGCACTGGTGCGGCTTGGCCATCCGCCCGAGCGCTGCACGGTGGTGCTCAACGGCATCGACCTCTCCCGCTGGACACGCGGGCGTCCCTGGAACGAGCGCGAAGACGCGATTGTCATGCCCGCTCGCTTTGCCGGGCAAAAAGATCATTTCACGCTGATTCGCGCCGCAGCTCTGCTGGCCCAGCAAGGCTTGCGCCCCACGGTATATTTGGCTGGCGAAGGCAAGTCAAGCTGGCGCAAGCGCGCCGAGACCTTGGCCCGCCAGCTGGGTGTGGAGCAGCAGGTGCGCTTCATGGGCCATGTGAGCGACATGCCCGAACTGCTGGGCCGCGTCAAACTATGCGTGCTATCAACCCACTATGAGGGCCTGGGCCTCGGCCTGATCGAGGGCATGGCCTCAGGCTGCTGCGGAGTGGGCACGAACGTTGAGGGCGTGCAGGAAATTCTGACGCACGGCGAAAACGGTTTTCTTGTGCCCCATGAAGACGCGCAAGCCCTGGCCAAAACCCTGGCGGACCTGCTCGGCGACCCTGCCACCGCCTCCCGGGTAGCTGCAGTCGGGCAGGCGCATGTTCACGCCGTCTTCGACCGTAGGCGCATGCGCCAGCAGTACCTCGACATTTTCCTGCAGCGAAGCTAATTGCCCTTTGAGACCACCGAGCTCCAGCTCGCCAGGTTCTCTCTCTGCACACGCCGTCATCCCGAGCTGGAACTCCGCGATCCCAGGGTTGTGCTCGTCATGGGCAGACGCAACTCAAAGCAAGCACCACCTTCCGGTCGGTTGCTGCACGATGCTGTGCCGCCGTGGCGCAGAGCAATTGATCGCACCAGTGCCAGGCCCAAGCCCACGCCGCCTTCGCGTTCGCTGGCGCCGGGCAGACGATAAAAAGGCTCAAAAATGCGTTCACGCTGATCCGGCGGCACGCCGGGGCCGTGGTCATTCACCCGCAGCACCGCGTCAGCTCCCTCAATGCTCAACTCCGCCTCAACCTCTTGCGCGTTTCCTGGGCCGCCACCATGCCTGCGCGCATTTTCCAGCAAGTTGCGCACTGCGCGGCGCAGCAGCTTGGCCACCCCGGGCACCATGATCTCCGACGTGCGAGGCGCCACCTCCAGCGCAGCGTCCACGCGCGAACACTCCTCCGCCACCAAGCCGATCAGGTCCACGCCCTCCACCGTACCGAATTCGGCCTGATTCGAGTCAAGCCGGCTGGCCAGCAAAATCTCATCCACCAGCTGATCCAACTCAGCGATGTTGCGTGATATTTCAGCGCGCGCCGCGGGGGGCGTCTGTGGCCCCATCAGTTCAATGGCCATGCGAATCCGCGTCAGTGGCGAGCGCAGTTCATGAGATGCATTGGCCAACAGCGATTTCTGCGATTGCAGCAATGCCACCTGGGAATCCATCAAGCCTTCGATACGGGTAGCGGCAGCGTTGAAATGACGCGAAAGATCCGCCACCTCGTCATGTCCTGCGTCTGAAACGCGCACAGACAGATCTCCTTCTCCCCAACGCTGCACGCCCCGCTGCAACGCCTCCAGACGCAACGTGAGCCGACGCGCAACGGGAAAGACCCCTACCATCACCACCAGGCCCGCCAGCGCCAAAACCCAGATAAAGCCATAAGGCGGACGCAGCCAAGCCATCGGAGGAGAATCGCCACGCCGCGCACCGCCTGGGCCGCCAAGGCCACGATTACGCGGAGCAATCTGCAGATGAAGCTGCTGTCCGTCTTCGAGCCTGACGACGAACTCAAACCCCTGCCCCGGCATTCGGCGGGGCTCTGCCTCGGCGATCCCGATCAGATCCCCTGCAGCATTGCGCACCAGCACCTCCCGAGGCGTCGGCGGCTGGCGATCCCGCTCCCTCGCCTGCTCCGCCTCGTGCCAAGCCCAACCCACCAGCAGACTCAACACCGCCACGCTACCGACCACCGCCAGCCAGATACGCAGGTAAAGCTTGCGAGCGACAGGAGAAGTTCGACTCATTGGAAGAGGTGCCTGAAACTAGTCTTGCTGTTTGGCGAATACGTAACCCACCCCCGCACCGTCAAAATGCGCTTGGGATTTTTCACATCCTGCTCAATGGCGGCACGGATGCGGCCCATGTGCACGTCAATCGATCGGTCGAACGCCTCCAGCTCCCGGCCTCGCACGGCTTCCATGATCTGATCGCGCGTCAGCACGCGGCCAGCGCGCTCCGCCAGCGCCACCAGCAGATCGAACTGATAGCTGGTCAAGTCGGCGGGCTGATCAGCCACATTGACCACCCGCGCGTCCCGGTCGATTTCCAGCGAGCCAAAACGCATCACCTTGTGTTCAGGCGCGGAGCCCGGCTGATGCCGGCGCAACACAGCGCGGATGCGCGCCAGCAACTCGCGCGGCTCGAAGGGCTTGGGAAGGTAATCGTCAGCCCCCACTTCCAAGCCAATAATGCGGTCCATCGGATCGCCCTTGGCCGTCAGCATTAGTACCGGCACACGCGCCGCCTCGCCCGGTAGCGCGCGAATGCGGCGGCACACTTCCAAGCCATCCATGTCGGGCAGCATTAGATCGAGAATGACCAAGTCCGCCTGCATGTCCTGTACAGCTCCCAGCCCTGACTCTCCGTCTGGCATGTGCGTCACCGCAAAACCAGACTGCTTCAGATACTCGCTCACCATGCCCGCCAGACGGGTATCGTCTTCGATCATCAGCAGGTGTTGTGTACTCATGGATTCCTCTGTATCAGACCGCCCAACGCGTCCGTTGATTAAACGTGGGTAATCGTGCCGCCAATGCAATAGCCCCGCTTGTCGGCGCGGTAAAGTTAGGTAAAAGACGCCTTTGCAGGAACCCTACGGCGCACGTCGCGTTCGTGTGGCCATTGCCACCAGCACCAATACCGGAAGACCCAGCGCCGCGGTGCTGGTGAAGAATGCGGTGTAGCCATACGCGTTGACAAAATCGCCGGAAAATCCCGCCACAAATTTGGGCAGCATCAGCATCAGCGATGAGAAGAGTGCGTACTGCGTAGCCGAATAGCTGATGTTCGTCAGGCTAGACAAATATCCCACGAAAGCCGCTGAAGCAATACCCGAGGCCAAGTTGTCCATCGAGATCACAACAATCAGAGCCGGCACGCTGTGCCCATACCCTGCCAGCCAGGCGAACAGCAGGTTGCCGCCGGCACTCAATATGGCACCCAGCATCAGGATGCGCATCACGCCAAAACGCAATGCCAGACTACCGCCCACGAATGCGCCCACCAGCGTCATGATGACCCCATAGATCTTGGTCACCGCCGCCACCTCTTCCTTGGTGTAGCCCATGTCCACGTAGAAGGGGTTCGCCATGATGCCCATCACCACATCGCTGATGCGGTATACCGCAATCAGCGCCAGGATCAAGGCAGCCTGCCATTTGTAGCGCCGGAAGAAATCCGAGAATGGCTCGACCAGCGCTGAGCGCATCCACTCACCCGCACTGCGGGCACGGCGCAGCGGCACGGGCACCGGTTCGGGTGAAATCAGAACAGTCAGCATGCCGACCGTCATGGACAACGCCATCACCAGATACGCGACCTGCCAGGCCGCGTTGTCATAGCCGCCATCAACGATCTGCGCCCTGGCCGCCAGCCAGAGCACGCCAGCACCCGCCCATATCATGGCCAGCCGGTATCCCGTCTGATAGCTTGCTGCAAGCGCTGGCTGCCGCTCGGTCGACGCTGACTCAATGCGGTAGGCATCCAGCGCAATATCCTGCGTAGCAGACGCAAAAGCCACCGCCAGTGCGCACCACACCACAGCAGTGAGCGAAACGCGCGGATCCGCCTGCGCCATGCCCACCAGCCCCGCAGCCACGCCGCACTGCGCCAGAAGCAACCAGCCCCGCCTACGACCCAGCCAACGGGTCAACCCAGGCAGCGGCATTCGATCCACAAGGGGTGCCCAAACCCACTTGAATCCATACGCCAACCCCACCCAACTCAAGTGGCCGATGGTGCTGCGGTCAATGCCAGCTTCGCGCAACCGGAACGAAAGCGTGCCCAACACCAGCAGCAAAGGCAGGCCTGCGGAAAAGCCCAGTGCCAGCATGCGCAAGCTGGCCGGCTCAAGATAAACCTTCAGGGTCTCCAGCCAGGATGGCTTGCGCTCAGGCGTGGCGGGCGCTGAGGAAGCCACGCCGTCAGACACCGTTGCTCCCCGTGTCAGTCATGCAAGCGGCCTGACCTGGGAGACCGCCGGGCTTTAATGAGATCCCTGGGCAGGCAGAGGCACGACAGGGCCGCAGAGAGCGGACTGTTCGGAAACGAAGAAGATGTGCTGGGCGCGCTCGATTCATCCACTCTATTATTCACGCACCACCACGGGATCCACCGGAAGCCGAAACTCTTCCTTGATCTCCTCCATCACCACGTAGCTGTTGCTCTGTGCCGGCACGGGCACTTTCCTCAAAATCTGCCCCAGGAGGTCACGGTATTCGCGCATGGCCGACAGCCGGGCCTTGACCAGGTAATCAAAGGTGCCCGACACAAGATGGCACTCCAGAACCCGAGGCTCATGCAGCAACTCTCGCCGCATCTGTTCAAACACATCGGGCGACTTGGAGGAGAGTGTCAGCTCCACGAAAACCAGCAAGCCCCTACCGAGCGCATCAGGATTCAATCGCGCGTAATAGCCCTGTATCACTCCTTCCCGCTCCATGCGCCGCACGCGCTCCGTACAAGGCGAAGTCGACAGCCCGACGCGTTCAGCCAATTCGGTCATGGAGATACGGCCCTCGCGCTGCAACTCATCGAGGATTTTTCGGTCTATTCGGTCAAGGGAGAGCATTTCACGGCCCAAAGTGGGAAAGCCAGTGAATTCTCCCCCCAAAACTTTCAAATAACAAACAGATCAGTGTTTTTCACTGCCATCTCTTTCTTAGACTTGGGTTTTACCTGCATTCCAGGGGAATATCGATGAAAGCGATTGTTTTGGGCGGTGGTGTGATCGGCGTCAGCACAGCCTATCACCTGGCACGAACCGGTGCGCAAGTCACCGTTCTTGAGCGCCAGCCGGGCGTAGCGCTGGAGACAAGTTTTGCCAATGCCGGCCAGGTCTCTCCCGGCTACTCCACACCCTGGGCTGCTCCCGGCATTCCGCTGAAGGCGCTGAAATGGCTGGTGCAACGTCACGCGCCCTTGGCATGGCGGCCCGACGGCACGCTCTTTCAGTGGCGCTGGCTCGCGGCCATGCTCGCCAACTGCACTTCCGAGCGTTACGGCGTCAACAAGGAACGCATGATGAGGCTCGCCGAATACAGCCGCGACTGCCTGCGCCAGCTCCGCCTGGAGACTGGCATCGAGTATGAGCAACGCACTCTGGGCACCCTGCAGGTATTCCGCAACTCAGCCCAGCTTGAGTCCGCCCGGCAAGACACGCGGGTGCTCGACACCTGCGGCGTACCCTATCGCCTGCTGACAAATGCCGACGCCCTGACAGAAATTGAGCCTGCACTGGCCCACGCTGCAGGCCTGGTCGGGGGCCTTCACCTGCCAGGAGACGAAACAGGCGACTGCCATCGCTTCACCACACAATTGGCAGACCTTGCGCATTCCTTTGGTGCTGACTTCCGCTTCGGCACGGACATCGCTGGCCTGCAAAACAGTGGCGACCGCATCACCGGCATTCGCCTGGACAGCGGCGAAGTCCTCCAGGCAGACTGCTACATACTCGCTATGGGCTGCTTCTCGCGCAACTTGCTGGCTCCTCTGCAGATAGATCTGCCGGTGTATCCCGTCAAGGGCTACTCACTCACCGTGCCTTTGGTAGATGCCTCTCGTGCGCCTTGCTCCACGGTCATGGACGAAACCTACAAGGTTGCCATTACGCGCTTTGACCAGCGAATCCGCGTCGGTGGCATGGCAGAGCTCGCAGGCTATGACCTTCGGCTGAACCCGCGCCGCCGCGCCACGCTGGAAATGGTGCTAGGCAATCTATTCACCGGCGGCGACATTCCCCGCGCGGAATTCTGGACGGGACTGCGCCCCATGACTCCCGACGGCACTCCCATTGTCGGCGCCACCCGATACAAGAACCTGCTGCTCAACACAGGTCACGGCACGCTGGGCTGGACCATGGCGGCTGGCTCCGGAAAGCTGGTGGCAGACTTGGCATTCGGCAGACCAACCGACATTTCCATGGACGGCCTGACGATCAGCCGCTACTCAAAGAGCAGACCTTCGGCGGCCTCCTCCCTGGTCACGGGCAAACCCATGCGCAGCTGAGGGGTCCGAAGACACCGGATCAAGTCCCAGCCACGAACGGATTGCTGCGCCTTTCCCGCCCGAAGGTGCTCTCCGGCCCGTGGCCCGGGATGAACACCGTATCGTCACCCATCGGCCACAGGCGCTGGGTAATGCTGGCGATCAGTTCCGCGTGGTTGCCCCCGGGAAAATCCGTGCGGCCGATGCCGCCCGCGAACAGCACATCGCCCACGAAGGCGCGCTTGGCCTCCGGAGAGTGAAACACCACATGCCCCGGTGTATGACCCGGTGTGTGTCGAACGTTCAGCACGCATTCACCCACCTGAACGGTGTCTCCGTCGTGCAGCCAGCGCGCAGGGGTAAACGGCTCAGACTGCGGGAAACCAAACATACGCGACTGCTCTGCCAAACCGTCGATCCAGAACTGATCGCCAGGGTGCGGCCCGACGATGCTCAGGCCATGCCGCCTGGCCAATTCTGCCGTGCCTCCCGCATGATCAATATGCGTATGCGTCAACCAGATCTGGCCCAGATTCAGCCCCAGCTTGCTAACGGCCGCCTCGATCTTCTCCAGGTCCCCACCCGGATCGATCACGGCGGCCTGAAGGGTCTGGTCGCACCATACGATGGAGCAATTCTGAGCAAAGGGGGTGACAGGAACGGTCAGATACTTCAGCATGGCAAAAATTAGAGCGTCATTTCGTAGTCGATCGTGATGGGCGCGTGATCCGAGAACTTCACGTCCTTGACAATCGACTCGTGGCGCGCCAGCGTGGCAATGGCCGGGGTGGCCAGATGGTAGTCCAGCCGCCAGCCCACATTCTTGGCATAGGCCTGTCCGCGGTTGCTCCACCAGGTGTAGGCTTCGCCGGTGGTTTCAGGCTTAAGGTGACGATAAACGTCGACCAATGCCAATTCATCAATGACGCGGCTCATCCAGGCGCGCTCGTCGGGCAAAAATCCAGAATTTTTCTGGTTACTCTTCCAGTTCTTGAGATCGATCTCTTTGTGTGCAATGTTCACATCGCCACACAGCACGAACTCGCGCTCAGCCTTGAGTTGCTGCAGGTAGGGGTAAAACTCTGCGAGGAAACGAAACTTGGCATCTTGCCGCTCCGGGCCCGACGAACCGCTGGGAAAATAGCAACTCACCACCGAAAACTTGCGGGAGGGCGTGTCGAAACGCACCTCCACGTAGCGCCCCTCTTCGTCGAATTCTGGTGAACCATAACCGGCGATCACCTCGCTGGGCTCATGGCGCGTATAAACACCCACGCCGGAATACCCTTTTTTTCGGGTGGCCAGGTGAAAATGTCCCCTCATGCCGGCAAGTACTTCAAACTTGCCGGCCAAATCCGCCGGCTGCGCCTTGATTTCCTGGACACAAATACAATCCGGCCGATGCTTTTCCAGCCACGCCTCCACACCCTTGGTGGCGGCGGAACGAATGCCGTTGAGATTAAGGCTGGTAAGTTTGAACAAAAGGGAGTTCTCCATGAAATCGGACGAAACTGTGTCCGCGAGCAGCAAGCGCGATGCGCTGGCTCAGGAATTTGTGCAATTTGCCATCGAGGCCGGTGTGCTGCGTTTTGGTGAGTTCAAAACCAAAGCGGGCCGCCTGTCGCCTTACTTCTTCAATGCCGGCCTGTTCGACGACGGTGCCAAACTAGGTCAGTTGGCCCAATTCTATGCGCGGGCCATACTTGACTCTGGCATTGAGTTCGACGTCATCTTCGGCCCGGCCTATAAAGGCATTCCGCTGGGGGCCGCCGTCGCCATCGAACTGGCCCGCATGGGACACAACAAGCCCTTCGCCTACAACCGCAAGGAGGCCAAGGATCATGGCGAGGGCGGTGTGCTGGTGGGCGCGCCGCTCAAGGGCCGGGTACTGATTGTCGACGACGTGATCTCGGCCGGCACGGCAGTCCGTGAGTCGATCGCGCTCATTCGCTCCGCTGGCGCTATCCCGCACGCAGTCGTCATCGCGCTGGACCGCCAGGAGCGTGCGACTGAAAACGGCCAAGATGTTTCCTGGAGTGCCGTGCAATATGTCCGCGAAACGCTGGGTTTGCAGGTATGCGCCATCGCGCAGTTGGCCCACTTATTGCAACATCTAGGCTCTAATGACAATTTTTTGCCCTACTGGCAGGCGGTATCAGCTTACAGGGCGCGTTACGGCATAGATCAAGGGTGAACTCCATACTGTCACTGCACCGTCACACACTTTCACGCTCCGGCAAGACCGCCTTGACCGCGTGTTTGCTGACGCTCCCATTCACGGTCACCGCGCAAACGCCCCCGGCGCTGCCGGCCCAGGGATCTTTACCTGCGTGGACTCCAATGGCAAGCGTTTGAGCGCGGATCGACCCATCTCGGAATGCATTGACCGCGAACAACGGGTACTGTCCGGCAGTGGCACCACGAAGCGGATCGTAGGTCCAACGCTGAGCATTGCCGAACGCGAAGCCCGAGAAGCCCGCGAACGCGAAGCCGCACTGGTTCGCCAGCGCGCGCAGGAGGCCACTCGGCAGAGCCGGGTGCTGCTCTCCCGCTACCCAGACAAAGCCACCCACGACGTCAGCCGACAAGAGGCTCTGGCGGCCACGCAAAGTGTCATAGACGCTGCAAACGCACGCATCAGCGAACTGGTACAGGAGCGCAGGTCGCTCGACGACGAGCTGGAGTTCTACCGCAAGGACCCCTCGCGTGCGCCTGCAACTTTGCGCCGCCGACTAGAAAGCAACTCGGAAAGCGTGCAACAGCAGAACCAAGCCATCGCGGACCAGCGGGCCGAACGCGCGCGCATCAATGCGCGCTACGACGCCGAACTGGAGCGCCTGCAACAGCTATGGCTGGCTAAGTAAGCCAAACCTCGGTCCGCCCATCGCTCTTGGCCCGACCCATCATAGGTGCCACCCCTGCCTTGGCGCCCGAGGGCGGCCTGATCGGGTGCGTAGCGCTCTCAGCCGCAGCCGGCCGCCCAAACAGGTGAGCGTTATCGGAGCATCGAAATTGAGTGTCCACGCGGCTTTCTTGGAGATTGCAAGCGGTCAACTGCCGGATCCAGGTTCAAGCTTCTGGCGCAGCATGGCGTTCACCTGCGCCGGATTGGCCTTCCCCTTGCTCGCTTTCATGGCCTGGCCAACCAGCGCATTGAACGCCTTGTCTTTGCCGGCCCTGAACTGCGCCACATTGTCCGGGTTGGCGGCAATCACCTCGTCGATGATTTTTTCCAATGCGCCGGTATCGTTCATCTGCTTGAGGCCTTTGGCCTCGATGAGCGCATCAACCTCCGAACCCTCTCCGGACCAAAGCGCATCGAACACCTGGCGCGCCGCAGCATTGCTGACGGTGCCATCCTGAATGCGCTGAATCAGGGCTGCCAATTGCCCGGCGGCCACAGGCGCCGCATCAATGCCAATCTCACCCGCATTCAGCCGGCGAGAAACCTCCCCCATGATCCAGTTGCTGGCCAGCTTCGGTTGCCCGCTCAACTGCGCGACCTGCTCGAAATAAGCCGCCATTTCGGGCGATTGCGTCAACGTGACGGCGTCGTACTCGGGCAGACCGTAGTCCGCCACAAAGCGCAAGGCCATTTTACGAGGCAACTCGGGCATGAGCGCCCTGGTCTCTTCCACCCATTGCTCGGAAATGCAGAGCGGCGGCAGATCGGGGTCGGGAAAATAGCGGTAGTCGGCTGAATCTTCCTTGGTGCGCATGGCGCGGGTCTCACCGGTATCCGGATCGAACAGCACCGTGGCCTGCTGAATTTTGTGGCCGTCCTCAATCTGCTCAATCTGCCAGCGGATCTCGTAATCAATGGCCTGCTGCATGAACCTGAAGCTGTTCAGGTTCTTGATCTCGCGCCGCGTGCCCAGCGCCCCCCCGGCCTGCGTACCGAAACGTTGGCGTCGCAGCGGAACGAACCCTCCTGCATGTTGCCGTCGCAAATGCCGATCCAGGTCACGATCTTGTGCAGTTCCTTGGCATACG
Source organism: Ottowia caeni (assembly GCF_050821495.1). Lineage (GTDB taxonomy): Bacteria > Pseudomonadota > Gammaproteobacteria > Burkholderiales > Burkholderiaceae_C > Ottowia > Ottowia caeni. Next base: position 864,787 of record NZ_CP151080.1, on the reverse strand, counting down.
CCACCGCTTCTTCGCTGCTGCGCATGTCCGGCTCCGTCACGATCTCCAGCAGCGGCGTACCAGCACGATTCAGGTCGATCCCGCTCATGCCGTGGTAGTCCTCATGCAAGGACTTACCCGCATCTTCCTCCAGATGCGCACGCACAAGGCGCACCGTCTTCTTCTCGTCGCCAAGGTAGAACGACACCTCGCCGCCCTGCACCACCGGAATCTCGAACTGACTGATCTGGTAACCCTTGGGCAGATCCGGATAGAAGTAGTTCTTGCGCGCAAAAACACTGCGCGGCGCAATGTGGGAACCCAGCGCCAAACCCAGCTTGATCGCGCATTGCACGGCCTCGCGGTTCATGACCGGCAGCGTGCCCGGCAGCGCCAGGTCGACCGCGCTGGCCTGCGTATTGGGCTCAGCGCCAAAGGCCGTGGAAGCACGACTGAAAATCTTGCTCCTGGCTTGCAGCTGCGAGTGCGTCTCAAACCCGATGACGACCTCGTAGCCCTGAATCAGTTTCGGAATGCTCTTGCTCATAATCAGAAATCCTGGGGCCGGCGAAGATGGAAATCAGTGGCCTGCTGCAAGCTGTGCGCCACATTGAGCAGCCGCGCTTCCTGCAGATAGTTGCCAATCAGCTGCAAGCCCACGGGCATGCCGCCTTCGCCAAAGCCTGCCGGCACGCTCATGCCGGGCAAACCAGCCAGAGATGCCGGCAATGTGAAGATGTCCGCCAAGTAATCTGCCAACGGGTCAGCCCCGTGCGCGCCCGCGTGCCAGGCCACCGTGGGTGCCACCGGGCCAGCGATCACGTCGCATTGCTCGAACGCCTGCTGGAAATCATTGGCGATCATGCGGCGAATCTTTTGCGCCTGGAGGTAGTAGGCGTCGTAGTACCCATGGCTGAGCACATAGGTGCCCGTCATGATGCGTCGCTTGACCTCTTCGCCAAAGCCTTCCGCACGGGTCTTCTTGTACATATCTTCCAGATCGGCATACTGCTCGGCACGGTGGCCGAATTTCACGCCATCAAAGCGGGCCAGGTTGGAGCTGGCTTCAGCCGGCGCAATGATGTAGTAAACCGGAATGGCCAACTCGGTGCGCGGAAGCGAAATTTCAACCAACCGGGCGCCCAGCTTTTCGTATTCTTTCAGCGCGCCTTCCACGGCTGCGTGCACATCGGGAGACAAGCCGCCGCCAAAGAACTCTTTCGGAACCCCAATGCGCAAACCCTCCATGCGGTCATTCAGGCGGTTGGTGAAGTCCTCGGCCGGCACATCGAGCGACGTGGCATCGCGGTCGGGGTCGGGGCCGCACATGGCGGACAGCAGTAACGCGCAATCTTCGGCGGTGCGGGCGATCGGCCCCGCCTGGTCGAGGCTGGACGCATACGCAATCATGCCGTAGCGGGAGGCTCGGCCGTAGGTGGGCTTGATGCCGGTGACGCCACAAAAGCTGCCAGGCTGACGGATTGAACCACCTGTATCGGTGCCTGTGGCTGCGGGTGTCAGCCGGGCAGCCACTGCCGCCGCACTGCCACCGGAAGACCCCCAGGAACGCGGGTGGGATCCCACGGGTTCTTTACCGGACCGTAGGCGGAATTTTCGTTGGCGGAGCCCATGGCGAACTCGTCGCAGTTGAGCTTTCCAAGGCACACCATGCCTTGATCGGCCAGACGCGCCACTACGGTGCTGTCAAAAGGCGATTGGTATCCGCGCAGCATGCGGGAACCCGCCGTGGTGGGAAAGTCCTTGGTAACGAACACATCCTTGTGCGCGATCGGCACACCAGCCAGCAGGGGCGCATCACCCGCAGCCAGTCGTGCATCGGCGGCGCTGGCCTGCGCCAGGGTAACAGCCTCGTCCTGCGCCAGGTAGGCGCCCAACTCGGTGTGCGCCTTGCTGCGTGCCAGGAAATGCTGCGCTGCCTCCACGGCTGAAACCTCGCGGGAACGCAGCCGAGCAGCCAGTTGAGCCACGGTCAGGTCATGCAAGTCAGTGGCCGCCATCATTCAATCACCTTCGGAACGAGAAACAGTCCATCTTCCACCGCGGGAGCGCTGCGCTGGTTGGCTTCGCGCTGGTTGGGCTCGCTCACCACATCCTCGCGTAGACGCAACTGCACGTCCTGGATGGTCGCAATGGGGTGCGCCAAAGGCTCCACGCCAGAAGTGTCCACGGCGCGCATGGCCTCGACAGTGGAAAAAAAGTCGTTGAGCTTTGTCAGCATGCGCTCACTTTGCGCATCACTCAACTCGAGACGCGCGAGATGGGCGATGCGCTCGATGTCAGGGAGGGTCAAGGACATGGAAAAACTGGATGAAAACGGAACGAATTGCTGGATGACTTGGTCGAAACCAAATGTAATTTTGATCTTGGGGGCAGGTTAGTCACCAAGACCAATGAAGGGGATGCGTTATTATCCCGCCTTTGAGGCGTGAAGTCGGAAACAGCCGACATCTGCTCAGAAAACACCCATATTACGCAGCGAAACCGCTGGCGGCGGCGGTATGGTGCACGTCGCACGCCCAAGAGGACAATTCATGTTTGGAGCTTTCCGTCGGTACTTCTCCACCGACCTGGCGATTGACCTGGGCACCGCCAATACCCTGATTTACGTACGCGACAAAGGCATCGTTCTTGACGAACCTTCCGTGGTGTCCATTCGTCATGAAGGCGGCCCCCAGGGCAAGAAAACCATCCAGGCCGTAGGCAGCGAAGCCAAGGCCATGCTGGGCAAGGTGCCCGGCAACATCGAGGCCATTCGCCCCATGAAAGATGGGGTCATCGCCGATTTCACTGTCACCGAGCAAATGCTCAAGCAGTTTATACGCATGGTGCATCCGCGCGGCATGTTCAAGCCGAGCCCGCGCATCATCATCTGCGTACCCTGCGGGTCAACCCAGGTTGAACGCCGAGCCATCCGCGAGTCGGCGCTGGGCGCGGGCGCCAGCGAGGTCTACCTGATCGAGGAGCCTATGGCCGCGGCCATAGGTGCCGGCTTACCCGTGAGCGAGGCCAGTGGCTCCATGGTGGTGGACATCGGCGGCGGCACCACCGAAGTGGGCGTGATCTCTCTCGGCGGCATGGTGTACAAGGGATCGGCCCGTGTTGGCGGCGACAAATTCGACGACGCCATCATCAACTACATCCGCCGAAACTACGGCATGCTGATCGGCGACCCAACCGCCGAATCCATCAAAAAGCGAATCGGCAGCGCGTTTCCTGGCAGCGAAGTCAAGGAGATGGAAGTCAAGGGACGCAACCTGTCCGAAGGTGTGCCGCGCAGCTTCACCATCAGCAGCAACGAGATCCTGGAAGCCCTGACCGAGCCACTCAACAGCATTGTCTCCGAAGTCAAGAAGGCACTTGAGGAAACCCCACCCGAACTGGGGGCCGACATCGCTGAGCGCGGCATGATGCTGACCGGCGGCGGCGCCCTGCTGCGCGATCTCGATCGCCTGCTGGCTGAGGAAACCGGGCTGCCCGTGCTGGTGGCCGAAGAGCCCCTCACCTGTGTGGTGCGCGGCTGTGGCCTCGCGCTGGAACGTATGGATCGGCTGGGCAGCATCTTCACGAGTGAGTAAGGCACTTCCCCCAGGCGCTGGCGCGCCTGCCCCCGGAGGGTGAGCGCACCCGGCGGCTTGGCGAAGAGAGCCCCGCAGGCTCCGGATGTGGTTTACCGCACGCCCCCAGACTTTGCCCCTTTCCCTCACGAACGAGAGAAAGAGTCAAAATTGAAGATGGCGTGTGAGAACCTGAACTGACTCTCTACGCCTCGCCACCTTCACCTTATGCCGTTCGAAACACTCGACCGCTCGCCACCGCCCTTCTTCAAGCAAGGGCCGTCGGCATGGTCTCGCCTGGTGTTTTACAGTGCCCTGGCGCTGTTCCTTATGGTGGCCGATGCACGCTTTCGCGTAGCCCAACCATTGCGCGCGACCATAGCCACAGTGCTTTACCCCGCGCAGTGGCTGGCACTGCAACCGGTGCAGATGATGCAAAACTTCGCCAGCTACCTGACCGACCTGAAAACTGCCCACAAGACCGAAGAGGCCGCGCGCCTGAAACTGGCCGAGCAATCTCAGCGTGCTGGCCAAGTGGAACAGCTGCTACTGGAAAACGAGCGCCTGCGCCAATTGCTGGCACTGCGCGACCGCGTCCAGGCATCGGCCACGGCAGCGCAGGTCCTGCACGACGCCACCGACCCCTACAGCCGCCGCGTAGTGATCGACAAAGGCCAGTTGCAGGGCATCGAACCCGGTTCCCCGGTCATGGACGAATCAGGCGTACTCGGTCAAGTCACGCGCGTTTACCCCTTCGTCAGTGAAATCACCCTTTTGATCGACCGTGATCAGGTGATCCCCGTCATGAACTCACGCACCGGCACCCGTAGCGTCGTCTACGGCGTGCCTACACCGCATGGTGGACAGCTGGAGCTGCGCTACATGTCTGTGACCGAAGACGTCAAGGAAGACGATTTGCTCACCACCAGTGGTGTAGATGGCGTCTACCCGCCCGGACTTCCCGTAGCTCGCGTGAGTTCGGTCGATCGACGCACAGACTCAAGTTTCGCGCGCATCCACGCCACACCCCTTGCCAAAATGCAGGGTGTTATTCATGTCATGGTGCTCACACCGGTGGGCCAGCCTGATGCACTCGCCGAGGCAGCCGCCCCTGCGGCATCGGCGGCGTCGGCGGCGTCTGCCGCGAGCGTTTCGCGCAAGGCACGAACCCCAGACCGAGGACGCCAGCCATGATCATGCCACGTGGCCGGCCCCTGCTGCTGCCTGCCAGCCCCGTTTTCATCTGGGGAAGCTTGCTGGTAGCCTTGATGCTCAACTTGCTGCCGCTCGGGCGTCTGGCATGGATGCCCGACTTCCTGGCCGTGGTGCTGGTCTTCTGGAGCGTGAACCAACCCCGCCGCGTGGGCCTCGGCGCTGCATTCATCTTCGGTCTGTGCCTGGATGTCCACCAAGCTTCTCTACTCGGCCAGCACGCGCTGGCCTACACGGTGCTGATCTACTTCGCCATCATGATCCACCGCCGTATTCTGTGGTTCAGCGTACCCGGACAGGCGGCGCAGTTGATCCCGCTGTTCGCCGCTGCGCATGCCATAACCATCGTCCTGCGCCTGATTGGTGGCGCTATATTCCCCGGGTGGCAGGTATTGCTGGCGCCGCTCCTGGAAGCGGCCCTATGGCCCCTCGTCAGCGCGCTACTGCTCGCGCCGCAGCGCCGCGCGCCGAACCCCGACGCAGACAGGCCGCTATGAAACCAGACCTTCTGAGCAGCAGGGCAACGGACCACTGAAATGACCGAGCTGCGCAACGTCGAAGCCGAGCTCAGGCGTTTTCGGATACGCTTGATTGTGGTCGGGCTTGCCATGCTCATTGCATTTGGGCTGGTGGCCACACGCCTTTATATCCTGCAAGTCGTTCGCCATGAGGCCTACGCGGAGCGCGCGGAAACCAACCGCACTGCTGTTGTTCCCATCGTGCCCAACCGCGGCGAAATCCTGGACCGCAACGGCGTCGTACTGGCTACCAACTACAAGACCTACACGCTAGAAATCACGCCTTCGCGCGCCGGCAAACTGGAGGAAACCATTGACGGTATCAGCGAGGTGGTAGAAATCACCCCGCGCGACCGCAGGCGCTTCAAAAGACTCCTGGAAGACTCGCGCAGCTTCGATTCACTACCGATCCGCGTGCGCCTGTCTGACGAAGAAGTGGCCCGCTTTGCCGCCCAGCGCTACCGATTCCCAGGAGTGGAAATCAAGGCTCGTCTGGTTCGAAATTACCCTCTGGGAGAGGCAGGCGCGCACGTGATCGGCTACATCGGCCGCATTAACCAGACCGAAAAAGATCGTATCGAGGAGTCCGACGACGCCGCCAACTATCGCGGCACCGACCACATCGGCAAACTCGGCGTTGAAAGCAGTTACGAAAAAATCCTGCACGGCACCACAGGTGTCGAGCAAATGGAAACCTCTGCCGGTGGACATGCCGTTCGGCGCCTGGCCAGCCATCCGGCCACGCCGGGCGACTCTGTTCGACTGTCGATCGACATCAATCTGCAAAAACTGGTGGAGGAGCTCTATGGCGAACGGCGTGGCGCGCTGGTGGCAATTGACCCCCGCAATGGCGAGGTGCTCACCTTCGTGAGCAAGCCCACCTACAACCCGAACCTATTCGTCGAAGGCATTGATCATGAAACCTGGGGGGAGCTGAACAACTCGCTAGACAAACCCCTGCTCAACCGCGCCTTGCGCGGCACCTACCCTCCGGGCTCCACCTACAAACCCTTTATGGGGCTGGCTGGCCTGGAAACGGGCAAGCGCGCTGCGAACACCATCACCATGGATGGCGGCTCCTGGAACTTTGGCGGCCACACCTTTCGCTCCGGCCACGCGCTGGGCGCGGTCGATCTGCGGCGCGCCATTACGTTTTCGAGCAACGTTTATTTCTACCAGCTCGCCAACGACATGGGCGTCAACGCCATACACGACTTCATGAAACCCCTTGGTTTCGGACAGATTACGGGCATCGACATTCCCGGCGAAACACGCGGCATCCTGCCCTCTACCGATTGGAAGCGCGCCGCGTACAAGAGGGCTGAGCAGCAAAAATGGTTCGCTGGCGAAACCATTTCCCTGGGCATCGGGCAAGGCTACAACAACTTCACCATGCTGCAACTGGCGCAGGCCACCGCCATACTTGCTAACGGCGGAAAAAGCCACACTCCTCATCTGGTGAAATCCCGGATAAACCCGTTGACCCAACAGAGCGCCGAAGTACCCCAACCCCCAGCACAGGATCTGGGCTACAAAGCCGAGCATGTCGACCTGGTGCGGCGCGCCATGGTTGGAGTGACGCAAGAGGGCACCTCGCGGCGAGTGTTTGCAGGCGCCCCCTACCTTTCGGGTGGCAAAACGGGTACCGCACAAGCGATCACCATCAGCCAGAAAGGACGCTACGACGCAGCGCGTCTATCCGAATACCAGCGAGACCACTCGCTCTACATCGCGTTCGCGCCTGCCGACAACCCTCAGATCGCCGTCGCTGCCATAGTGGAAAACGCAGGCTTCGGCGCTGCCCACGCAGCTCCGCTGGTCAGGCGGACAATGGACTATTGGCTGGCCGGCATCTACCCCAGCGAACAGGACATCGCCGCCGTTCAGCGCGGCCAGGCGGGCCCACCCATCGGCACCCCACGCAGCGCCGCCCAAATGGCCATCAGACCGCCGCAGCCGGCGCCATAGAAGGCTGTCGGACCAGGCAAGTGCCCATCTCAGGGCACGATTGCTTTGGCCCCATGAAGTTTGAATTCTCCCGTTACCTCCTTATCATTCCCGGTCACGATCACGGCATACAGTGAGGCTATAAGTCAGTTAATCTGAATCAATTGGATTAGCAGCACCCACTCCCGTATAGTGGAAGTGTCTTAAACGAGCCAGGAGAACACCCATGAGCGACGACACCAAGAAATGCCCCGTAACCCATTTGACCACCGACTTCGGTGCTCCTGTTTCCACCAACCGCAACAGCCTGACCGCAGGGCCGCGCGGCCCGCTGCTGGCGCAAGACGTCTGGCTGAATGAGCGCCTCGCCAATTTTGTTCGCGAAGTCATCCCTGAGCGCCGCATGCATGCCAAAGGCTCTGGCGCCTTCGGTACTTTCACCGTCACGCAAGACATCACCCGCTACACCCGCGCCAAGATTTTCAGTGAAGTCGGCAAGAAAACAGAAATGTTCGCCCGCTTCACCACCGTGGCTGGCGAGCGTGGCGCCGCCGACGCCGAGCGCGACATTCGCGGCTTCGCCCTCAAGTTCTACACCGAAGAGGGCAACTGGGACATGGTGGGTAACAACACCCCCGTGTTCTTCATTCGTGATCCACGCCAGTTCCCTGACCTGAACAAGGCCGTCAAGCGCGACCCGCGCACCAACATGCGCAGCGCCACCAACAACTGGGACTGGTGGACGCTCAACCCCGAAGCGCTGCACCAGATCACCATAGTCATGAGCGACCGGGGCATTCCTGCCAGTTACCGCCACATGCACGGCTTCGCCTCCCACACTTACAGCTTCTGGAACGCGAATGGCGAACGTTTCTGGGTCAAGATGCACTTCCGCACTCAGCAGGGCATCAAGAACCTGACCGATGCCGAAGCCGAGGCACTCGTCGGCAAAGACCGCGAAAGCCACCAGCGTGACCTCTACGAGGCCATTGAGCGCGGCGAGTACCCGAAGTGGAAAATGTTCATCCAGGTCATGCCAGAAGCAGACGCGGAAAAATACCGCCTGCACCCGTTCGATCTGACCAAGGTCTGGTACAAGGGCGACTACCCACTTATCGAAGTTGGCGAGTTCGAACTCAACAAGAACCCTGAAAATTTCTTTGCCGATGTGGAGCAAGTGGCCTTTGCCCCCGGCAACCTTGTCCCCGGCATTGGCGCCAGCCCAGACCGCATGCTGCAGTCTCGCCTGTTCAACTATGCGGATGCGCAACGCTACCGCCTGGGTACAAACTACCATCAGATCCCTGTCAATCAGGCCCGCTGCCCGGTGCACAGCAACCACCGAGACGGTACTGGCCGTGTCGACGGCAACTACGGCGGCCTGCCTCATTACGAGCCCAACAGCTTCGGCCAATGGCAAGCCCAACCAGACTTCATGGAGCCGCCGCTAAAACTCACTGGAAACGCCGCGCACTGGGATTACGACAAGGACGACAACAACTACTTCGAACAACCCGCCAAGCTGTTCCGCCTGATGACCGCAGAGCAGAAAGAAGCACTGTTTGGGAACACGGCCCGCGCCATGGGCGACGCCCCGGAATTCATTAAATTCCGCCATATCCGCAACTGCAACGCGGCCGACCCGGCCTACGCCGCTGGCGTAGCGAAGGCACTGGGACTCGATCTTGCCAAGGCACTGGCCTCGCAGAAGGACGACCCCATGTACGGCAGCCCGCTGGTGGCCTTGCCGGCGTAAGCTCGTGCAATCACACGCCTAACCGAAAGCGCTGCGAAGCGCTTGTAATGAAATGCCTTGGACAAAAATCCAAGGCTTTCTTTTTTTGTGTGCCCTTCTTGCTCTTGCAGCGCGTGCACAATACAAAAAGCCGGCCACTGACCGGCTTTTTGTATTGGTACGAGTGTTATGCCTCTGCTGGACCATTCCCTTTAAAAACAATGATTTATTTTGTTTTTTAGGCCGCGCTGAGAAAAATTAGTGCCCCACCTCTCGCCGGTTGTCGAGGCGCCACCTCAAGCCTCTGTTGAAGCCCAGTCCGTGTAGAGGATTCGCTCAACGTCGAGCATGGTTACGTGGTGCTCATTCAGCATGTCAGCAAGATTGGGGCGTTCGAGCAACATCACATCATTGAGACGCGCATTATCGTGGGCTTGCAGGTTGAAGGACTGGCTGGTAAGCCCAACCTTTTTAAAGACAACGCCAGGGTGCTTGCGCTTGTAAAAAGCTTCACCAGCAACGACTTCCTTCACTGCATCCCAGTTGAGGGGCTTGGAGTCCGAAGACGAAGTCTTGGTTTGAACAAGCTCACCCGTCTGCTCAAGAATGGCAACAACATCAACACCGTTGTCGCCTGCCGCCGGTGTGCAGTAGACAGTGTCAAAACCTTTTTTAGCCCACAAGGCTGCAGTCAGGCCCTCAAAGTGGCGCCATTCCATTCGAAGTGCGACATCGAGGGTAACACGTTCGTCGAAGAAGTCCGCATCCGCGTCTGGCACGACCTCTTCAACACGAAAATCTGCCGGCGATATATCCGGCGAACCATTCAGCATGTCGCCAGCCAGAGAACGTTTTCTCTCAAGCAACCGGTCCAGCTTCACGTCGAACGTGATGAAGTCGTCTGCGGCCACCACAGGGTAGTACACGTAGACGTCCTTGGTCTGGCCGATACGCCAAGCACGGTCTGAGGCCTGGTCTTCTTTTGCGGGGTTCCAGGTTCGCGTGTAGTGCACCACGTGGTTTGCACCTTGAATGTTCACGCCGAAGCCAACAGCCACCGGGGACAAGATGATGACTCCAAAACCAGGCTTGGCTTGAAATGCTTTGATGCGTTTCTGACGGCTGTTTGCGTGCTCTGCTGATGCCGAGGTATCCCCGTTGATGATGTCTGGCTCGTAGCCAAAAACCTCGGCAATGTAGTGCTGCAATAGCCTCTGAATATTTCTAAACTCACAAAAGACGATAACCTTCTCGCCCTTGGTCTGAATTTCTTTCAGCTGCGTGAGCAGCCAGTCCAATTTGGGGGCCGCTCTACGGTACTCCCCAATAGGTTCCGGCTTGAAGACGGTTAGGCCATGCCGCCGCGGGTCGGTGCACACCAGCCGCAAGTAGTGCAGAAGGCCCAGGTGATTCTTGAACGGTGTCTTGTATTCAGGGTCACTGCGTTGCTTTTTGAAGTCCTCGATGGCTTTTGCATACAAGTTGCGCTGCGTTGAAGACAGCGGCAGGCGCCTACAGTCCTCAGCAATGATTTTCCTGGGGAGGTCCTTGGCGACTTCAAGCTTGGTTCGGCGCAGTATCTGGGGCTCAATTTTCGTCCGCAGCTCTTCAATGCGGCCTTGTGCCACTGAGTCTCGTTCGTCAATCTCAATGGGGCGCCGGTAGGTTTTTCCGAAGTCATTAAGGGCCCCAAGAAGGCCTGGCTGAACGAAGTCGAAGAGACACCATAGGTCGGCGAGGGTGTTCTCAACAGGGGTCCCTGTGCATGCGATATTGAACGACGCGTTCTGTTTCTTCGCCGCTCTGGTCACCATCGCAGCTGGATTCTTGATGCGTTGAGCTTCATCGCAAACCATGATGGACCACTTTTGAAGCGCAAAGGAAAACTCAAGGTCACGAAGGGTCTCATAAGTCGTGAGAACTAACTGAGCGTTGCCGACCCAGTTTGGCTTAAGAAACTTGACCAGACCATCTTCAGTGCGAAGTTTTTCGTCGACGCTGTCACGCGGCACGCGAAGCGGCTTGAGTGCTTCACCATATGCAGTGAGTATGCGAAGCACTCCTGGGAAGAACCGTTCTGCCTCTTCTCTCCAGTTTTCTAGTAGCGAAACAGGCGCGACGACCAACATCGGTGCCGTGTTTGGCTCCCTCTCGAAGACGGAAGTCATCAGTGCCAGAAGCTGCAGCGTCTTTCCGAGCCCCATGTCATCAGCCAAAACAAGACCCCGAACTCTGTATCGCTCCCGAAGGCTGTAAAGGTGCTGCATTCGGGCGACGCCTGCGACCTGATGTTCCAAAAGAGCAAAGTCAGTGCTTAGTCCTCGCGATGGGTGAAACTGAACGGGGCTGGCATTAAGAGCATCTCGGCGCTGCTCATCGTAGTCGACGGTGTCTATGTTCGCTCGAAGAACCAAAGTCTTCTTCGGCTCTGACTTTGGTGGAAGTCTCTCGTCTGGGTCGAATGCCTTGTTCTTTACATCCGATAGAACTTCGTCAAAGGTTCCGGTTATTATCTTCGCCTCTGTCAAGGGAATGGGCTTTGGCAGCCACCCAAGAGAGACTGTGTCGTTACCTGAAGCAGCGGCAGCAGTCGTGGCCTTTTTGAGCTCTTCGAGGAGTACCTCGCTGACAGCCACGGCCACTTGCTCAGACTCACCTTCTGGGGTGTACACGACAACGGGAAGTACGTTTTCAGGGAACCAACCTTCGTCCTCTTTTCGCTTGACGATGTATGGGGAGTAGTACGGCTTCTCAAGGCCTACCCCTTCGATTCGCGACGAGTAGCTGGAGAGGTCGTGAATCTTCGAATAAGTGACCAGCGTCGGGGGCTGAGTCCTCTGCTCGTAGGCGGCTCGAAGTAGGCTTAGCTGCTCTTCAGAATCCCCGAGCAACTCGAGTTCATGCCCCTCCCAGAACACCAGCTGTAGCCCAGCCTTTTGTGCTCGTTCGACCCGGGCAATGAAATTCTTGACGCTTATGTCGTCGAAGTAGTGCGTGGTTGAGGCCTGAGGCCCAGAAGATCTGGCTGAGTCAACCAATATCCCAACGCGCTCTGGAAAGCCTGAAGGGCCATGTTCGACGACCGCGGTGAACCTCTCAAACTGTAGGCCGGCGTCCTCCCGCGCCTGCTCAAACTGCTCTTCATCAATTACGTCAGTTGCTGCCTCTCCCAACGTCGCGAAGGGGTTCAGCAAGAAGGCTTGCGCACGAGAGCCGGCAACGCGTCGGCCAGGTAGACGCTTGACTTCGCTCAAGACGGCCTTGACTTGGGGAGACACGGCCACATGAATAAGCCCGCCGTTCTCCAACGCAAATTTGTAGCTGTCTTGTACGCTGCTGAATCGGTCGAACTCTGCAAGCCAGTTGTCGGGGGCACCCTCGAAACCAGGAATAATTTCAACCACCGTGTCATCAAGGATTGCATCGGAGCGTCGGAATTTGATGTCCAAACGCTCAGGTGAGAGCACAACCGTCTTAACCAGAAAGTCGCTCATGTCTGCTCCCGCGGCCACGGCAGTCCGGCGGATTCGACCCCACGCCAACTCTTGGGCATGTGGCGTATGTGCTGACTCATCGCGGCGGGCAAAAGCTACTACTTGCTGGACCAATTGCCAGGCGGGAAAGGTCATCAGCTCAAGGCCACTGCCCGCGTTAATCAGCGCTCCTATATAGACGGGAACAACATGTTCACCACTAGGTCCTACCCACTTCGCAATCGATATGGTGAAGTCTGAGTCAATGAGGGCGTTCCGGCTCGAGAGAACAGGCCTAGACTCCGTTACCCTTGGCAATCCCAACGCATCCGGAAGGCCTGCGTAATTGGGCGTCTGTGCGGCTGCATAGAAGTTTTCCCATGGTAAGAGAAACTCACTGTGAACGTCCCGGGTGGCGTATCCGTCATCTACAAGTTGCGTCAGCAATCCTGAGAGGCCGGCGTAAGCAGTCGAAGATGTTTTATCGCCGGGCCCTGCTCGCCGAACTTGAACGCCGTCCTTTGCCCAACGGAGGGACCATCCTGCTTCATCCCGCTCTTTTGATTTCCCGAATAGCTTGAACCGGCTCATTGCTCAGGGTCCTTCCACCATCCTTTGCCCAGCTTGTAGGAAAAACCCCATGACCGCAGGATTCTGCCTGCCTCAGGGTTGTGGTCGGTTGCGCGAATCCACAAGGCGCCGCCCTTGGCTCGGTTATCTTCTACGTACCCACCAATTCGACGGGAGAGCGCCTTCATGTTCACTTCATTGAAAACCTCAGACCACGGTGTTGGCAAGGGGGCCTTGGGGAAGGTTGGCGCTGTTGCTGGAGGGCTCGATTCGCCTTGATGCGCTACAGCGCCTGTACCTCGATTTAAGCCAGGCTGACGAATCGTCGTTGGAACAAAACATGGGACGTCTACACCGGATTGAGTCGGGCGATTCAACAAGTCACTTTCGTTAGGCCGCTCCCTGCGCGAAGTGGCTGCAGAGCGGGGGCTTTGGCGTGGTAAGGCTGCTGACGAAAACGTTTCGCTGGCCTTCGGTGGCCGCGAGAACAGGTCTCCAACACTCGCGGAGTGGCTCATTGGAACAGTCGGCTGAAGGCCGTTTTTGACTGTTCCGCGTTGAATGCCGCCTGTGGCGGACGTAGACCCAGGCACAGAGGTATGAGGTGTCTCAGTTCGTGGTGGGGGTGGTGGAGTGACGTAGTCTTTACCAATGACTTGCTGCTTTTTCTGACCACCAGGCTTTATTCCGAAGTTGGCCTGCAACTCGTCCTTGAACCTGTCTTCCCAATACGTATACCCATGTACACCGTCTTGGTGTCGAAGGTAGAGCACCTTGGCATCATTTTTTAGGGAGTTCCTCCCGTTTACAGGAGCGCTTTTGACTGGTTTGGATAGGTCAAAGGGCAAAGTGCGCGTCACGCTGTATCCATAGAAGGCGTTTGACGCACCGCTGAATTCCACCGCGAGCAAGTCCCCAATCCGCATGATGAATGCGTTGTTGGACGCGTTCACGTCGTCAAGTCCAACCAAGAGCCCCTTCAGCTTTTCTCGGAGTTCAACGAAGTCCTTTTCCTTGGAGTACATTGCGTGATTTCCGAGCGCGAACTGCATCGTGCCGATTGACGGGATGTACTTCTCCCAGAATCGAACACGTCTTGTGTCGCTGAGTCCGTCTTGCGCCAGTTTGGTAAAGAACAACTCAATGAACTCACCCTTCAACCAGTTCGAGACCATGTCTCTGGCAGCCTGGGAGACGCCACCCCAGCGGTCTTGGTTTGACGGTAGCCAGGGATTGCCCCACCACTCAACCGCTTGTTCTTTCAAGCCCACATGTTGAGGTGCCTGAGGAATGGACGAGTACTTGTCCAGAATCAGTTGCATCCCTGGGTCGCGCAGCACGTCATTGTGGGCAATGAGGCCCAAGAGTCGACTCACAAGCTGGGGGAATATGTGATCCTCTCGACGGGCAGCCTGTATCAGCTGCGCCATGATGAGTTCGCGTGTGAACCACGAACCATCACTGATGCCGAGAAGGTGGCGAACCCTGTCCACACGCTCGGTATTGCCCTCAAGAACTTCTTTTCCGTAGGCTTCACATGGAGTCGTTGTGAACAGACCCTGGTTCTCCAGCGCGCTATCGACCCAATCGGGGTTGATGGATTGGACCTTGATGTTGCTGACGTTCTGCCTCAGATAGTCACGCAATGTTACCCAATTCTCCCTGCCTGCAGTGGGCACCGCGCCTCGCGCGGTGTCGTAGTCGAAGTAGCTCCGAGCCAGACCTTGGTAGCACTTTCGGAACTGCCGAGGGGAGTCACGCCAAGCACTGACCCCATCAAGGGCAGCTCCAAAAAGCTTGCGGTCCTCTATGACACAGCGACTATCTCCCCAAGGCCGGACGGTCAGCCCGAAGGAAACAAGGCGTGCATCTCTGAGTGACTCCAAGCTGCCAGAGGCCCAAAACCGCTGAACAGCTTCAATCTGGAGGTCTTTGGGCTCGAAACTCCGGCTACCGCTCTTCGCACTTGCTATCTGTTCCGCAAGTACCTGGTCGATGTCAGTGCCCTCACGCAGCGTCATGGGCGCGCTATGTGATGCCTCCAAAAGACTGGTCAACAATGACAGCGGATTGAAGTTGTCCATCAGATTGCACACTTGCCGAAGTTGGCCTCAACCCCACGCTGAGGCTCGACACGCTTCTCATTGAGGCCCAAAAACTCAAGACGCATCTCTACTCGACGGCTTTCTTCTGGGGTGTCTTTCGAAGAGTTGAACGCGAAACCGCCGACCAGGAAAACGTCTCGGACAGCTTCTTTCTGGGCTTCAGTAAGAAGGTCTGGCCCGTTGGTCTCAAACATGGCGCATAGAACGCGTTGGCTGCGCATCAGGCTCAAGTTGAGGTTTACCAGGTACGCACCCTGCTTATCGGTGTAGCCCTCAACGACAACGCGCTTGAGCACACGTTTGCATTGTTCCGTCTCCGCCATCCCCAGCAACTCGGGCACAAATCTTCGCAGCACACCTTGCTGCTCTACGGTCAGGTCTGCACGGCCAAATGCGAAACGCGCACGTTCACCGAAGTCAAGCACCCTACGCTGCAGGTCAACCTTGACGCCTTCATGGCGCTTCGAGGCCGCAACTGCAAGGGACAGGCAGTGGTCGATGTCTGCTTTGTACTTGGCCTCTCGCTCCTCAGCTTCCGAGACTGTGCGAGTAACTGCCAGCAAGGCGACTGCCATCACCACCAGAAACAAAACCATCAAAGCGGTCATGAGGTCAGCGAAGGAAATCCAGAAAGGCTTCTCGGCCTCGTCCCGGTCGCCACGGGCCGTGCGTGAGCGGCCCTCTCTCATGCCTTATGTCCCCGCGGTGTTGCTGTAGCCAACACGTCGTCCAGCTCTTTGATGGAGGCACTCAGCATGCCAACAGCGGAAGCAAGCTTTTGCTGGAACTCGTGGTTGGACTTACTCAGGCTGTTGGTTACCGAAGCGCGGAACTCCTCATGCGCCTTTCCAAGAACGACAGCCACCCCGTTCAAAAATTGCTCCGTCTGCAACTGAGCTTGGGACAGCTTCGTGCTCGCTTGTTCAATTCGCTGTAGCACCGATGAGCTGATGCCGACGTCAGTCTTTGCATTCGCAATCACCCCTCTAAGCTCTTCGACCATGGAGCCAACCGCCTCTCTGTGTAAGCGGTAGTCTCCGACGCTCGCCTGGATGGCGGACGAGGCTGTAGCAAGTGATGCCGAAACGTCGGTCAGCTTGCTGGACACAGTGCCGGCTTGTCCCATGGCATTCGTCACCTTGTCGCTCGCATTGGAGAAGCTTTGAGCAGCGGCGTTGACGAGCTGAGCACCGTTTGACATGCTGTCGATGGCTGTGGTTGTGGTGGTCGCCAAGGTCGCAACACTGGCCTGCATTTGCGCAGTGGCGTCCGAGATTTTTCCGACCAGGCCCTCGACTGAGCCGACCATGGAGCCCACGACGGCCTGGGTTTTCTCCGAGTTCGCTTGCTCGCGCGCCTGACCCTCGGCGACAGCCTTTGCTTGTATCGCTTGGAACGAAGCAAGCATATGCCCTAGCTGGACCTCAAGGTTACCAAGCACTTCCTGAAGCTTGCTGTTCGTCTCGGACTGGGAAGTGGATACCAGACCCTTGATTTGAGAAATGAACTCCTTGTTGGTCTCATTGATGGCTGACTGGCGCAGCTCCATTTTTTCTATGGCTTCAGCCATGCGACGCGCCATCTCGCTCGTCGCAGTTTCGACACTGTCTTTGGTCGTTGATTGCGATAGGACGATGGCCTGCTTGAGTTCATCCACCAGAGCCTGGGTCGTTGAGGCCATTTGGCTCTGACGCGCCTCCATGTCAGATAAGGCGCGAGCCATGTGCTCAGCCATGGCCTCTGTTGAACTCTTCCCAGCTGTCTGGAGACTTTCGACCAGCTCGCTTAACTTGCCCACAGCCATCTGCATGGTATCTGCAGTTCTTTGGTTTAGGTCGTTAATGCCATTGATTTGACCCCCAAAGAGGTCGTTCAGCTTCTGACTGAAGCTGGTCATGACGTCTTGCAGCATGTTCACCGCGGTCTGAGACTGGTCACCGCTCGCTTTCTTAACCGCGTCTTTGATTTCATCAAGAGGAGCACTTAAGCCAGAAGCAATTGCTTGGGAGATGGCGGTTCCAAGCTCGGTGTTGTTTGCTCGTGAGGCTTCGATTTGACTTTGTCCGACATGCTCGAATCTGCGTTCAAGTGACGCGGTCAGTCGTTCCAGAGTTTTCGACTGCGCCTCGCTCATCTCAAGGAGGACAGGTCGAAGCTCTTTGACCAGCTCAGTCTTCAGCTGCTTAAGCTGAGTGGCGGATTCTTCCGCATACCCCTCTGTCTTTTTGAGGATGTCTTCGGGGGCAGAGTATGGAAAGCGGGCATCCAAAATCTCGGCAATCGAGTCGACCTTCCTGTACAGCGAGCTAAGGAGCATCTTCTCAAGAAAAGTCACAACCATCGCAGCGCCGATAGCCGCAGCTGATATCAAAAATGCCTCGCCAACCGAGTGCATGAGCGCTTCAAGGCTTGTGCGGACGACGTCAGCTTCAGAGCTGACTTTGAACTGGCGAAGGCCGGCAATGAGGCCTAGGAACGTTCCGATGATTCCCAAGCCGGTGAAGATGCCGGGAAGGTGCTTGAAGAAGTCTGTCTTCAGGCGGCCGTCTACCGCCAACTGGCCGTTCCAGAGAGACTCGGCCGAGACTGTGGCGTGCCAGCGGGATGACTCAACTCCACCCTGTTCCGTAGACGTGCTGTAGAGGGTCTTCTTGTGCTCTCGCCACAGATGCTGAATCTGGTCGGACTTTGGAAAGATATCGAAAGCGCTTCCCAACTGTTCCGGGTTCAAAACTTTTTTGTACTTTTCGCTGTTGAGAGCAGTCAACAATGAACCGAGTCTTGAACGGTGTCTTAGTCCAGGAAAAAGAATGCCAGGAAAAAATAGGCAACCAAGAGAAGCAGGACTGACCCTGACACCAACAAGTGGATAGGCGCGTCAGTTATGAAATCAAAGTTCATTTTTGGTTGATGCTTTTGTTTATCGTTGGCCCGGGTCAGGCAGCTGCAAGTTGGTGTTCACGTCCTTGAGTCCGTGGTGAAGCACGCGCACGGCCGAGCCCAGGTTGTTGCCTGATCTGAGTATGCGATAGTGCCGTTTGTAGGCCAAGGTTCCTCCTGTTCTGCTTCTGACTGTAGCTGATGAATTTATCCTGCTTGCATTGATACTGCAGAGAGACAAAAGGCACGGACTTCAATGTCGAGTGGCGGATAACGAGGGTGCGCACTGGCCGTGAACGTCTCGGCCTGGCTACGGGTACCAGCTGTGCTTGCTGCCAACCGAGAATTGAGCGTCACTGCCCATGAATGCTTCACACTTGCCCAGAAGTTGCGGGAGGGGCTACCCCATGTACGGCAGCCCTCTTGTCTGGAGGCCGAAACCTTACCGTTACGGCTATCTTCCTTTTCCGCGGGTCCGTTCGACGCCGACGCAGGAAAACAGACCGCAATGGACTGTCTTTCGGGGCTGCGCCTCCAGTGCTGCCATGTGCGATCAGGCGTCCCAGATGCCATTTGTCAGTTCAGTTCAGCTCAGTTGGGCCAAGCGTAATACACACCGCCTTCATATTTCCATTCAGGGTAGGTCGCACGCACGAAGTCAGATTCCGCTTTGCTGAGGGTATAGAAGTGAACACTGTTCCTCAGGTTGAAGAAGCGATACATCTGAGCCGCCTTGTTGCCAGCTTGAGGCTGCGAATACCAGGCAGTTCCTTCGTACTTGAACTGCGGATAGGTGTCAAGAACGAAATCGCGCTCGGCCGGGCTGATTGAATAAAAATGCGCGCCCGTCTGAACGTTGAAAAATCGATAGACAGGTGCAAGGCCCGGCCCGGCCAGAGATGAAGCCTTGAACTTCGGGCCCTCATAGGTGAATGCCGGGTAGGTGGAGATCACGAAGTCGCGTTCCAACACACTGCTCGTATAGAAGTGAGCACCCGTCGATGGGTTGTAGAAGCGAAACACTGCGGTGAGATTTTCTGCCAGAGTTGGGGGAATGGAGCTAGGCCCCAGCCATTGCTTCAGGCCAGCTTGGTAAGCAAGGTCAAAGCGCCCGTATTGAGTGTTGCGGTTCCAACCGCAGATGTCTAGGCTTGCCGATTGCGCTTGTCCAATCACATAGTGATTGCCATTGTTCGAGGCAAATAGCGGGCTACCGCTGCTGCCACCCTCCGTCGTTCCGCTGCTCCAGCCGACTTGCAGGAAATTTCCCGTCGAGGCTTGCGCTACGCTACAAATCACTTTCGAGCCAATCATTCTGCAATTAGCGAAGGCGTTCAACGTTCCTGTGGAGATCTTCTGAAAGTCGCCTCTGGGATTGTGTATTCCCGTCACGGATGTCGGGAGTTTAGGGGTGCTGCTGTCCCAGCCCGCAAAAACGGCCCCATCAGGAGGCGATGAATTCAGACGCATGAAGGAGGTGTCTGTTGCTTCGCCTACGTACAGGAGCGATGCGCCACCATACACGTAGCGTACTCTTGAGTCGACGGTGAACGATCCGCAAGTGGCGGACCTGTAAAACCAGGTGGTCTCTAGTGTGGATGCAACCACCTGGCTTGAAATGCAGTGTGCAGCGCTTAGAAAATACGGCGTTTCCGTGGCGTTCGCATCTGCCATCAAGGCTCCGGTGCATACGTAGGCATACACTCCCTTAACATAGACCATACGAGCCACAGATCTGGCAGCAGTGTCAAAAGCCGGACTACAGGTGGCATCCCGATGACAGCTCGCAGCGGCTGCTTTGGTGATGTCGATTTCCGGTTCGGCATGTTCGGGCAGTGTCCACAAATGGACGAGCTTAGGAATAGACAGGACCAACGCGGCGCGCGGGATATCTGCAGGTAGCTCTACTTCCAGTGTGACTTGAGCACCTCTGATGGTTGGCAGCCAATACAGACGCGCATCCTGCTCTGGCACCCCGGCATTCAGGTTGTTCTGGACAGCCTGCGCTACCACGGCACTGTCAATTTCCACGCCGTGCTCATCTTGCGAGCCGAACACACGTAGTACGCTGCGCATGGGCAGCATGTCTATTTGCAGGCCAAGGCGCATGCCTTGCGCACCAAGTGATTCAAAGCTGATACTTGCAGTCTGCGTCCCGTCGGTACCGCGTCGCCAACTCAGCCTGGCTTGAAAAGCCTCCGACTGCATCGTCGCCTCGACTTCTCGCTGGGAGCCGATCAGAAGAGCACCTTCTTTATCAGAATCCTGGGCCAATTTCCGAAAAGCGTCCAAGCGCACGACGGGCGAACCTGCCCCGGCAGATTTAGGGAGCAGGACTTCACGGATTTGCCCCAACCGCGGATCCGCAGCCGTGGTCATTGTGAAGCCGGAAGCTTCCCCAGAGAACGCAACAACCTGCCCCTCAGTCTCTCCACCGCCGCCACAACCAAGAATTGCTCCAAGCACAAGGGCTTGGACAAACCATGCCATAGTTCGAGCAAAGCACCCGCGAGCCACAAAGCTTGACGCACTCCCCCAAGTCAAGCGATACCTTGCGCGCATTACTGCCTCCTCGTTTAACTATTTATGACTCCACCAAGGGGAATTGTAAGCTATTGTTTCAAATCAACAGATGGAGGCCGCAAAATCAATCTTGTGAGCTTGCTTCTCTTTAACGGGTTCAGCTCGGTACTCTGTTGAGGATGTTGTGCTGGCATACGACATCCGTGGCCAAGCCAGGCCGCATGACAGGGGTCTGCCCGGCCGGGAACCTTCATGACACACATAATCGCCTTTCTTAACGCAAAAAAGCCGGTCATTGACCGGCTTTCTTGCAGAAAGAGCGCACTGACCAGACTTACTTTGACGCGTCCACCATGTACTGGACTGCAGCCCTGAAATCTGCATCAGAAGCGGTGGAACCGCCCTTGGGAGGCATAGCGCCTTTTCCGGTAGTGGCGATCTTCAAAACCTCTTCAAAGCCCACCGCCAGACGCGGAGCCCAAGCAGCCTTATCGCCGAATTTAGGGGCACCCGCCACGCCAGCAGCATGGCAAACCATGCAAGCGCTCTCGTACAGCGCCTTGCCAGCACCACCACCAGCAGCGGGTGCTGCCGCTGCTGCGGGTGCCGCGGCCGCCACTGTCTCTGCAGGAGCGGGGGCAGGTGCAGGAGTTGCAGCCGGCGCAGGCGCTGCGGCAGCCTGAGGAGCGGCTTCAGCGGCTGCACCACTTGCAGCCGGGGCTGCAGGCTCGGCAAATTTACCGCCCGCAGCGTTTGCCATGTAGACCACAGCACGAGCAATCTCAAGGTCAGAAAAGTTGCCACCGCCTTGAGGGGCCATGCCACCCTTGCCGCCGACAGCTGATTTCACGAGCGCATCAAGACCTGTGGCGAGACGGGGACCCCATGCGCCTGAATCCTGAAATTTGGGCGCACCAGCGAGGCCGGTTGCATGGCAGGCCGCGCATTGCGCTTTGTAGACCTCTTCACCGCCAGCCAGGGGACGGTTGGCATCGCGGATTTCCACGGTTCCAACCTTCTGGATACGCTGCGCTACGGCACGTTCAACATCAGTGGCGCCTGGTGAAAGCTTATTGGCCGACGTCACGTAAAAGACGAGCCCAATGATAATGAACACTGGCAGCACAAAGGATGCCATGCTGATCCAGAACACTTGCTTGGGCGTCTTGATCGGACCGGTGTGTGCTTCCTCGTGCGTGTTGTCGCTCATGGCGTCCTCAGGGGATCTTGTCTTGGTGGTTTTTGGTGCAAGGGACATTGGCTGCAGCTGCACTTTTGCAACTACCTCCAAGCCCGGAACGGCAGATTATAGGGCGGCAATTCGCTGACGGCCGCAGAGCGGCCAAAGCAGGTGCCACGCGGGCGTCAGTTACCCAGTCGCCCGGCCGTTGAAGTCGCTTTCTCGGCGGGCTCAGTCCAGCCTCCTCCTAGCGCTTTGTACAGCTGAACCTCGTTGGCGCGCTGGGCCAGCCGCGTCTGCGCGAGTGCCTGCTCCGTTGCGAAGAGCGAGCGCTGAGCGTCGAGCAAATCGAGGTAGCTCGCAATGCCATTTCGGTAGCGCAAATCAGCCAGGCGGAATCGATCTCGCTCGGCCACAGCCTGCGCTTCCAGCGCGACCAACTGGGCACTGAAAGTGGCACGACCGGCCAGAGCGTCGGCGGCCTCGCGAAACGCGCTCTGTATGGCCTTTTCGTATTGAGCCACCGCGATCTCGCGGCCGGCCTGGGCTGCATCCAGGTTCGCCTGGTTGCGCCCCATGTCAAAGATGGGCAGCGTCACGCTGGGGCCGAAGGACCAGGCGCCCACGCCGCCCGAGCCAACCAACCCCTCAAGGTTGGTACTGGCGCGACCTGCGCTGGCCGTCAGTGTGATGCGCGGGAAGAAATTCGCCCGTGCCGCACCGATGTTGGCGTTGGCAGCGATCAGTTGCTGCTCTGCGGCGCGAATGTCCGGCCGGCGCAGCAACACCTCAGAAGACAAGCCGGAAGGAACTTCGGTAAAAGTGGACAGATCGCCCGCTGGCGCGACTGGCAGCGTGGGCTGTGTCAAATCAGTCGGCGCCGGAGTTGCAACCACTGGCGGCACTGTGGGAATCAGCCGCTCAGGCACGGGCTGGCCGACCAGCAGAGTGAGCATGTTGATGTCCTGCGCACGCAAGCGCTGTTGCTGCGCCTGCGCGGCCTGCGCTGATGCCGCCAGCGATTCCGCCTGCCGCATGTCGAGTGCGGATGAGGCACCATTGTCGAAACGCAGCTTGGTCAGGCGCAATGATTGATCGCGCGTGGCGAGCGTACGCTCAGCCAGCGCCAACAGTTCAGTATTGGCCTGCAAGGAAAGCCACGCGCTGCTCACCGCAGCGACCAGGCTGATCTGCGCGGCCTTGCCGGCTTCCTCTGTAGCCAGGTACTGCGCCAGCGCCGCGTCCTTGAGCGAGGCCACGCGGCCGAAGAAATCCAGCTCCCACGAAGTAATGCCCACGCCAAGCGTATACACCGAACTCACGCTGGGGCCATCTGTGCCAGCGCTCGCGTTAGGAGCCGTGCGCGTGCCCGCCAGGCTCGCCCCCACGGTGGGAACTTGGTCAGCGCGTCGGATCTGGTATTGAGCGCGGGCCTGCTCGATGTTCAGCGCCGCCACCCGCAGATCGCGGTTGTTCGTGATGGCCAAATCAATCAGCTCACGCAGCCGTACATCGTGCACGAACTGCTGCCAGGGCAGGTCGGCTGCAGCGGTTCCACTGACTGCTTGCGCGCCCGCAGTGTCAGGCCACTGAGTGGCCACGGGAGCGGCTGGCCGCTCATAAGCCGGTATGAATGAGCAACCCGAGAGCACGCCCACCAATGCCACTGCTGCCAAAGGACGGAATACGCGCTGGCGCGATGCCGACGCAAAAGCAGCGCCCTGACGGCTTTCATTTTGAACGCTGAGCATTGTGCGCTGAGCCCCTGCTTTCAGAAGATGAGTCTGTTCGTGGTGCTTATTCATGGCTGTCCTTTTTGGCCTTTGTAGCCGGCGGAGGCTCGGCGCCTGCGTGCATGGCGCGACGTTCTTCCTCGGAAAGACCTTCCTCCGCGGCTGCCACATAGGCATGTGCGGCTTCGGCAGTGATACCGGCATGTGCCGCATGATCAGCAAAACGCTCACGCTCACGTTCCGTGGTCTTGAAGATGCGGCGCACCACCACGAAGAAGATCGGCACAAAGAACACTGCCAAGCTCGTTCCAACGATCATGCCACCAATCACGCCAGTGCCAATCGCACGCTGGCTGGCCGAGCTCGCACCGCTGGCAAGCGCCAGTGGAAGCACACCAAGAATAAAGGCCAGCGAGGTCATCACGATCGGGCGGAAGCGAAGGTGCGCGGCTGCCAGCGCTGACTCGATGGCGCTCATGCCTTGCGCCTGCAGATCCTTGGCAAACTCGATGATCAAAATAGCGTTCTTGGCAGACAAACCGATGATGGTGATCAGGCCCACCTGGAAGTAGACGTCGTTGGTCATGCCTCGTCCGGTCACGGCCAGCAGAACCCCCAGCACACCCAGCGGCACCACCAGAATCACAGCCAGCGGGATCGACCAGCTCTCATAGAGGGCTGCCAGTGCAAGCAGCACCGCCAGAATGGCGAATCCGTAGAGGATCAACGCCTGATTGCCGGCAAGCTTTTCTTCGCGCGACTGGCCGGTCCACTCGAAAGCAAACCCTGGCGGCAGCTTCTCCGCAAGCAGTTCCATTTCGCGCATCGCGTCGCCCGTGCTGAAGCCCGGAGCGGCGGAGCCGGCGATACGCATGGCGGGATAGCCGTTGTATCGAATTGTCTGCACCGGGCCGGTGATCCAGCGCGTGGTAGCAAAGCTTGACAGAGGCACCGCTTGGCCCTGGCGGTTGAGCACCGTCAGTTTCAGGATGTCGTCGGGCTGCATGCGGGCGTGCGCATCAGCCTGCACGACCACGCGCTGCATACGCCCGGCATTGGGGAAGTCATTCACATAAGCCGACCCCAGCGACGCCGAAATGGTGCTGTTGACCGCAGCAAAATTCACGCCTTGCGCAGCGGCCTTGTCGCGGTCAATGTCTACCTGCAACTGAGGCGCATCTTCCAGGCCATCGGGGCGAACGCCTGCCAGCACCTTGCTTTGCATTGCCATGCCTAGCATCTGGTTGCGCGCGGCCAGCAGAGCCTCGTGACCATTTCCGCCGCGGTCTTGCAGGCGGAACGTGAAGCCCGAACTCGCGCCCAACTCAGGAATTGGTGGCGGGCTCAAAGTGAAAATGAAGGCGTCGCGAATTCCAGAGAGCGCACCCATCGCACGACCGGCGATGTCATCCGCACCTTGCCCCGGAGCCTTGCGCTCGTCCCACGGCTTGAGGGTAACGAACGACAGCGCGGCGTTCTGACCTTGGCCAGAGAATGAGAAACCCATCACTGCCACCATGCTCTCGATCTCCGGCTGCTTGAGCATGTAATCTTCAACTTGCTCAACCACACGTTGCGTACGCTCCATAGTCGCGCCGGGCGGCAGCTGCATGTTGACCAGCAGGTTACCCTGGTCTTCCTGCGGCAGGAAAGACGTGGGCAGGCGAACGTAAAGGTAGCCCACCACCACGCCAAGAGCCACATAAATCAGCATCAGCCGGCCACTCCGACGCAGCAGTTTGGCGACGATGCTCTCGTAGCCCTTGGCCGTGTGATGGAAACGACGGTTGAACCAGCCGAAGAAGCCTTTCTTCTCGTGGTGATGCCCAGCCTCCACGGGCTTGAGAAGCGTGGCACACAGGGCCGGCGTCAGCGACAGCGCCATAAACGCCGAGAAGAAGATCGACACCGCCATGACTGCGGAGAACTGCCGGTAAATGTTACCGACAGAACCGGCAAAGAAGGCCAGCGGCACGAACACCGCGATCAGCACCACCGTCACGCCAATAATGGCGCCTGAGATCTGACTCATGGCTTTGCGTGTGGCCTGCAGCGGTGGCAAGCCCTCTTCGCTCATGATCCGCTCGACGTTCTCCACCACCACGATGGCGTCATCCACCACGATACCGATCACCAGCACCATGCCGAACATCGTCAACACGTTGATCGACATACCGAACGCCAGCAGAGCGCCAAAGGTCCCCAGCAGCGCCACGGGCACCACAATGGTCGGGATGATGGTGTAGCGCCAGTTCTGCAGGAACAGGAACATCACCAGAAACACCAGCAAAATGGCTTCTGCCAGTGTCTTGACCACCTCGTTGATGGAAATCTTTACGAACTCGGAGCTATCGTAAGGAATAGCCCAGTGCATGCCCTTGGGGAAATAGGGCTCCAGCTCAGCCATGCGAGCCTTCACGGCTTCGGAAGCAGCCAAGGCATTGCCAGACGTGGACAGCTGAACCCCAAGGCCTGCACCCGGTTCGCCGTTCAGTCGCGCCTCAGTGGAGTAACTTTGCGCGCCCAGTTCAATACGTGCCACATCCTTCAAACGCACCGTGCTGCCATCAGCATTGGCGCGAAGCACCACATTGCCGAATTGCTCAGTCGTGCTGATCTGGCCTGGCACCACCACGGTCGCCGAAATGGACTGACCAATCGCCAGCGGCAAATCGCCGATTGCGCCAGCAGCCACCTGCGCGTTCTGCGCTTGAATGGCACTGGCGACGTCCGCGGTGGAGAGGTTGTAACTTTGCAGCTTGGCAGGATCAACCCAGACGCGCATGGAACGCTCCGCGCCGAACATCTGCACCTGGCCAATACCTGGCAGGCGTTGCAACTCGGGCTGGATGTTGCGCGACGCATAGTCGGACAACTGCGTGACATCCAGATCCGGATTGGACGACGACAGCATCACGAACAACAGGAAGTTCGAGCGCGATTTTTCCACCCGCACACCTTGCTGCACTACCGAAGTAGGCAGGCGCGGCGTGGCCCGCGAAAGCCGGTTTTGCACATCCACCTGCGCCAGATCGTCATCCGTGCCTGGTTCGAAGGAAAGCGTGATGGTGCCCGTGCCGTTAGCCTGCGCCACCGATTCCATGTAGGCCAGCCCGGGCGAGCCGTTCATTTCGCGCTCGATCACCGACAACACAGCGTCTTCGAGCGTTTGAGCCGACGCGCCAGGATAGGCTGCGCTGAGCACAATGGTGGGCGGCGCCACCGGCGGGTACTGCGCAATAGGTAACTGGGTGATCGCGGTCAACCCGAGCACCATGATGAAGAGCGCGATCACCCATGCAAAGATCGGGCGATCAATAAAGAATTTGGCCATGCCGTGAGCTCCCGCCGCTTATTGGGATGCCGCCGATGCGGGGGCTTGCGCTGCGGGCACGCCCGAAGCTGGGGCTTGAGGAGCCGGCGCGGCACCACCCGCAGCCGGCGCCGAGCCGCCCGTCCATGGCACGGCTTTCACGGTCTTCACACCCGGCATGAGCTTCATCACCCCTTCAACGATCACCTGATCGCCAGGCTGGAGCCCCTCGTGGATGACCCATGATCCGCCCTGCGCCTCGCCCACCTTCACAGGACGCGGGGCAAACGAACCGTCGGGTGCCACTACCAGCACGCTATCACCTTTGCTTCCGCGTGTAACAGCCTGTTGCGGCAGCAAGATGGCGTTATTCACTTGCGCCTGCTCGATCCGGGCGCGCACATACATGCCGGGCAACAGCAAGCCCTGTGGGTTGGGCACTTCCGCGCGTAAACTAACCTGACCAGTGGCCGGATCAACTGACAGATCCGAGAAAAGCAACTTGCCGGCACTGCCGTAAAGGCTGCCATCTTCCAGCACCACCTGAACCTTGGCAGCTTCGCTGCCGCTGGCGCGCGCGAGTTTGCCGCTTTGGAGCGCCTGGCGCAGCTTCATGACGTCGCCGGCCGACTGGGTAATATTGACGTAGAGCGGGTTGATCTGCTGAATGACCGCCAATTGCGTAGGTTCGCCCTGCCCCACCAAAGCACCTTCAGTGACCAGCGCCCTGCCGATGCGGCCGCTGATGGGTGCCGTGACGGTGGCATAACCCAGGTTGATGCGCGCTGTTTCCACGGCAGCACGTGCAGCCAGGACATCGGCATCCGCCTGAGCCTTGGCCGCCACCGCATTGGCATATTCCTGCTTGCTGACAGCGTTGGCGGCCACCAATGGCTTGTAGCGCTCGGCCAGCGCTGCAGCCTGCGTCTGGCTGGCAAGCGCGCGTGCCACGTTGGCCTGCGCGCTCTGAAGCGCTGCGTTATAAGGAGCGGGATCAATGGCGAACAGCTGCTGCCCCGCCTTCACATCACTGCCTTCAGAAAAGAGCCGCTTCTGCAGAATGCCAGCAGCGCGCGCACGAACCTGCGCCACTCGAGCAGCCTCCAGCCGGCCCGGCAATTCGGTCGTCAAGGTCACGGAGCCTGGCTGCACTGCAACCACACCCACCTCAGGCGGCGGCATGCCGCCTTGAGCGGCCGCACCGGGCGCGCCGCCTCCATCCTTATTGCCGCAAGCGGCAAGTGAAAGAGCCAGCAACACCCCGGCACCTACAGGCAACCAGCGGTGCGGCGACGGAGAACGAGCGGCACGATTGACGGACATGATGGTTTCTCTTGCTTTTTTTGAGGGAGTCGCGCTGAGCCTGCGCAGGCTTCTGCGGGAACAAAACGCACGGTAGCCACCGGAATCTAGCAGCAACCCACGAATTAGCCGATTAAAAGTAAATGAAATTATACATACATTCAAGCATGTATATGTTAAGATTTAACGAAATATTCCCCGCTTCACACCCTTCAGGCTTCTTTAACAGCACAGATCTCATGGCCCGCCGCACCAAGGAAGACGCCCAAGCCACGCGCACAGCCCTGCTGGACGCGGCGGAGCGCGTGTTCCAGCAGCGTGGCGTATCGCGAACTTCCTTGAACGAAATCGCGCAGGCGGCTGGCGTCACCCGGGGCGGGTTGTACTGGCACTTCAAAGACAAGGCGGCCTTGTTCAACGCCATGATGGAGCGCGTCACCCTGCCGCTGGAAACGGCGCTCACCGGCGTAGCTGAAGACTGCACCGACCTGTGCGACCCGGTCGCCGCGTTGCGTGCAGGGCTCATGCACGCTCTGCGCCAGATTGCGCGTGACCCTCAAACCCGCCGCGTGCTGCAAATCGCCACCATGATGGTCGAGCACACTGAAGAGCTGGGTCCCGTGCGTGACCGCCACCTGCAGTCCCAGCGCGACAGCGTTCGCCGCCTGCACGCTGCGCTGGAATGCGCTGCCCGGCTGGAAAACGTCGCCCTCCCCGCTCCGGTAGAACATCTGGCAAACGGTATGCACGCCACCATGCACGGGCTTGTGTACAACTGGCTACTGGAGCCCTCCTTCGATCTTGAGGCCACCGGTTTGACCACCCTGAACGTCTTTTTGCGTGGAATTGGCCTCACACCCACAATATCGACCTCTAATAAGGGATAATGCCGGGCTTACCTGATACGCGGCTGTAGCTCAGTGGATAGAGTATCGGCCTCCGAAGCCGAGGGTCGTGGGTTCGATCCCCGCCAGCCGCACCAAATCAATGACTCACGTGGGTCTCGCATTCCCGCGCCACAGTCAAAGGTCATGGTTTCGACCATGTGAACTCTTTGATCCATCTGTGGCCCATGCGTAGCCCACAACTTTGGGCCGGTTGCTTGTCTTGACTCAATCTTGACCATCAGCCTCATGGACTGAGAACTGGCCAGAATCTGATCAACCGCTGAGCAGTGGCTGATGCCTTGCCCCCGGCGGCCGCACTCACGCAGCCCGCGATCAGCGGTCATGCCGCCCGACAGCCGGCGTGAACTTGACTGGCTGCTCTCTGACTTGCATTAGTCGTTGACTACCACTCAAAGCTCACAGCGCCTGCATAACAGCCAATCAATATGAACCGTATGAGCCAATTGAGCCATACAAGCTGATCGACTCGGCATGAGGTGGCATCCTTCAGCTAAAGCACTGGTCACTTTCATTTTTCCATGTAAATATTACACGATGACGTGATAATATTTCATTTGAAAGAAAGGGAGATCCGCTGATGAACCCGCAAGCTATCCCCAAAGTTGATCCGGGGCATGTCCTTGCCAAGGCCACGCTCCGTGCCAGTGACCTGCTGGGACTGTCTGGTGCAGCCCTGTCGCGTGTCATCGGCGTGAGCGAGCCCACAGTGTCGCGTTTAACCAAGGGCCAGCGAGGCCTGGACCCCCGCTCCAAAGAGGGGCAGCTTTCGCTGCTGCTGGTGCGGGTGTATCGGTCCCTCGACGCGCTGGTGGGCACCGACGGCGAGAAACGCCTCGCCTGGATGCGCAGCCATAACAAAGCACTGGGCGACAAGCCGGTGAATTTGATCGAGAACCCCGAAGGCCTTGTGGCAACCTTGAGCTACCTCGACGGGATGCGGGCGCCAGCATGACCGATGCCGTGTGGAGTCCAGACTGGTTCAACATTGGGGTGGCGCACCAGACCATGAAGGCCTGGCGCGGCGTCGAGGCGCAGCATGTTGTCGCGACCATGCGGCTGGTGGACTCCCCGGACGAGCAGACTGTGCTGGAGTCGTTGCTAGAAGGCAGCAAACCCCGTGTCCCCGCCATGAAAGCGCACAAGCACTTCCTGATCTTCACGCCCTTCCGCTATCGCCCACAGCACCCCAGCCGCTTCCGCAAGGGCGGGACGCTGGGTCTTTGGTATGGTGCCGAAGAGCTCTATGCTGCCTGCGCGGAAGTGGCCTACTGGCGGCACCGTTTCGTGCTGGACAGCGCCGGCCTGGCCATGGGCGACCTGGTGACCGAGCACACCTTTTTTCAGGCAGCGATCGACGGTTCGGCCATCGACCTGATGGCACCTCCTTGGGTGGCGGCTCGATCGACCTGGACCCACGGCAGCGACTACACGCACACCCAGGCGGTGGCCCAGGCGGCTGCCGAAAACGGCGTGCAGTGGATCTGCTACGAATCAGTCCGGGCGCCAGAGTATCGGTGCGCTGCGGTGCTGGACGTGGAAGCACTGGACATCGTGGCCAACGGCACCACACAGCAGACCTGGCATTGCAAGGCCAACCGGGATGCAGTCATGCTGGTACATGGGCAGGACCGCTACGCCTGGGATTTTTGAGACCCGACCTTCAAGGAGTCGCGCGCAAGCTTTGCCATTGAGCGCGAAGCACATCAGGATGACAAGGTCCGCCATTTCGCCGCAGCCACCGGCGAGTTCAGTGTCCGGCCGGATGACTCCATGGCATCAGAGCACCTACTGGACTTGCCAAGTACCGTGCTGGCCCCGAATGCGCTGCGGGTGGGCATCCGCAATTCACCAGTGTTTGTAGGCGTCGTGCAATATGCATCGTGCAACGGTCGCCAGCGAACCGCGAGCAAAACTTAAACACGCGCTCATGCCCCAGTAGGTTGGCGCTGAGCGCAGCGAAGCCCAA
The DNA here is from genome assembly GCF_050821495.1 of Ottowia caeni. GTDB lineage: Bacteria > Pseudomonadota > Gammaproteobacteria > Burkholderiales > Burkholderiaceae_C > Ottowia > Ottowia caeni. The sequence continues at coordinate 833,868 of NZ_CP151080.1, read as the reverse complement.
CAGACGGTGCCATCAAACTGGCGATCGGTGTTGGGCTTCGCTGCGCTCAGCGCCAACCTACAGAAGTTTAGTGGTCTGTGCGCACTCGCACATCCAGCGCATCGGCTGAAGTGCAGAATGGAACTAATGAAAAAACGATCAAGCACGTCCGCTTGGGCCAAGAGTTTCGAGCGGAGCTTTGTGGCGATGACCCGCCTGGCCAGCGCTTCCGGCGCCCGGGCGCTCACCAAGGTGCTGAAGCCTGCGGCGGCCAGTCGCAAACCGCCACCTGGAGACGGCTCGTGGATTCCTGGCGTGGTGGCCGGAGCGAACGGTGTCCGGCGCTTTCGGCTCTATCGCCCGCCAGGGGTCGCGTTCGGTGAACGGCTTCCGCTCATGGTGATGCTGCACGGCTGCGGTCAGGACGCCAACAGCTTTGCCAAAAGCACGCGCATGAACCGCATCGCGATGCGCGAGCGCTTTCTGGTGCTCTATCCTGAGCAGGACCGCATCGCCAATGCACAGGGTTGCTGGAACTGGTTCGACACGAAAACCGGCCGCGCCTTTGGCGAAGCCGCGTTGATCATGCAAGCGATTGACCAAGTCTGCCTGATGTATCCCGTGGACAAGGCACGCGTGGCCGTCGCCGGGCTGTCGGCAGGAGCGAGCATGGCTGCCTTGCTGGTCACTCGCCACCCTGGGCGGTTCCAAGCCGTTGTCATGCACTCGGGGATTCCGCCCGGCACCGCCAACTCCAGCCTATCGGCCCTGGGCGCCATGCATGGTCATCGCCTCACGAGCCCTTTGTTGGCCACCCCCGGCACGATGGAGGCAGACTGGCCTCCCTTGCTGGTCATCCACGGCGACGCGGACACCGTGGTCTCACCCAGGAATGGCCATTCCGCGGTTGCGGTATGGGCCCACGCAGCAGGGGCGCAAGCAAGTCAGGCGCGCAGCCTCCAGCGAGGCAAGCGCTACCCGATGGCGGTTACCGATTTCAAGCGCAAGGCAAGCACAGTAGCGACTCTGGTCGAAGTCAATGGCTTGGCCCACGCCTGGAGCGGTGGCGCCGCGGGCAAAGCCTTCAGTGACGGAAAGGGGCCCGATGCCTCACGCATGGTCTGGGCTTTTGCGGCAAGGCAGTTTCGCTCGAACGCGTGAGTACGGCGCCGGCCATGGGCGGCCCGTGTCTTTTCACTGATCTGAGAGGCGAGCGGTGCGAATCCATCCTGACTGACTTCCACGATTTTCGTTTGATGCGTGATGGAGGGTAAGCACCCACCCACATCTGACATTGAGTTGAATGACTGCTCTTATCCCCTCATTATTTGAGTCGATAAGGCTTTCCACACGAGTAGATCAGCCAGGATTGATTGGCATAACGTGCACCCAGTCGCAATCCAGCAGAACCTGAATTGTTTTTCCAACCTCCAGGTGACGCCGCTCAGGTCCGGAGCGCGTCAACCGGAAAGACGCCCCATCTACGCCGCTGATAGCTGCTACAGCCAGCGAGGTCTCTCCAAGGTTACGCACGGCCGTGACGGAGGCCTCCAGCGACATCCAGTCGCTCGCCTCAGCGCTCGGGAAGCTTCCCTCGAAACCCGCAAGGCGCAGGCCATCTCCCTGAATGACCCAGGTCAGCGACTGCCCAGGGGACAGCCGCCCCTTGTCCTTCACCCGCAGGCGCGGCCCGGTTAAGTCTCCAGTGATGGACAGCCATTCCAGCCAACCCTTTTGCTCGGTCGCATCGGCGTCGTCAAGCGGGCCCAGCCAGCGGCCGTGGAAACGGTTCTGCACCCCCATGAGGTCGGCCACACGGGCGTTGCGGGGCGAGCGATAGACCTGCGCCGGAGCGCCTTGCTGCAGAACCTTGCCCGCATCCATCACCACCATGCTATCGGCCAGATGGCGGGCTTCCACCAGATCGTGGGTGACCAGGACGATGGGAATGTGCAGATCTCTTCGCAATTCGGCCAGCAACTCGTACAAGCCCTGGCGGCTCATCTGGTCCACCGCCGAGAAAGGCTCGTCCAGCAGCAACAGCCTTGGCTCCCGAGCCAAGGCACGCGCCACCGCCACGCGCTGCTGTTGGCCGCCAGATAAGGCTGATGGCTTGCGGGTCTGCTGCTCATCGGTGAGCCTGACATGAGTCAGCCAGTGCCGGGCCCGCTCCCTGCGCTCCCTGGCTGACAAATGCAGCAGCGACAAGCCCACATCATCCAGCGCCGAGAGGTGGGGCATGAGGGCGTAGTTCTGGAACACCAGCCCCACATGCCGTTGCTGAGGCGCCAGGTAGATTCCTGCGTTTGTGTCACACCAGACCTCGCCTCCCACCGCGATGGTGGCATGGGTCGGCTTCATCAGGCCGGCGAAAACTCGAAGCATGGAGGTCTTGCCTGCACCGGATGGCCCTACGATGGCCAGCATTTGCCCAGCAGCGCAATTGAACTCGCCCTCCAGAGGCATGGGGAGGTGTTGCGAAACGCGTACATGCAGCCCTGCGGCCGTGTTTACGGCAGGCGGCGTGGTCATTTTGTTTTTAGGGTACGGGCAGTGGCAAAGAAGGACGCGGCCACAGCAGCCAGTGACAGAAGCAACAGCAGCAAGGCCATCTGGTCTGCGCTGCGTAGGTCGAATGCCTGCACCCGGTCGTAGATGCTGATGGCGATGGTCTTTGTCTCGCCCGGGATGCTCCCACCCATCATGAGCACCACGCCAAACTCGCCAAGCGTATGCACGAAAGTCAGGACCGCAGCGGACAAAATCCCGGGCCAGGCTAGCGGCAACTCCACCCGAACGAAGGTCTGCCACGGCCCAAGCCCGCTCACCGCCGCCGCCTCTGAGAGGTTGGCAGGTATCGCCTCGAAGGCCCGCTGAATGGGCTGGACCATGAACGGGATGTTGAAGATGACCGAGGCGATGAGCAAACCCAGGAAGTTGAAGGTGAGCCGAATGTCAAATGTTTCCAGTACCCACGCGCCGATGGGCGATGCACCACCCAGCGACACCAGCAGGTAGTAGCCAAGCACCGTGGGCGGCAACACCAGAGGCAGCACCACGGCCGCCTCCACCAGCGCCTTGCCTGTGAAGGCCGAGCGAGCCAGCCAGCGGCCCACCCAGAGGCCAAGGGGCAGCAGCACCACCAGCGTGACCGCCGCCAGCTCCAGAGACAGGATCAGGGCTTGCCAGTCCATGAGGTCACTGATTCGGCATGGCGAAGCCGTACTTCACCATGATGGCCTGCGCCTCCGGCGTGGACAGGTAGCTATAGAAAGCCCGAGCCGAGGCCGGGGCGCCCTTCATGAGCACCATGCGCTGTGCCAGCGGCTTGTGCCAGGATTCGGGAATCAGTGCGAAGTCCCCCAGGCGGGCCACCTGAGGTGCCAGAGCCAGCGAGTAGGCAATGATGCCGCCATGGGTGGAGCCGGAGGTGGCAAACTGGGCCGTCTGGGAGATGTTCTCGCCATACACCAGCAGCGGCTCGATGCGAGACCACAGACCCGCGTGCTGCAGCGCCTCCTTCGCCCGCATGCCATAGGGCGCGTGATCGGGTGTCGCGATGGCGAACTTCTTCAACCGCCCATCGGCCAGCGCAGCGGCCAGGTCTTTGAGTTCGCCGTCTGCTTTGAGCGGACCACCCTTGGGCACCATTACACCAATGCGGCCATAGGCGTAGAGGCGGCCCCGGTCGGCCGTCTTGCCCGCATCGGCCAGCTTGAACACAAAATTCTCATCGGCCGACATGAAGAGGTGGAACGGCGCTCCTTGAAGAATCTGCGAGTAAAAGTTGCCCGAGGAGCCAAATACCAGCCGCAGTCGCTGCCCAGTGCGACTCTCGAATTGGGAGGCCACTTCCTCGATGGCGAACTTGAGATCCGACGCTGCCGCCAACGTGGACACCTCCTGAGCCTGCACCCGGAGCATGTGTGTCCCCAGCAGCGAACCCACGGCTAAGGACAACAGGAGGGCGGGTCGGCGCCGAATCAGCATGCTACTTTCCAGGACGAGCTACGAAGATGATTCGACATCTTGCCATATAGATACCGAACTACGGAGATGTCGTCTTGGATGCGAGGGTGGACCCTTTGCGACGAGAACCACGGGAAAAACGTTAACACGCATTCATGCCCCCAGTAGGCTGGCGCTGAGCGCAGCGAAGCCCAACAGACGGCGTTACCAATTTGACGGTCCGTGTTGGGTTTCACTGCGCAACAGCCTGAGCAGATGGAGCTCCGCTACTTACGCCCTCAACGCTCAACGCCAGGAGACGAAGAACTCAGACATCAAGGGGCCAGTCAAGAAATACCGTTGGATAGAGTTGCATACCGGGCAAGATGAATACACTGTCCCGTGCTTTCCAATCGCCAACAATTCCAGCAATCCCGTTGCCCAGGCCCTTGACCCACCCCGACATGCGTTCCTCCCTTGTCAGCGATAAGCCGCACACTGGTGCCGAAGACACCCGAACCCGAATCCTGGCTGTCGCCACGAAGGCATTTGCGGAAATGGGCATAGAAAACGTGTCCATGCGGGAGCTGACGAAGCTCGCCGGCGCCAACGTCGCAGCCATCAACTACCACTTCGGCAGCAAGGAGGGTTTGGCCGAGTCCATCTTCGAAGAAATGTCCCCGCGCCTGAACAACATGCGGCTTCGGGAGCTGGAGGAGGTATTGCAGGAGGCAGCCGCGCAAAGCAAGCGCCCCTCGGTTTCAGCCATTGTCGACAGCTTCACCAGACCTTATCTGGACCCCGCTTTCAGCCAGGAAGGCAGGCTGTTGGCTCAACTGGTGCTCAAGCATCGCCTGTCACCCTCGCCGATGACCCAGCGAATCATTTCGCGGCACTTCGATCCCATGGCCCGCCAGTACATGCGTGCGTTTGCCCTGGCTTGCCCGGATGTCGATCCAGATAAGTTTGCCTGGAGGTACATGTTCATGACCGGCGCTGTGGTCCTCGCTGCGACCGACCAGAACAAGGGCAATCGCATCACCGCCCTGAGCGAAGGCCGACTCGACGCCACACAACCGGACGCACTGGCCAAAGAGCTTCGTGAGTTCGTCGAAGGCGGCCTGCGCTTCGACTTTGAATCTGCCAAACCGTGACTTAAGGCCAGGGTCCTGTACAGTAGTCTTGCTGTGCGAGGCTTCCCGGCACATTGCTCTAGGACAGCAAACTGCCAACCAAGCAGAGACGCATTCTTTTCTCAAGGTCTGTCATCTACTTGTCGATAAAAGTGTCTCTTGGAGAACAGGTCGTCAACTCGCTGGCCTGAAGATCGACATCGGGCATTCACTGCCGTGGCCGAAGCGGGATCCCTGGGCTGGCGCGGCGCGGGTTCTTCCCTCAGCCGGCGTGCCGGCGCCGTTGATTTCCGCGTGCTATGCGGCTCCATCGCCATGCCTTGCGAAGGCGGTGGCACCTCCGTACTTCTCTATTCCAGCGCCAAGGCGCCGCGCTACATCAGCATGCAGGTGGGCTACCTAGATGCGGGCGACATGCTGCGCCTGGCTAGCCCGCAGGGAATGAAAATCAGCTTGTTCGGCAAGACGGGTGTGGCCCCGGATCTCGGGGTCTATGTGCGCGTGGGGACGTTCTTTGGGCGTTCCGTGTCGTCGCTGACGCCGTCGTCGTATGGCAAGGGCTCGGAGGTTTCGTACGGGATGGGCGTGAGCTTCAAGTTGTCGCGCAAGGCGTCGGGGGCCCTGAGGTGGACAGCTATGACTTCCGGACGTCGACGGGGAACGCGCAGGTGTGGGCGGCGAGTCTGCGGTTGCAGTGGCGGTATTAGCCTGTCCAGGGTGTTGAAAAAGCCGCCCAGTGCGCGGCTTTGCTTTTGGGGAGCCCTGGACCCCACCTTCGCGGGGGAACGGGGAGAGAGTGGGGGTGACGAGGAGGCCTTACACCAGCCGCGCTTTCAGCTCGTCGACGACCGTCTTCCACTTCCTGCGGTCGTCCGCGAGGAACGCGCTCATCTTGCTCGGGTCCACGCTGGGGACTTCCAGACCATTCTTCCCGATCGCGTTCTGCTGATACTCCGGAGACTGGACGACGGCCCAGATCTGCTCGGACAACCATGCGAGGACCGGCTCCGGGGTTGCGGAGTTCATCACGAGACCGAACCAACCACGCGCCTCGAAGCTGGGTAACTCGCCTTGGGCGAACGTCGGCAGCTCGGGCAGTTGTGCCAGTCGCCGCGATCCCGAATACGCAATCGCACGAAGCTTGCCGGCGCGGATATGGGGCAGCGGTCCAGAGGGTGCGGAGATCATGGCCTGCACGCGGCCGGCCATCAGGTCGAGCGTCGCGGGGGCCACGCCCTTGTAGGGCACATGCACGGTCTCGATGCGGGCCTCCCGATTGAGCAGTTCCATCATGATGTGCGGCTGGCTGCCGATGCCGAAGGACGCGTAGCTCAGCTTTCCCGGATTCTTGCGTGCATGCGCGATGAATTCTGGGAGTGTTTTCACGGGGACGTCCGGCGCGACGGACAGGATGGACCCGTACTGGGCCAGTAGCGCGCCCCCCACGAAATCCTTGCCGGGATCGTATGGCACATCGACCTTGGTCACGGGGGCAATGGCGGGGGCAAGTGCCAGTCCGGCCTCGTTGGCCATCAGAATCGTGTAGCCGTCGGCCGGTGCGGCCAGCACATAGCTCGCTCCGATCATCGTGTTGGCGCCGGGCTTGTTCTCGATGATCACGGGCTGGCCTATCCGATCGCCCAGCATCTGCGCCATGGGGCGAGCCAGCGCGTCGGCGGGACCGCCCGGAGGGAAGGGAACGACGATGCGCAGCGGCTTGGTGGGAAAGCCTGCCGGCTTTTCGACACCTTGCGCCCACGCGGGCAAGCCGATGCCGGCTGCCATGCTGCTTCCCATCCAATGCATCAACTGTCGACGTTTGACCATCTTGTCTCCTTCTGGTTGCTGTCCACTTAAATGATTCGGTGCATGCCCATGTTGGCGCAGCGGCGTGGGCTTGCCAATGCCACCGGCTCGATTGCCGGCATGCGTCAAGTCGGATACCCGGGAGTACCCTTGGGTTCGAGGCTCAGTCCATCCTTACCTCGTTACACAGTACGCCGATACCGCTGACTTCCACTTCAACGCGGTCCCCCACCTGGAGGAACAACGGAGGGTTGCGCGCCATACCGACGCCGCCCGGCGTACCGGTGACGATCACGTCTCCCGGGGCCAACGGCAGCAACGTCGAGCAGTAGGCGATTAGCTCCGGGATCGGAAAGATCATCAAGTTGGTGTCCGACTGCTGAACCACGGCCCCGTTCAGGCGCGTGGTGAGTTGCAGAGGCTTCGACTGCACATCCAGCTCGTCGGCCGTGACCATCCACGGGCCGAAGCCGCCGGTGGCCGCGAAATTCTTGCCCGGGCCCCACTGCGTGGTGTGGAACTGCCAGTCGCGGACCGAGCCGTCGTTGTAGCAGGCATAGCCCGCAACATGCGACCAGGCGTCTTCGGACCGGATGCGGCGACCGCCGCGCCCGATCACTAGTGCCACCTCGCCTTCGAAGTCAAACTGCGCCGATTCCCGCGGGTGCAGGAGCGGCTGGCCGTGTGCGACCTGCGATTCCGCGTAGCGCATGAACACCGTGGGATACGGCGACTTGCGGATCCGCGTTTCCTCCAGATGGTCGGCGTAGTTCACGCCTATGCAGAAGACCTTGCGAGCGTCGGGCACGACCGGCAGGTATTGGACAACTTCAAGTGCGGCGTCGGGCTGGCGCGCTTGTGCTGCCGTGCGGCGAGCAAGCTCCAGCCCGTCGTCAAGTGCCAGCAATTCACGCAAGGAGCGGCAGCGCCCACCGAGTCGCTCGCCCAGGTCAACGATGCCGCCCTCTGTGACGACGCCGAAGGTATCGCGTCCAGCTATGTGAAAGGATCCGAGTTTCATAGGTTCATCTTCCGCATTCGTCGATAAAGCTCAGCGCATCTTCAGCCCCATCGTCGCTGCGATGGCGTTGCGCTGCATCTGCGAACTGCCGGCGCCCACGGTGGTGCTGCGGGCGTCGCGGAAGTGCCGCTGGATCTCGTATTCCATGCTGTAGCCGTAGGCACCAAACACCTGCATGCCCTGGTTGGAAACCTTCGCGTAGGTCTCCGATCCGAACAGCTTTGCCATCGAGACTTCACGCGCGGCGTCACTCCCCTGCATCAGGACCGCAGCGGCGCGCTCGAGGAGCAGGCGTGCGGCGTCCACCTCCGTTTGCATGTCGGCCAGCATGTGTCCTATCACCTGGAACTCGCCGATGGCGCGGCCGAACTGCTCACGCTCCTTGGCGTAGGCCAGCGAGATGTCAACCACCTTCTGGGCCGATCCGACGTAGCCGGCCGAGGTGAGCAGCCGTTCGGTCTGCAGGCAGGCGAGCAGGCCGCTCCAGCCTTCGTTCAAGCCGCCGACGAGAAGGTCCTCGGGCACGAAGACGTCGTCGAAGAACACCTCGTAGGTGCCGGTCGCGCGCCGTCCCAGCATGTCGAGCTTGCGACACTGCACACCGGTAGCGTTGTTGGGCACCAGGAACATCGACAGGCCTTTGCGCGGGGGTGCATCAGGGTCGGTGCGCGCCAATACCTGCAACACGTTCGCCTTCGCGCCGGCGGCGGTGTTCCACAGCTTCTGGCCGTTGAGCACCCAGCCGCCTTCGACGCGCTTGGCGGTGGTGCGCAAGGCGCTTACATCCGAGCCGGCCCCCGGCTCGCTGATGCTGGTGGATAGGCGGATACGTCCGTCCAGCAGCGCGGGCAGGAATTCCTGCTTCTGGGCCTCTGAGCCTACCTTCAACAGCGTGAGCGCCGTGTAGAGCGGCACACTGTAGGCGGTGTAGACGTCGTAGCTCCAGTAGGCGAGGTCCTGCGAGATAAGCAACAGGTCCTTGAGGTCACCACCGATGCCGCCATAGGCCTCTGGAAACCCGATGCGCAGGAGTCCGAGCTCGGTCCAGGCGTCGTAGATCTCGTAGGGGTAGCGTGCTTCATTGTCAATGGCACGCAGGTACTCCGGCGTTGCAAGTTGCGCCATCACACGCTGCAGACTGTCGCGGTATATGCGCTGGTCCTCGGTGGGTGCACCGATCAGCGATTGACTTTCGAAATTCATCTTCAATCTCCTGTGTCCGCGTGCAGACCCGCGGCCTCGATGGCAGCCACGGCGCAAGCTTCGTCGTTTTCGGCGGTATCGCCGCTGATGCCTACGGCCGCCAGCAGCCGACCCTGGCCATCCCGCACCAGCACGCTGCCGCGCACCGTGACCATGCGGCCTTGGGAAATGGCGTTCAAGCTTGCAACGAATCCGGGGTTCTGTTCGGCGCGGCGCGCCAGCTCCCGTCCGCCCACTCCCATGTTGAGAGCTCCCGCAGCCTTCGCCGTGGCAATGTCGGTGCGCAGCAGGCTGGTGCCCTCCTGCGCCAGCAGCACCTGGGTACAGCCGCGCGCATCGAGCACCGCGATGGCCAGCGGCGCCAAGGACTTCCGCCGTCCGGTTTCGAGTGCCGCGTTGGCGATGCCTTGCGCCTGGTCGAGTTTCAGTGAGTCCATCGTTCGTTCCTTGGTATTCAGTTCACGGCGCGCTGGCGCTCGCCCCAGAAGGGCTTACGCAGGCTCGGCTTGTCGATCTTCTGCACGTGCTGCAGGCGAGGAAGCGCCGACAGGAACTCGATCGCGCGGGGCTTCTTGTAGCCGGCCAGGCGCTCCTTGCAGAATTCGATGAGGTCCGCCTGCGAAAGCGGCGGCGCGCCGGGCCGCAGGACCACGAACGCATGCACTGCCTCGCCCCAATGCACGTCCGGAACACCGATGACCGCCGACTCCAGGACGCTGGGATGCGCCTCGAGAGCGCGCTCCACTTCGGAGCTGTAGATGTTCTCGCCGCCGGAGACGATCATGTCCTTCAGGCGGTCCATGATGTAGAGGTACTGCTCCTCGTCCAGCCGCGCAGCGTCGCCGGTGCGCAGCCAGCCGTCCACCAGGACCTGGCCGGTGAGCTCCGGGTTGTTCCAGTAGCCGTTCATCACCGCGCCGGAACGCAGCCAGATCTCGCCTTCCTCGCCGGGCTCGCAAGGCTTGCCATCGACGCGGCGCAGCTGGATTTCGCAACCCAGGTGCGCCTGTCCCGCAGAACGCAGCCGGTGCGCGCCCGTGCCATGCATGGCCTCGCTGTGCACGAACTTGTGCAGCACGGTGCCGATACCACCGGCCTCGGTGAGTGCGTAGTACTGCAGGAGCTTCGTGCCGAAGGCGCGCATCGCACGTGCCAGCGTGTCTTCGGGGATCGGCGACGAAGCGTACTTCACTGACTCGAGCCGGCTGAAATCCAGCGTGCGGTCGCCGATCACGTCGAGCACCGAGCGCAGCATGGTCGGCGCGAGATGGATGTCCGTAACTTCACCGCTCTCCAGCTCCCGGACGATGCGCTCGGCGTCGAACTTCCGATGCAGCAGCATCGTTGCACCGTTGACCAGGTAACCCATGCGCTGCGCAGTCGCCCCAACGTGGAAGAGCGGCATCACCACGATCTGCACGCTGTCCGGGCGCACCCCCGCCGGCGCCGCCAGCAGGCGTCCCGATTCCACGAGACCACCGTGCGACAGCATCACGCCCTTGGGCCGGCCCGTGGAGCCGCTCGTGTAGATAATGTAGGCCGTGTCCTTGGGCGAAGGCACGCTCGCCGGCAGTGAGTCGGAGGCCTTCAGGGCTGCGGCCTGCAGCGACCGCGGCCCGCCTTCGCCTTCGGCGATCAGGAGGACCTGCATCGGATGGGCGGCGACTGATTGCAGCGCGTGTGCCGTGCCCGCGAATTCCTCGTCGGCGACCAGCACGCCGGGCGTGCAGTCGCACGTGATAACGGCCAGTTCCGCGTCCGCCAGGCGGTGGTTCAGGGGGACGGCGATGGCGCTGGAGAGCTCGCAGGCGGACAGCGTCTCCACCATCTCAATGGAGTTGCGCGCGAGGACGGCGACTCGGTCGCCCGCCCGGATGCCGGCGCCGGCCAGTACGTTGGCCACGCGGGCGGCGCCGCGCAGCAGCTCTAGGTGGCTCACGCGGCGATCGTCGCAAACGACGGCGGCGCGCTGCGGATAGAACGCGGCATTGCGGCACAGGATGGCGTGAAGGTGGGGATCTCTCATGAGGCTTGCAATCCTTTGAGGCGGCCGGCAATGGTGCGCGCGAGCCGCAGTGTTTCGGGTTCCAGTTCGGCTGGCGGCAGCAGGTTCGTGACGAGTCCCCAGCGCTGTGCCTGTGCCGCGTCGAAAGGGCGGCCGGTCAGGGCGGCGTATGAGGAAGCGCGGACCGAAAGGGCATTGCGTGCGGACTTCGCGATCGGCCCGCCGGGGACGAAGCCGAAGTTGATCTCGGGCAAGCCGAAGATCGCGCTGTCGTCGGCAAGCACGATGTCCGCGCACTCAAGGATGGGCAACGCTCCTCCGAGGCAGTAGCCCGACACCGCCGCGATGCGCACCTGTGGCAGGTTGCGCAGCTGCCGCGCGCGCCAGTTGTCGGTCGCCGCGCGCGCCCGCTTCAGCGTGGCGGCATCGCGCTCGGACTGGTCGAAAAAGTCTTTCATGTCCATACCGGCGCAGAAATGGCTGCCGCAGCCATGAAAAACGAGCACGCAGCTTTCCGTGTCTCCGAGCGCGGCCTGTGCCAGCCGCTCGATCTCCAGGGTCATCTCCACGCCGATCGCGTTGCGCTTAGCCGGGCGGTCGAATCCCACGGTCAGCACGCCGCCATGGCGACGCACCTGCAGCTCGCGGAAGACGCCCCAGTGAGCGGGCAGCGCGGTGGGCAGCTCGTCGAAGCTCATGGCGGGATCAGCTGCCCAGGCCTGGACGGCTCTTGCCTTCCAGGAAGCTCGCTACCGAAGCCGCGCGCGAGGTGGCGCCCTGCTGGCGAACCTTGAGTTCGGCGAACTTGGCAGCGTTGTAGTTCAGCGCGGCGTCCCAGCTCATGGTCTCGACGTACTGCAGGCTCTCCTTGGTGAATTGCAATGCGACAGGGTCCTTGGTGGCAAGTTCCGCGGCGAGCTTATAGGTCTCGGCCTCCAACTCAGCCGCGGGGTAGCTGCGAGAGATGAAGCTGTTGCGCTCGGCCTCCGGGCCGTCGAACGTGCGGCCGCTGAGCGAATAGTAGCTTGCGGCCCGGACGCTCATCGTGCGCGAGATGGCCTTTGCAACCGGACCGGCCGGAAAGTGCCCGAAATTGATTTCCGAGAGCGTGAACTTGGTGTCGTCGGCAGCAAGGGCGATGTCGCACGCTTCGACAATGCCAAACGCGCCGCCGAAACAGAAGCCGTGCACCATAGCGATGGTCGGCTGGGGCAGGTTGCGCAACAGGCGCACCCGCCAGTGGTTGGCCGCCTCCTTGGCCGCCCGCAGCGTCGCCTCGTCACGCTCGCTGGAATCGAAAAAGTCCTTGATGTCCATGCCAGCGCAGAAGCCGGGGCCTTCGCCACGCAGCACGACGACCCGGACCGACTCATCGACAGCCACCGCCTCCAGCAGTCGGACCATCTCGAAGGTCAGCTCCACGCTCATGGCGTTGCGCTTCTCCGGGCGATTCAGGGTAATCGTCAATACGCCCTCGCGCTGTTCGGTCTTAATATGGCTTAGGTCGCCGGGCAGCGCCCGACTCAAGTTAAATTGCGTCACCAGCATCTCCTTTGTGATGGCCCGTATCATGGGGCGCGCTTGTAGCACTGCCTATAGCGGCGAATGAATTGCGAGGATGCGAACGGATGGATATACCGCGAGTCGACGCTTGGTCACTGCATTGCCTGTCGGTACTCGTCAAGGAGTGCAACGTAACGCGCGCAGGCGCGGCCCTCGGTTTGTCGCAGCCCGCGACGAGTGCGATCCTGGCCAAGCTGCGCGTGCTCTTCCAGGACCCGCTTCTGGTGAAGTCCGCAACCGGCATGGTGGCCACGCCGCGCGCGCTGGAGCTCGCAGTGCGCTCGGCAAAGCTGCTCGACGAGATGCGCGGGATGGTCGTTTCCGGCGCCGTCGACCCCTCGGGTCTGCAGGGCAAGATCGCCATCGCTGCCATGGATCTGGTGCGCGTGCTGGTGCTCCCGAAGCTGTTGGCGGCGCTGCAGTTCGAAGCACCAGGACTGTCCATCACCGTGCATGATGCGGACCGCACGCGCATCCACGAGCGCTTCGAACAGGCGGAGGTAGACCTCGCGATCGGCCCACAGGTGGTGTCTTCAGGGCGGCTGCACTATCGGGAACTTTGGTGCGACAGCGCCGCAGCCCTTGTGCGGGAGGGACACCCTTCCTTGAACACGGCGCTCACGCCACAGGCCTTCGCGCAGCTCACGCACGTGCGGGTGATTCCCAGCCGGCCGAGCTTCTACGACGACGCGCTGGAGAAGGCGCTGCTAGCGCAGGGATTGAAGCGCCATGTCCAGGCCTCCGAGCGCAGCTTCCTGATGGTGCCTCGCCTGCTCGAAGCGACCGACCTGTTGGCCGTGGTCCCTAGGCGCTTCGCCATCGATGCGTGCGAGCGCCATCCACTGCGCACGTTCGAGGTTCCGCTCGAGCTCATCCCGTTGAGCATGGGTCTTTACTGGCACGAGCGGACGCACCGGCATCCGATGTTCCAGTGGCTGCGGCAGCGCATAGTGGAACTGGCGGGCGTACCCGCGACGGCTTGATCAGGCAACGCGGGCCAGATCCCGCTCGGGATCTTCATGCGTGAGCAGGTCCCACATCCGCTCGGCGGGCATCCCGACCCAAGTCGCCCGACGCTTTGCCTGCCCCTCCGTGAGCCTTGGGGCGGTCTGCTCCCGGCCTGCCGCCAACACCGCGAGCTCGATCCGTGCGGCATCTTCCAGGTAGCAGCCGAGCGTGACAGCCCTCTTGATGTCCTCGGCGGCGATCACTGCGCCGTTGCCTCGCAGCACCACGGCGGGGGAGTCGCCGAGCGTCTGCGCCACGCCGGCAGCGGCCTCGTCGTCCCGCAGTAGCGATGGGTCGTCCCACAGCGGAGGCGCGGGGTAAAAGAAAGCGGCAAAACCGTGGCGCACCTGCGGCACCAGGCCCATGGCCGAGAGCGCCATCAGCTGCGGCGGCAACACCCGACAAACCGCATTCACCTCGGGCCGACGGCGGTAGATCTGCTGGTGCACGCGAACCTCGCCCAGCACTCCTTCCGGAAGCGGACCTTCAACGGTCACCACGGTCCCCGCCTCGCCTCGACCTACCGTCGGCATCGGCCCGGCGCGGCACACAAGGAACGACGCTGCGTCCAGCCGGACACTGCAATGCCCGTACGCGGTGCTAAGTCCTGCACGACCGATAGCGCGAGCGGCCTGGCGCACCAGAACCTGGCGCGGGTCGTTGGATGGAAGTTCGCTTGAGGGGGGTCGGATCACTCTGGCATTTCCTTCTGGGAGCCGATCCATGATCGCGCAATCAACTTGGTTTGCCAATGCCCAGGCGTCGATTGCGGGCATGCCGGATATCGAATACCCGTCGAACCCGCGATTGGCATAGGGAGCCACCATTATCTGAGGCGCCCCTGCACACACCCCGGCATGCGGGTCCGCACCGGACGGTTCGAGAGTTTGAGGTCAGGACAGACACGGCCCTCCCAGCCTGACGAAGTACTCAATGGACAACATGCGCTTGATGACACCATTGCTGTTGCGCCACCAGCGATTGCAGTTGTCCGCCACTTGGGCGGCCACATCTTCAGATGCGCCCAGTGCCTTGAGTTCCAGATAGATAGTCCTGGGCCTTTTCTAGTGCTTGAGCTGTATGGACCGCAGACGATGGCGCAGCCACTCGTCCAGCGCTCGCCAGATTTTGGGTGTTTGCGCCAACCCGAAGTACGCCTTCCAGCCCAACAGGTAGGACCTCAGTTTCTCCACCACTTGCGCCATGCTGCACCCTCCCGGGCGGCGTGTGAGTTGCCGGATGCGGGCCTTGAAGTCGTCCAGCGCCTTGTGAGCCACCGCACATTTAACCCAAATTTCCCATTAGAGATTCAAGATGGGGGCTCAGGGCGGGTGCCTGACTGCGAACTTCACAGGTAAGTCAAACTGTTTTGCCTGATCCCACAGGCCCTGCATCCATTGTCTTTTCTGCATGGCCAGTGCCAAGTTCAAGATGGGCTTGCGACTTTCAGTGGTGGTGTACGCTGGCTTGGCAAAGAGTTTGTAGCGCAAGGTCTGCAGCGTATGCTCGATCGGCTGTGAGACGCCTTTTCTGACTACCTCCGATCTGAGCAACACCTGCCTGAACAAGCTCATCAGGTTGTAGGCCAACATCACCGTGTTCAGCGCGGCCTCGGTGGCCCAGAAATCCTGCATGTTGAAGCTGTCGGCGCCAAAGTCGTATTTGAGCTCCTTGATCCGGTTCTCGCAGTTGGCCCGTCCCCGGTACGTGCGCCACACCACCTCAGCGGGCAAGTCCATGTCGCTGACCAAGGCACTGAAGCGGTACTTGCCAATCACCGGGTCATCGGCAAACAGAGGCAGCGTCTTGCCCTTGGCGGAGGCGCGGCGCTCGACATGCTGGCGAATTCCGGTGACCCAGCGCGCCTTGCTCCAACTGCTCGCCTGGTAGCGAAACCGCGTCAGCTCAATGCCTGGCACAGCTTGGCCTTTGTCATCCGTCAAGCTCCACCAACCGTGCCCCTGATCGCTGGCATCAACCAGCGCTCTTTGCAGCGGCTGCGTCTGGCGCAGAGCGATCACGTAGTGCAGCTCTTCACTTTCAAGGTGCTCAAGAAAGGCGTTGTCGCTAAATCCACTGTCACCGCGCAACAGTGCAATGCGCTTGTTGCCCAGGCGCTCTCGGGTGTTGCGCAAAAAGCCTTGCACGTTGTTGGCCGAGCTGGCGTTGCCCGGGCGCAGCCAGCAGTTGGCAATCATGCGCGTCTCGCTCACAAAGGCCATCAGCGAGTGGTGACTGGCGCGCCCCCGCTTGGACGGGTTGTAGCCCTTGGCCACACCGGCTTGGCCACCATAGCGGGTCATGACGGTGGAGTCCACGTCCAGGGTGATGCCGTTGATGCTGATTTGATCGAACATCCAGCGGTGTAGGCTGTCCATCACCCCTTCGTTGGTGCTTTGCGTGAAGCGACGAAACAGCCGCATGACGGCTTTGAAGTTGGCCATGCGCTTGAAACCAAAGATGCGCTTCAACACCGGGTCGTGTCGGGTGACCTCGCCATGCTCGAACCGGTTGGCTCCACACCATACCGAGAGCATGAATTGGGCGATGAGTTGCTCGGGCGCGTACCCGCGATTGCTGCCCGGCGCAGGAAGGCCAGCGCCAGCCAATGCAGCACCAAAACCCATGTGGTCAAGCATGCGCTTCATCAGCGCCATACCGCCCCACGCCGTGATCTCTTTGTCGGTAAACCGCAGTTCAAAGTCCATGCACAGCCTCGCACTGAAAGCGCGATGGGCAACTTTAGCCAAAAATTAACCAGTTTCCCAATTAAATCAAACACTTGGCCTAATGGCTTCCATTAGGAATATGGGCTAATGGGAAATTTGGGTTTAACTTCTTTGCCGTTGGCCAACCACAGCTCGTAGCCCACGAATTTACGCCCGAAGGCGCTGCCTACTGCGCTTTTGACTTCGTTGATCTGAAGCTTTAATTCGCCGTAGAGTTTCCTGAGGTAGGCCATCGCCCACTCTCCGGCTTTCCTGCCGCCTACATAGACGTTGCTGTCATCCGCATAGCGGACAACAGCAGCACCGGCACTTACCATACCAGAGCCTTCGCAGATCACCGAGCAACCTGGCCCGCTGTGCCGCTAACGATTCCCTTGCCGGGCGCCTTGACGTTCGGCGACGTGATCCGTAACGCCCTTCTGGCTGCCCCAGAGGCATTGGGGTTGACGAGGCGCATTGACGAGCGGGAATTGCACCGAATAACCCACAGACTAACGCAGGCCTCGGCGTGTCTGATAAGTCAAATCGAGGAGGAGAAAAAATGTCAACCCGATGCAGTACAGGCTCAACTGGGAGGTGAGGTGAGGTGCGCTTGCTCAGGACAGTTCAACATTTGGTGGTGCCTAAGATGCTGGCGCATCGCGGCCTAAATGCCCCCGGACATCGACAGAAAGCACCCACCAAAGATGGTGATCCGTTTCTCATCAATACCGGATCACCGACCAACGCGCTGGTGGAATGACGAAAAAACAGAATAGAGCATTCAGACATCAAGGGCCTAGTCAATAAAGCCCATTTGAGCCTGTTTCATATCAGGCACGATGAATACGCTGTCCCGTGCTTCCAATCGCCAACAGTCCCCGCAATCCCGTTGCCCAGGATCTTGCCCCACCCCGCCAAGCGCTCCTCCTCCGTCAGTGACAAGCCACGCAATGGTGCCGAAGACACCCGAACCAGAATCCTGGCGGTCGCTACCAAAGCGTTTGCCGAAATGGGCATAGAAAACGTGTCCATGCGGGAGCTGACAAAGCTCGCCGGGGCCAACGTCGCTGCCATCAACTACCACTTTGGCAGCAAGGAGGGGCTGGCCGAGGCCATCTTCGAGGAGATGGCCCCACGCCTGAACAACATGCGGCTTCGGGAACTGGAAGAGGTATTGCAGGAGGCAGCCGCGCAAAGCAAGCGCCCCTCGGTTTCAGCCATTGTCGACAGCTTCACCAGACCTTATCTGGACCCCGCTTTCAGCCAGGAAGGCAGGCTGTTGGCTCAACTGGTGCTCAAGCATCGCCTGTCACCCTCGCCGATGACCCAGCGAATCATTTCGCGGCACTTCGATCCCATGGCCCGCCAGTACATGCGTGCGTTTGCCCTGGCTTGCCCGGATGTCGATCCAGATAAGTTTGCCTGGAGGTACATGTTCATGACCGGCGCTGTGGTCCTCGCTGCGACCGACCAGAACAAGGGCAATCGCATCACCGCCCTGAGCGAAGGCCGACTCGACGCCACACAACCGGACGCACTGGCCAAAGAGCTTCGTGAGTTCGTCGAAGGCGGCCTGCGCTTCGACTTTGAATCTGCCAAACCGTGACTTAAGGATGCCCTGCATAACCCTCGCGAGTCGGGGGTAGTGCGGATCGGGATGAGGCGCAAGGCGTCTTTTTGCAGCCAATAGCCCAGCTATTGGCAAGAAAAGCAACGTAGCGGATCGCCCGAGGCCGTGCTGCCACAGACCGCAGGGAGTTATGCAGGGCATCCTTAAGGCCAGGGTCCTGTATCGCTTGTTCGTTGAATAACCGAATTTGCCATACACATACAAGACGCGCAGCAGTCGCAAGTACACGCGCCGCTCGCTCCCTCCACGCCTGAATGCAAGGGTTTACCCCAACCTCTTCTCTGAGGCTTTGCCCTAAAATTCAAACACTGTTTCATACGATGTTTGAATTACACATCGGCTTACTCAGACAAGCCAACCAGAAAGGAAGTCAGTCATGATGAATTCGTTGTTGACCAGATCCATGGGCGCTTTGATGTTGACGATGGGCCTATGCGCCACCGCATCTGCCCAGACGGAAGCCAACTACCCCACCCGCAACATTGAAGTGATCGTTCCGTACGCCGCTGGCGGCGGTGTGGATGTCATGGCCAGGACTTTTGCGGACGAGGCCTCCCGTGCCATGGGCCAGCAGTGGGTCATTCTGAACCGCGAAGGCGCTGGCGGCGTGATCGGCTTCAGCACGCTCGCACGTGCCAAGCCCGATGGCTACACCATCGCCTTCTCGCCAGCTTCGCCCATGACAAATGCCCCGTTCATCAATGCAAACATGCCGTTTCGCAATGATCAGATCGAACCCGTGTGCCAGGTGTTCGAGAACGTGTTCGCCATCGCAGTCAAACCAGACTCACCGATCAAGAGTTTCCCTGACCTGATGGAAAAGGCCAAGGCACAGCCAGGTCGTCTGGCGTTTGGCCATGCTGGCCCCGCAAGCGTGGGTCATTTGTCGCTGGCACTGATCGAGCGCGAAACTCGCGTCAAATTCAATCAGGTACCTTACCGCGGCGACAGTCCTGCAATGAACGACTTGATGAGCGGCACGCTGGACTTCGCGGCGCTGGGCGTCGGAACGCTGGCAGGCAAGAACGTACGCGTGCTGGCTGTGCTCTCGGCAAAACGCCACCCTGCCCTGCCTGATGTGCCGAGCATCACTGAGTTCGGTGCACCTGCGAACAGTCAGGGGCTCAATGGCTTGTATGTACCTGCAGGCACGCCCAAGCCGGTGATCGAGCGCATTGAAGCCGCTTGCCAGAAAGTGGCTGCCTCGCCAGCATTTGCTGACCGAGTAGCCAAGCAGTCGCAAGTGGTGAGCTTCTTGAACGCCCAGGCATTCAAGTCGTTGATCAACAAGACCTATGCAACGCATGAAGGCCTCGTTCCCGGCCTTTCGCTGAACAAGAACTGAGCGGGCAACCACACATGAGCCAGAACAAAATCACACCTTTGCCCCCCGTCAGACGCGTTCTGACCGCCGACAATGCACAGGGGCTCTCCTACATTGCAGAAGATGGCCCTTCCCCCGCTCGGCTTTACAGCGAAGCCCGTCCGGGCTACTGCAACGCCAACATCTGGCGCACGGTGGGTTCGCCTGCACCGATCCTGGCCGAAGACGACATCACTGAGCACCAGGGTGTTCTTCCCCCACCCGGAGGAACCGTGCTGCGGATCATCGATTTTCCGCCGCAACCGTCAGACCCGGAGGAGCAGCGTCGGCAGCATGAGGCCGTGTTCGCAGGCATGTTCAAGGATGCGCAGCATCAAAAGGGCAGTACGCGGCACCCTGGCATGCACACGACCGACACCATTGACTACGCCATCATGCTGCAAGGTGAGTTGGTAGCCATCATGGACGAAAACGAAACCGTGCTGCGTGCGGGCGATGTGTTGATTCAACGCGGAACCAATCATGCCTGGGCCAACCGCTCTTCAGAAATGGCACGCATTGCGTTTGTGCTGATCGACGGGCAGCGCTGACGAGCATTTGCAGCTGGCAACTTCCAAGCCTGACCGCCGCTGGGCCAGCTGCACTCTATTGAATGTTTTGAACCCAGTTCTCCACTTCAAGCGCGGGAACTCGCTCGAACTCCGAGGTGTTGTTCGTGACCAGCACCAAACCCTCGCTGCGGGCATGGGCAGCGATGTGTAGGTCGTTCACACCGATCGGTCGCCCGAGTTTTTCCAGGGACGCACGGATGGCCCCGTAGTGCAGGGCGGCCTTTTGCCCGTAAGGCAGCACCTCAAGGCGGCTGCACATATCCTCAATTACCGCCAAATTTTCTGTGACGCGGGAACTCTTTTCGGCGCCGTGCATGATCTCCGCAAGGGTAATGGACGAGATGGCCATCCGACTGGCGTTGGCATTGAAAAATTGACAGCACCTCGATGGGGCGCCTCTTGAGGACATAGATAACGATACTGGTGTCCAACAGATAGCGCATCATCAGAAAGCCAGTTGACGCACCCGATACATCACGCTAATTTCCGGGGAGATCGGTCCCGCTACAATGACGCGGTGCAACAAAACACCTTCGCAACCTCCAGAAGGCACCGGGTTTTCTTCCCGGGCTCGGGGTTGCCGCGGGGTTACTTCTTCTCGGTAACACCCCCTTGAGGCGTGCTTGGACCAATACGCGTCCATAGTTACCGCCTGACCAGCACCCCGGCTGGCCTCCCCGTTCTCCCTAGCCTCCCGCTTCTCGCCGTCACTTTCGCGTGATGGCCGATTTCTCATGTCGCTTCAATCCCTGCGCCAAGACTGGCTGTCCAACGTGCGTAACGACCTGCTGGCCGGCTTGGTCGTTGCCTTGGCACTCATCCCCGAGGCCATTGCCTTTTCCATCATCGCGGGCGTAGACCCCAAGGTGGGCCTTTACGCATCATTTTCCATTGCCACCATCATCGCGTTCACGGGCGGCCGCCCGGGAATGATCTCCGCCGCAACCGGAGCCATGGCGTTGCTGATGGTCACGTTGGTCAAAAACCATGGCCTGGAATATTTGCTGGCCGCAACCGTTCTGACTGGCGTGCTGCAAATCATTGCCGGATGGGTTCGGCTGGGTGCACTGATGCGCTTCGTGTCTCGCTCGGTCGTCACAGGCTTCGTGAATGCTCTGGCCATTCTGATTTTCATGGCCCAACTGCCTGAGCTCACCAACGTCACCTGGCACGTCTATGCGATGACGGCAGCCGGGCTCGGCATCATCTACGGCCTTCCCTACATTACCAAGGCGGTGCCATCACCGCTGGTAACCATTGTGGTCCTCACTGGAGTCTCGCTCGCGCTGGAGCTGGACATTCGCACCGTGGGCGACATGGGTGAACTGCCAGACAGTTTGCCGGTTTTTCTCATCCCCGACGTACCGCTGAACCTGGAGACGCTCGGCATCATTTTCCCGTACTCGCTCACACTGATGGTGGTGGGCCTGCTCGAATCGCTGATGACGGCCACCATCGTGGACGATCTTACCGACACCAAAAGCGACAAGAACCGCGAGTGCGTAGGCCAAGGCATTGCCAACATCGCCACCGGATTCATTGGCGGCATGGCGGGGTGCGCCATGATTGGGCAGTCGGTCATCAACGTGAAGTCTGGCGGACGTGGCCGCCTCTCGACACTGGTGGCGGGAGTTTGCCTGCTGTTGCTGGTCGTATTCCTGGGCGACTGGGTTGCCAAGATTCCCATGGCCGCGCTGGTCGCGGTCATGATCATGGTCTCCGTCGGCACCTTCAACTGGGGCTCCATCAAGAACCTGCGCGACCACCCCAAGAGCTCCAGCGTGGTCATGCTGGCGACCGTGGTCGTGACCGTTGCCACCCATGACCTCGCCAAAGGCGTTCTGACCGGCGTGCTGCTGTCGGGCTTTTTCTTTGCCCATAAAGTTGGTCAGATCCTGCGGGTGAAATCTCAAAGCGATGACGAAGGCCGCACCCGAAACTACGAAGTCATCGGCCAGGTGTTCTTCGCCAGTGCCGAACGCTTCACCAACGCCTTCGATTACAAAGAAGTCATCGACAAAGTGCGTATCGACGTGGGCCGCGCCCACTTCTGGGACATCACCGCCGTCAGCGCCCTCGACAAAGTCGTCATGAAGTTCCGCCGTGAGGGCACCGAAGTGGAGGTCATCGGCCTGAACGAGGCCAGCGCCACCATGGTGGATCGCTTCGGTACCCACGACAAGGACGGCGCAGACGACCTGCTCATGGGTCATTGAAAGGGCAATCCATGAACGACGACAAAAAGTGCTGGCCTGCGTGGATCAGTCAACCTTCGGCCAGAGCGTGACGGACTACGCCACCTGGGCCAGCCTGAGCCGCAGGGGCGTTCAAACCATTGCCGCCAGCCCTTTGATCTTCTGGTCATGGGAGCGTACAGCCACTCGCCATGGCGCAGCTTGTTCATGGGTAGCAAGACCAGCGATCTACTAAAGAAAATCTCCACGCCGATTTTGCTGCTGCGCTGAGCCTGGGGGCACGTTCAGTTGGGCTTGCTGAAGCACGTGCAACCAAGCCTTGGCCATGGAAATGTTCCAATTGGGCCTAGACATCATCTCCCCGAGAAACCAAAGCTTCAATGCCCACCAACTACGCCAGATTCCTGGTCGGACGCGACCGCACTGTCAAAGCCAATCGGCAACTGGGCTGGTTCCTTGCCTTCGTCGCGGGCGCCATCAACGCTGGCGGCTTCCTGGCGGTACAGCAGTACACCTCTCATGTCACAGGCATCGTCTCCGCCGTTGCCGACAATCTTGCACTTGGTCAACTCGGGTTCGTCGTCGACGGCATCGTCGCGGTGCTGACCTTCATGCTGGGTGCCATGTGCTCTGCCATTTTGGTCAACTTCGCCCGGCGCAAAGCCATGGCCAGCGAGTACGCCCTTCCACTGCTGCTGGAATCAGCACTCATTTTGTGCTTCGGCCTGCTGGGTGCCCGCATGGCGGCCTATGAAGGGCTGCTGGTTCCCTTCACGGTGGTTCTGCTGTGCTTCATCATGGGCCTGCAAAACGCCGTGGTCACCAAGCTATCGGGCTCGGTCATCCGAACCACGCACATGACCGGTGTGGTGACAGACCTGGGCATTGAACTCGGCAAGCTCGTGTACTGGAACGCTGACAGGGAATCCGCGAACTTCGTGCGTGCCGACCGGGAACGCATGATGGTGCTGGGCATGCTGTTTCTCGCGTTCCTGCTGGGCGGAGTATCCGGGGCTTTCGGATTCAAACAGTTCGGCTATGGTTTTACCATTCCCATCGCGGTGCTGCTGGCCGTCATCTCGGTGGTACCCGCATGGGACGATCTTCGGCGTTCGGCGTGAATGCCATTAACGAACCACTCGACAGACCGACGACTAACCCCAGAGTCAGAAAACCCCAGGCCGCATCGATTCACACCACCGATCTCGAAAGCTGGAACTCTTATTGGTACAGCCCCCTCGCGTCATTCCCGTGATCGCGACGACAAGACCAGCGTGCAAAGAACGACCACCCAAAAGGCCGCGGCAACCAACAGCCAGTCCTGAACATGAAGTGGATGCAAATTCAAGAACCTGCTGACAACTGGAATCTGGATCATCAAAAGCATTGAAGCCAGCGTTCCGAACACCACCCAACCCGAAGCCGCCCGACGCAGCCTGGTCAGCCCCGCGGTGACTCCTGCGCTGGTCACCAGAAGAACAGCCATCGCCATGGCACGCGCATGCTCAACGTTCTGATCAGCGCCCAGTGCGTGAAGGTAGCTCCAGACTACCGCCACACTGACCAAGCCGCCAATCAGGCCAATACCCAGCCACACTTCAGCAGAGAAAACCGCGCTGCACGATCACGTTGAACTTTGCCGAGTGGCCCGTCGGGGGGAAGATCCTGAAAGGCCAGCATCGCGGTCGGGTGAATGATCAGCTCTAGCCACACGATGTGAATGGGCAGAAACAGCAGCGGCAATCCCATCAACGGTATGGCCGCTGCACCAATCACCAGTGGCAAGTGCACGAGCAGGAGATAGGCAAACGCCAGCCTGAGATTCAGAAAAAGTTGACGCCCTTCTGCAACGGCATCCACGATGGTTCTGAAGTTGTCATCCAGCAGAACCACGGGCGCAACCTCTCGGGCACTTCGAGTGCCGCGCTCACCCATGGCCACACCAATGTCTGCCTGACGCAGCGCCGGAACGTCATTGACCCCATCTCCGGTCACTGCCACAAGCTCCCCTTCAGCCTGCATGGCCTGCACCAGTGTCAGCTTCTGCGTCGGCGTGGCGCGCGCCACCACGTCAAGCTTCCCGTGCTGCTCCAAAATGCTCCTCAGGTCGTCTTCGGCCTGCAGCACCAGAACTTGCGGATTCCCCCCGCCTAAGCCGATCGAGCGTGCAATCGCTGCCGCCGTGGCCGGGTGATCGCCTGTGACCATGATGACTCGCATGCCTGCAGCCATGCAGTCTGCAATGGCCTCTCGCACCCCATCACGAACCGGATCTTCAAAAGCCAGCAAGCCTGCAAACATAAACCCCTGGTCTGGCTCCTCCACTGTGGGCAACCCTGTCGACAATGCTTTTGAAGCACAGCCAATCACCTTGCGCCCGGACTTGGCATGCTCCTCAACCAGGGCGAGCCAATGCGATTTTTCCGCGTCAGAGAGATCGCAGATGGCCAGTATGGTCTCAGGTGCGCCCTTGGTGTAGGCCGTCTGCTGCCCTTCTTCAATGGACCATACCGCCGTTTCACGGCGCCTGGCCTCCGTAAACGGAAAGTCGGCCTGCCGGATGGCATGCGGCAGCGCTCCGAAAGCCGCGTGCAAGGCCTGGTCCATCGGGTCGCCGCTGTCTGGCCGAGCTGCCAGGGTCGCCACTTCCAGCACGGCACGTTCGTCCAGCGCCGCGGCAGGAATCCGGTGAGACAACACCAACGATCCGGCGGTAATGGTGCCCGTCTTGTCAGACAAAATGCAGGTGACCCGGCCAATGTTTTCAACAGCCACCGCACGGCGCACCAACGCGTTCTTCCGCGCGAGGCGAAAAACGCCCACCCCCAGGAAAAAGGTGTACACCACCGGAAACTCTTCAGGCACTGCGGCCACTGCCAGCGTCAAGGCACTCAGCAATGCATCGATCCAGCCGTAGCCTTGCCACAGCCTCACGGCCGCAAGCACCACACACACCAGAAGCGCACCAGCCAGCAGCATGACGACAAGCTCGCCGATGGCTTTCTGCAAAGGCGTGGCTTCGTGGCTTCCTTCGGTGGCTGTGCGCACGATCTCACCGTAGCGCGTGTCACCGCCGATAAAGGCGACGCGCACCCAGGCCGTGCCCGTCAGCAAACGTGTGCCGGCGGTACCCCAGTGCTCGTCAAGCGCGGTGGCGGGCAAAGTGCCAACCGCCGAGATGGTGCTCTTGCCAACCGGCAAAGACTCGCCTGTCAGCGTCGACTCATCTACCTGAAGATTGGAACCCGACACCAGCAGACCGTCCGCCGGAAAATACTCACCCGGCTTCACCTCCGCCAGGTCATCCGGCACCAACTCCCGCGAGGGCAGCTCTTGCCAGCGACCATCTCTCAACACCCGAGCAGAACTTGCAAGCCGGCTCGCCAGGCTTGCGGAAGATGCAGCCGTTCGCCGGTGCAGGAAAGCATCCATGCCCAACAATGGAACCATGGCCACGAGCAGGGTGAGTGACTCAGACCATTGCCCCAGGAGGGCAAACAAACCAGCCGTGATCACCAGGAACCAGAGCATGGGATCGCGTGCCGTGTCGCGCGCCACCACCCGCCAGCCGCTGGCCGACTGGGGAACGATGTCGTTAAACCCAAAGACCCGGCGCTGCGCCGCGACCTGATCCGATGTCAGACCCATCTCCCCCGCGGTATGAGTTGGCATGGTTTCAAGCGGGATGTGGCGTTGACTCATGGGTGTGCGTTCTGAGTACTACAGAAATCGACTGAAGGATACCCTGGCCCGATGACCAGCGGGTTGAAGCTAGGAGCCTGTCGGACTTGGAGCGCCGAAAGCGAAAATGGGACCCAGCGAGGACAGTTTTTGCAGGATTCGCAGGCCCATAGCTCAGCTATGGGTCAAGAAGACTGTGAAAAATGGACCGCTGCGGCCCATTTGCAGCCGGCGATTTACAAGTCCGACAGGCTCCTATGCGATGGCTTCCGGTTGAGTCGCCATTGAAGAACGCACGCTTGGACCAAGCTCACTCCCGTCAGCATGCTGGAATGATTCGACCCGGTTACGTCCGGCAGTCTTGCCGCGGTAGAGGGCCACATCGGCCTGTCGAAGGGAATCTTCCAGGGCACTCTGGTTTGCAAGGCGATGAGAAACCCCGATCGTGACCGTGCAACGCAAGGGTTCATCCGCTCCAGGAATCTTGATGGTTTGCTGCTCGACGGCAGCACGCAAGCGTTCGGCCAACTGAATCGCTCCGGAGTCGTCTGTGCCCAGGCTGACGACGACAAACTCTTCCCCTCCGAGGCGGCTCACCAGATCACCACGGCGTGCAGAGGCTTGGAGGACCTCTGCCACATCGCACAGAACGGCATCTCCGATTTGGTGCCCATGCGCATCGTTGATGCGCTTGAAGTGGTCAACATCCACTATCAGCACGTGCGCATGCTGTGACTTATGAACGTTGAAATACAGTTGCACCGCCTCTGAGAGCCCTCGGCGGTTGAGCAACCGGGTCAAAGGGTCACGCGCCGCAAGGCCGCGAAGCTCGTCATTCAGGCGCCGCAGTACCAGCCAGACCATGGATGGAGGCAACACTGTGGCCAGGAACGACATATAGACGTAGAAGACCAACTGAAAATTCCGGTCCATCTGCAGTGCGTCCAGGCCGTTATCCAGAAGCTTCACGAACTTCAGTGCGTTGAGCACACAGATGCCGCTGATCAGAACGGCAAAGAAAATCATCTCGCTACGCAAGTCCTTGGCAAATGTGCGCGCACCATAAATCACGGCGGCTGTCATGCACAAGAACATCAAAGCTGCAAAGCCTGACAGCATGGCGTAGCGAGCGACAGGCCCCAGAGTCGAATGCACCATGAACTGAGCAACGCTGTAGGCTGCAGCGAATGCAAAAAGAGGACGCAAAAGGGGGACTGAATACCCGAAAAAGCGCATGCCCCCAATCCAGTAAGCCACCGGGGAAGCCAGGGTGAGGGTGTGGTTCAGAACGCTCATGGGGCTCCAGGAAACCCCACCTTCCAGCAGTTGCAGCACATAGGCCAAGCTCAGCAAGAAGTTGCCTACCGCAAAAGCATCCATACCCATCTTCTTGCCATGCAGGCGTTTGCTGATCAGCAAGAACATCACTGCAAAACACAGCAAGTGTGCGCACAGCATGCCGACGAGAATGGTTGCAACCATGATGAGGTTCAATCGAAATAAGTCACCAGCCTGCCAAGTCCCTGTTCGATGAGGTACATGCAGACATTCGCGTGATGGAGCGGGCAGCTCAGAATGTAATCAATGCGCGGAGCGCTCACGGCTGACTTAAACCCAGATTTTCCTAATGGGAAATCAGGGTTAAACCAGCGTATCCAGATGTGCCGAAAGGGCGGCTGCCAGCTTCTTAAGCGTTTCAGTGGTGCCTGAACGCTTGCCTCTCTCGATCTGACTGATGAATGGCTTACTCAGCCCGGCAGCATCGGCCAGTGCTTCCTGACTAAAGCCACGATACTCTCTCCAGGCTTTAACAGGGTTAGCGCCGCCCGCTATGGCAAACGCCACCTCGGCGGGAATGCGGTCGCCGTCATCGTTGGCGACAGCTCGGTCGAATGCAGCAACATCATCTGCATCTTCGATCACGCTGCGCACTTTGTCCCAAATGTCGGCGGGGACTACGTAGAAGGCCGGTTTGCCGTCCTTCTGAATCACTTGAACTTCAGTCATTTATAGATACCTCCACGGGGGCCAATGTCCAGCACTAGAACGATCAGGCGACCGGAATCGACGGTGTAGATCACGCGCCAGTCGCCAACGCGAAGCCTGTAACCCGTTCGGCCCACCAGCTTCTTGGTATTCTGAGCATCAGTAGGGTTTGCTGCCAGGGCTTCGATCTTTGACTTCACCAGCATGCGCTTGTTGGCCGGCATGGCAATCAGGGCCTTGAGCGCTTGCATGGTAAATTCAATCGAGTGCATAAACTAATGTTAGCATATCGCTAACATAGGTGCAAACGTTTCCCAAGGTGATCCCAGATTGGATTACGTAGCCCGCATGATATTTAGCCCGCCCGCAATCCAGAATGACTGCCCTGTGGAATAGGGCATCAGGCCCTGGGCGAGGGTGCTGACGGCTTGGCCTACGTCAGCGGGCGTGCCCCAGCGTGGCATGGGCACGCGCCCCTGGGCGATCCATTGATCAATCACTTCGCTGCCTGCAGAAGCTGTCATGTCGGTGCGCATGAAGCCCGGGCGCACTTCGTGTACGGCAATGCCCGCGCCCGCCAACCGGGCGGCAAACAAGCGCGTGGTGGCCGACAGCGCGGCTTTGCTCACGCAGTATTGAGCGCGATCAGGTGAGGTCATTTCAGCGGCGATCGAGGTAATGAACACAATGCTGCGGTAGCGCCGGCTAGGCTCCTGTTTCAGCAACAGGTTGGAAAACGCCTGGGTCAGAAAGAAAGTGCCGCGCAGGTTGATGTCCATCGATCGATCAAAAGCTTCGGGCGAGAGATCGAGCAGGTCGGTCAGTGGGCGCGCCGCAATTCCGGCGTTGTTGACCAGGCAGGTTAAGGGGCTCTGCGGTCCGAAATCCTGCTGGATGCGCGCCAGCGTCGGGCCGTGGTTTTCGAGGTCGGCAATATCCAGCTGGTAGTAGCGGGCGCGGGCTCCTGCTTCAGACAGGGGCGCAAGCGCCGCATCGGTTTCAGGGCTGGGGGGAGGCAGGTCAATGACGGCGATATCGAAGCCGTCGCGGACCATCTGCGTGGCAATGCCCAAGCCCAAGCCGCGCAGACCGCCGGTCACGATAGCAACGGCTTTGGTGGTGGTGTTCATAGTGTTTATCTCCTGAATTGAATTGAATTGAATTGACGTGAATTGACCTGACTGGATGCGCTGGCTCTCGGCAACACGGTTTATTCGATGTACTCCGACATGGCGCGTGCGGTTCTTAGCAGCCGGGGTGCCAGCTCCTTGACTCGATCGGCATGCAGCCGTTCCTCAATGGCCGATATGGACACAGACATATACGGCGGGCGCGTGGCGGATGGTATGGGTGCGGCCATGCCCGCAATGCCGGGCATGACGATGTTCTTTCCGGAGCAGTAGCCCAGGTTTCGCACATCCTCGATCTTGTCGCGGATCTGCCGCTCCAGATGGTGGCGACGCTCCTCGACCCAGTCGCTGGGAGCATCCAGCACCAGCTTGTTGATGAGGCTGTTGCGCTCAGACTCCTCCAGCTGGGCCAGCAGCGCCAGCCCCGAATAGCTGGCGGTAAAGGGCTTGCTGTCGTTAACGGCCACGAGATGCGTGCGGATCGGGTAACTGCCCTCGGCACGCAACAGGTAATGCACGCCGTCGAACTTGCGAAGCGCCACATACACCACGTCGCCGCAGTGATCGGCCAGTTCCTGCGCCAGCACGCGGATGGCGCTCAGGTCCCGTATCGGGTGCGGCGCAGACAGACCCAGTGAAAACAACGCCGTACCTAACCGGTATCGCTTGTCCGCACCCTGCGTGACGTAAGCCACGGCGGCCAACTCGCTCAGCAAACGGTGCACCGAGGGGCGGGCGATGCCGGTATCGACAGCGATGTCTTTGAGGCGCGCACCCGCTGCACCCTGTGTCGAGATGGCACGCAGGATGCTGGCCACGCGCTCGACAACCTGGGGGCGTTCGGGCTGGCTGGGCGGATCTGGCTTCACGGGTTGTTTCATCTCATCTTCAAATAAGTCCATTAAACGGACTTTTAAGTTTACCTAAAAATCGCAGAAACACATAAGATCGCGTCCATAAATCTGATCCATATCAAATTTTGGGTCTCTTCTGAAAATTAAGAGTCTGTTTAACGGACTATTTGGAGAAATATGAACAAGAGGCTGAAGCAACAAGTGGCCATCGTGACGGGCGCAGGCGGATCCATCGGGATGGCCGTGTGCCGTGCCTTGGCGCGCGATGGGGCCGATGTTCTGGCCGTGGACCTGAAGCCGGCCGCAGCCGAAGCGGCCGCTGAAGCCGTGCGTGCCGAAGGCCAGAGCGCCCACGCATTGGCGGGCGACGTGAGCGACCGGGCATTGGCCCCGCGCGCTGTGGCAATGGCTTTGGAGAAATTTGGGCGACTGGATATTCTGGTCAATAACGCGGGCATGGGCAGCGCCATGCTTCCGCTATGGGACATCGACATTGACGCCTGGGAGCGTGATATTGCCGTCAACCTCACCAGCCAGTTCCTGATGTGTCGCGCTGTGGTGCCGCACATGGTGGCTGCAGGTTATGGCCGCATTCTGAACGTGGCTTCCGCCGCAGGCATGGAAGGGCACGCACTCAGTGGCGGCTACGCAGCGGCCAAGGCCGGGGTGATCGCCATGACCAAGACACTGGGCAAAGAACTGGCAAAAAAGGGCGTGATCGTCAACGCCATCGCGCCGGCGCTGATCGAGACCGGGCTGCTGGCGAGCGACTGGTTCAACCCCCAACTCAAGGCCGAACTGCTGGGCCGAATTCCCATGGGCCGTGCAGGCCAACCCGAGGAAGTGGCCGAAATGGTGGCTTTTCTCGTGAGCCCCGCGGTGAGCTTTTCCACGGGCGCCGTCTTCGATCTTTCTGGTGGCCGTGCCACTTACTGACTCTCTGACCAACATGCAACAAAACCTGAATCAACTCGCGCTGCGCGAGACCGCCTCGATACTGGTAGATGGTGTGTCCGTCACCTATCACAGCGCCGGGCGCGACGATGGCCAACACCCCGTACTGGTGATGGTGCACGGAAGCACCGGCAGCACGGACAGCCATTACGGCTTTCTGTTCCCCATGCTGGGCTTTCGCCAGCGTGTGGTTTCGGTCGATCTGGCGCCGCCGCCCACCGGTGCGCTGACCCTTGCCCAGCTGGTGGCACAGGTGAGCGCGGTAATTGACGTGGTGCGCGAGCAAACCGGTGGGCAACCAGTGAGCCTGATGGGCTATTCGCTGGGTGCGGTGGTGGCGGCCAGCCTGGCGGCACAGCAGCCCGAAGCGGTGCGTCAGCTGATTCTGGTGGCGGGCTGGATGAAGACCGATGCCCACCAGCGCTTGCGCAACGGCATCTGGCGCGAACTGCGCCAGGCGGGGCTGGCCACGATCCGCAACTACATGCTGTATTGCGCCTTCAGCCCAGACTTCATCGCCGCGCGCACACCCCAGGAGCTTGAGGGCATGGCCGACAAGATTGGTCTTGACCGCTTCGTCGATCTGCAAATGGCGCTGAACACAGAGATCGACATCACGGCCCAGGTGCCGCAGATCCAGGCACGCACGCTGATCGTCGGATGCACCCATGACCAGATGGTGCCCAAGTCGCATAGCCAGCAATTGTTTGGCGCGATCGACGACGCGCGTTACACCCAGATCGACTCCGGCCATGGCGTGGTGTTTGAGCGGCCCGCAGAACTGCTGCGCCATATCGACGCCTTTTTGCAGCAACCAGACGCTTACCCGGCAGGCAGTGTGATCCCCACAGCCAAGCCTTGAAGGAGACATGATGAAACAGCAAGAGATTTATACGGACATCCTGATTGTCGGCGCCGGCTTTGGCGGCCTGGGCATGGGCATACAGCTCAAGCGCCGGGGCACCCAGGACTTTCTCATCATTGAGCGCGCGGGTGACGTGGGCGGCACCTGGCGCGACAACCACTACCCAGGCGCGGCCTGCGATGTGCCTTCGCACCTGTATTCGTTTTCCTTCAGGCTCAACCCGAACTGGTCGCAGGCTTTTTCGCCCGGCCAGGAAATTCAGCAATACATGCGTGACTGCGCGCGCGAGGAAGGGCTGCTGGAGCACTTGCGTTTTCACACCAACATGACGGATGCGCGCTGGAACGAAGCGCAGCAGCAATGGCAGGTTCAGACCAGCCAAGGCCTGTATGTCTGCCGGGTACTGATCGCCTGCCCGGGTCACCTGGCCGACGAGCATCTACCAGAGATCGACGGACTTGCGGATTTTGAAGGCGAGGTGTTTCACTCCGCGCGCTGGAATCACGCTGCCGACCTTCAGGGCAAGCGCATCGGCGTGGTGGGCTCAGGCGCTTCGGCGATTCAGGTGGTGCCCGAGATGGCCAAAGTGGCCAGCGAGTTGGTGGTGTTCCAGCGTAGCGCGCCTTACATCATTCCGCGTGCCAACCGGGCCTTTACCGAAGGCGAAAAACGCGCCTTTGCCCGGATTCCCGGCCTGATGGAAAAAATGCGCGCGGAAACCTTCTGGGGTGGCGAGTTCAACTTTGCCCAGCGCCGCAATATTCCACGTTTTGTGAACGAGGCACGTGAAATGGCGCTGGCACACCTGCACAACCAGGTCAGCGATGCCACCCTGCGCGCGGCACTGACGCCGCAATACGAAATCGGCTGCAAGCGCGTGCTGATCTCCAACGACTACTTCCCCACTTTCTTGAAGAACCATGTGCGGCTGGAAGCCTCTGCGTTGGCCAAGGTCGAGGGCAAGCACGCTGTTGCGGCCAGCGGCGAGCGTTACGAACTGGACGTGCTGGTCTGCGCCACCGGCTTCGAGGCCACGCGCCCGCCGTTTGCCAAACTCATCCGTGGCCGCGATGGCATCAGCCTCGACGAGCACTGGAGCCGGGGCATGCAGGCATTTGACTCCATTGCGGTCAGCGGCTACCCGAACTTGTTCATCATCAACGGCCCCAACACGGGACTGGGGCACAACTCTGTCGTCTACATCATCGAGGCACAGGTCGATTACATCCTCGGCGCACTGGACTATGCCCGTCAGCAGCAAGTGGCCACGCTAGAGGTTGATGCTGTCGCCGAAGAACGCTACATGAGCGCGCTGGATGAGCGGGCCCAGGGTTCGGTCTGGCTCGCAGGTGGCTGCAAAAGCTGGTACGTGGACGAGCGCAGCCGCCGCCTGACGCTGGTGTGGCCCGACTTCGCCTACGCCTTCCGCGAGGCCAATGGCCACTTCCACAGCGAAGGCTATGTGGCGCGCAAGGCCGATGCGCCACAGGTACCAGTGTCATCAGTCGCCGAAGCCATTGAAGCCTGAGCTTGCAATCATTCCCAGGAGACCATCAAATGCAGCAGAACAACACCATCGTCGTCACCGGCGCGGCTTCAGGCATTGGCGCAGCCACCGCCCGCTTGCTGGCGCAGCAGGGTGCCAAAGTCATCGCCGTCGACAGGAATCAGCCGGCCGAGGCCGTCGGCCAATTTATCCAGGCAGATCTGTCTGAACAGGCCAGCATCGACCGCCTGATCGCTGCATTGCCGGCGGGCATCAATGGTCTGGCCAACATCGCAGGGCTCCCGCCCACACGTCCACCTGAAGACGTCCTCAAGGTCAACCTCGTCGGCCTCAAGTACCTCACAACCCAGATCATCCCCAAGCTGGCCGAGGGCGCGGCCATCGTCAACCTGGCCTCGCTCGCAGGCATCGGCTGGCCGCAGGCGTTGCCTGCGATCCGAGCCAGCGAATCCCTGGACTTCGAGGGCGTGCCCGCGTTCTGCGCGCAGCACGGCATCGTGGGCGCTCGCAGCTACTTCTTCTCGAAAGAGGCGTTGATCGCGTGGACCATTCAAAACCGCTGGACCTGGCGTGAGCGCGGCATTCGCATGAACTGCATCAGCCCCGGGCCGGTGGACACCCCCATCCTCGGAGACTTTCTGCAAACCCTGGGCGCCCGAGCTGAAGAAGACAGTCGCGTGATGGACAGACCCGGCCGGCCCGACGACATCGCACCCGTGGCGGCATTCTTGCTGTCCCCTGCCTCAGGCTGGATTCGCGGCGCGAACATCCCCGTCGATGGCGGCATGCACGCTCACGTGCTCAGCGAAATGAACGGCCTGTAAGAAGAAGCCACCAAGACCTGAACAACACACTGAATACTTTGAACAAGGAGATAAACATGACCATGATCACTCGCCGCCGACTGCACCGTCTTACACAAGCCACTCTGTTGACCCTGGCGGCCCAGGCAGGCTCCATGGGCCTCATGAGCACAGCCCACGCCGATGCAAGCCCGGCACGCATCATCGTCGGTTTTCCGGCAGGCGGCGGCTTCGACGCCGTGGCCCGCATGCTGGCTGACAAGCTGCGCGTGGAACTGAAGCGCCCCGTCATGGTTGAAAACCGTCCGGGCGCCGGCGGGCGGCTGGCCATGGAAACGCTGAAGGCTGCACCGCGCGATGGCAGCGTCGTCATGCTGGGCCCGGAAGCCCTGGTGTCGCTGTATCCCTACACCATGCGCAAGCTCAACTACGACCCGGCCAAGGACCTGACCCCCATCGGCACCGTTAGTGAATTCCCGTTCACCTTCATCACCGGCACCAACCCGGCAGTCAAGAGCCTGGCTGAATACGTCGCCTGGGCGCAGAAGAACTCCGACAAAGCGAACTACGGCGTACCTGCGCGGGGATCCCAGCACCACTTCTTCGGCATTCTGCTGGGCAAGACCATCGGCATCAAAATGGAAGACATCCCCTACCAGGGCAGCGCTCCCATGCTTGTTGGCGTGATGGGTGGACAGATCAGCGCAGGTATTGATGTGCTGGGCAGCTCGCTGGAGCAGCACCGCGCAGGCAAGACGCGCGTCGTGGCGGTTTCCTCGCCGCAGCGCGTGCCGCAACTGCCAGACGTGCCCACTTTTGCGGAGCTGGGCTACCCGGACATCACCGGCATGGGCTTCAACGCGCTGTATGCCCCCTCTGGCGTCAGCAAGGAAGTCGTCACCACCTGGAGCAATGCCTTGATGAAGGTCATGGCAGACCCCAGCGTTCGTGACCAACTCATGCAGCAAGGCTCCATCCCTGTGGGCAAAGGCCCTGAAGACCTGGCCGAGCGTGGCAGGAAAGCCGCGATGCGCTGGGCGCCCATCATCAAGGAATCGGGATTCGTGGGTGATTGAGACAGGTGGGGATCGCCTTCCGTAGCCAACGCCCGGATCGCCAGTTCCCCCACACCAGCCAACTTGGCCTGGCCTTTTTTCACCTTCCGGTGAACCAGCCAGGCCTCTTGCATGGCGCTTGTGGCTCAATACGCCACAAGCGCTTCATAGCTCCAAGAACACCTTCACCCGCATGACGCACCCATGAAACGCCCCAACATCATTTTTGTCGTTGCCGATGACCTCGGTTTTGCCGACCTGGGTTGCTACGGTGGCCGTGAAGCATCGTTCGGCCCGGTCTCGCCCGAGCTGGACAAGCTGGCAGCACGCGGGCTGCGCCTGACCGAGGGCTATGCCAATTCGCCGGTATGCTCCCCCACCCGCTTTGCCATGATCACCGGCCGCTACCAGTATCGCTTGCGCGGCGCCGCCGAGGAGCCCCTTCACAGCAAGAGCCGCGGCAGCACCACCCTTGGACTGCCGCCCGATCACCCGACGCTGCCCTCACTGCTGCGCGAAGCCGGCTACCGCACGGCGCTCATCGGCAAATGGCACCTGGGTTATCCGCCCACATTCGGGCCCATGAAGTCGGGCTACGAAGAGTTTTTTGGCCCCCTGTCCGGTGGCGTAGACTACTTCACGCACTGCACCGGCGGCGGCACCCACGACCTGTATTTTGGTGAGGCCGCGCATTCAGAAGAGGGCTACCTCACTGACCTGCTCTCACGCCGCGCCGTGGACTATGTGGAGCGCATGGCCGAGGGCGCCCGAAATGGCCAGCCGTTTTTTCTGAGCCTGCACTACACCGCGCCTCACTGGCCCTGGGAGACGCGCGACGATGCGCATCTCTCCAAGGAGGTCAAGTCCAACCTCTTTCACCTGGCTGGCGGCAATGTCGACACCTACCGCCGCATGATCCATCACATGGACGAAGGCATAGGCTGGATCGTCCGCTCCCTGGAAGAGCAAGACCTTCTGGAAGACACGCTCATTGTTTTTACCAGCGACAACGGCGGAGAGCGCTTTTCCGACAACTGGCCACTGGTAGGCGGCAAGATGGACCTGACCGAAGGGGGCATTCGCGTGCCGTGGATTGCGCACTGGCCGGCGGTTATTCAACCCGGCTCGGTGAGCGAGCAGCATTGCCTCACCATGGACTGGTCCGCCACCATGCTGGAGCTTGCCGGCGCGCAACCCGCGCCTGGTTACGACTGGGATGGCGTGTCACTGCTGCCGGTGCTGAAAGACGTTGGCAACGTCTTCGAGCGCACCATGTTCTGGCGCATGAACCACCGCGGCCAGCGCGCTATGCGAAAAGGCCGCTGGAAGTACCT
Source organism: Ottowia caeni (assembly GCF_050821495.1). GTDB lineage: Bacteria > Pseudomonadota > Gammaproteobacteria > Burkholderiales > Burkholderiaceae_C > Ottowia > Ottowia caeni. The sequence continues at coordinate 797,562 of NZ_CP151080.1, read as the reverse complement.
GCGCGTAGACGGCCACGACTACCTGTTCGACATCCAGAATGACGCGCGCGAACGGGCGAACCTAGCCAAGCTTGAACCGGAACGCCTGAAGGACATGCGGGCAGAGTGGGAGACTTGGCAGGCCAGCATGCCGGCGATCCCGGAAGATGCCACAGTCAGCCTGGGTTATTCCGTCGCCGATATGCCTTCGCGTTGAGCGGACTGCGGAAATCACTGGCCTTTGCAATGCCGCCCAACTGTGAGGCGGCATACACACCGCCGGCATGGGCAGATGCGGCTCGCAACTTCTGATGAGCAGCAGCTTCTTCGCCGTTGGTTTCAACTGCGGCATCCATCTTGGATTGCACCGACCACATGAACGCACTGTTGCCCTGCGACTTCAGCATCATCTGGACACAGTTGAACAGCGGCCTCTGCAGCCCGCCATCACTGATGGGCATCCCGTAGGGACATTCACCCCACCCGATTTGGCCCGCCTGGTTTCAATCCACGCCCGCCATCACTGACGGGCGATCCAGTCTGGAGCCTAAGCGGTTGTTTCCTATTTCACAGTTTCAATCCACGCCCGCCATCACTGACGGGCGATCCATGTCTCGCATCGCTATGCCATGGAGCGCATGGAGTTTCAATCCACGCCCGCCATCACAGACGGGCGATCCACGTTCAGGGGTGCGGGTGTTGCGGTTGTGTCTGGTTTCAATCCACGCCCGCCATCACTGACGGGCTATCCAGTAGGCATTGGTCGGCGCGCCGTTGAGAACGCTGTTTCAATCCACGCCCGCCATCACTGACGGGCGATCCGTCCGTTGACGCCTACGCCGCCATTACTATTGATCCGGCGGGAATTATTCATGAGGCTGCATAGGCGACATGCTTGTCGCCAAAGTACTTCTTGACCCGCTCTGGCGTGTTCTGCAGCATTGTCATGTGTTCAGTGGCTGCAGCGCGCAGCTTGGCTTTGGTTCTCACTGGGACTTTGCTGCCAATCGCGTGCTTCAGATCTGCGTTCAGCCGCTCCTCTGGGTTGAGCTCGGGGCTGTAGCTGGGCAGGTAAAACAACTCAATGTCCTCTTTGTGCAATGCCGCCCACTCTTTGACCGGCTTGCTGTGGTGCACCCTCAGGTTGTCAAGAATCAGGAAGATCTTCTTGCCCTGCGCGTCCTTGATCAAGGCCTGCATAAACTCGATCAGCTTGTCGGCATTGAACGCCTGATCAATGATCATCCAGCGCGTCTTACCCTGGTTCGTGACGGTGGCAATCATCGAAAGCTTTTGCCGTGTTCCACCCACTGCCCGCGTCACCGGTGTTTGACCGGCGGGCGCGTAACTTCTGCCACGCACATCCGTGTTGACCAGGGCTGTTTCATCGCCCCAATGGATCTCTGCGCCTTCACGCTTGGCCCTGGCTTCAATGGCAGGGTATTCATCTTCGAGCCACGCCTTGACGGCCTCAGGTCGCTGTTCGTAAGCTTTCTTGATCGGCTTTTGCGGCGTAAAACCCCAACGTGCCAGATAGTCGCCCACTGAACGCACAGATAGTTTCAGCCCCAGGTCGCGCTCGATGAGTTCGCGCACGGCGGGCCGGCTCCAAAGCGCAAACTCCATCTTGATCTGCTCGGGGCGTTTGTCGATGATGGTCATTCGAATGGCGCGTTCTTGCTCAGGAGTCAGGCTGCGTCCACTACCGGGCTTCTTGCCCCTGGCGTGGGGCTTGAGTGCAGCCGCTCCGCCTTGCTCGAACAGGCGCAGTGCAGCGTTGACACCAGACCAACTGAGCCCGGTTTGCTCCACGATCTGCATCACGCCGACTCCTTTTCGATGCAAACGGATAACTTGCTTGCGCCGTTCTTGCAGCACTTCCCGCGACTGCTTGCGTGCGTCTTCTTTTTCCATGAACTTTGGAGTCAGGTCATCAACAAAAGTTCATGAATAAATTATGCCGAGTCTATAGGTTGACTGACTGACCGACCGACTGACTTTGGTTGTCCTACCCAGCGCCAGAAGTGTGGTAAAGCTGGCGCCTGATCAACAGGACAAACGCAGCGCGATCAGCAGAAGGCCTGCTGTTGGGCATACACGGGGTACAACAGCTTATTGCGCTAGATGTAGTCGGCAATCGCGGCGTTCATCCAGCGGCACTCGCGAGCCACGATGGGCCGTCCTCGAATTCGAACGCAACGGACCGCGCAAGCCAGTGCCCAGACAGGTCGCACCAAACATGCCAAGCACGCCCGTGGCCATCCAGAGCATGACTGTCCGAGATTTGGTGACTGGCCTGCGCGCTGGCGGGGAGTAACACCTCCACTCCGGCAAAAGCAATCCGCAGTCGTTCAAAACTGCGGACGCGGGTTCAATTCCAATTTGCGAAATCAAACCCAAGTCCGCAAATGTAGAGTTGCGAGGGATAGGCCACCCATGACGACCAAGCACTGCGCTTGCTGCGGCATCCCCTTCGTGCCCCGCCCTCAAGTTCCGGACCAGGCCTTCTGTTCAGCACCCGTCTGCCAGCGTGCCCGCAAGCGCCAGTGGCAACAGTCCAAGCTCCAGTCCGATCCCGACTACCGGATCAACCAACGCGCCGCCCAGCAGGCGTGGTCGCAACGCCATCAAGACTACTGGCGCAACTACCGCGGCGACCGGCCCGAGTACGAGCAGCGCAACCGCGAGCAGCAGCGGCTGCGTGATGCCCGCGAGTCAGATATCGATCTTGCAAAGATGCTGCCTGACTTCGATGTCCACGAGCAATGGATCAGAAAACCACAAGCCGACGCCCCGCTGTGGGCTTTTTTTGTGGCCGGTGATGGCGGCTACATGAGGCCACCCAACAAAAAATCATGCTACTGTTTAAATAGCATGGTTTCCAATGCCTGTAGGGGCTTATTTGGTGGCGCAGCTTGGCAGGAGAATGGACGCGGTATCTTGTGGCTCGCCGCGTCGATGAATGAAGCGCGGAAATCGTCCTGTTGACGGGGGACATGCGCCCCGTTTGTGGAACCCCGCTCAATCCCGGCGCCCGCAGATCGTTGAAGCGACGTGAGCAGGTGCAATCAGACTCTTCGCTTCGTCTTTGCAACACCGAAATGTCCGAACCGATTGCCATCTGCATCTCTAGCGCAACGGGAAAACCGCGATTTCGGCACTTACTGCGTCAGCCGAAGTTGCGTCGTGACGCTTTCGCAGGAGTTGCTCCGCAAGATCGTCGGTCGTCATCACATCCGCGTACTTGCTGGCCATGTCGAAGAGGTTTACAGCATGCGAGGTTTGCGAGCGATCGTAGACGGCGTCTTGAGGAACGACCACCTTGAAGTTTAGTGCGCAGGCATCGACTACGGTTGCGCGCACGCATCCGCTGGTTGTACAGCCAGTGACGACGAGTGTGTCGACGCCTAGCCCAATTAAGTAGCTTGTCAATGCAGTTCCATGGAATGCGCTAGCCTGGAACTTGGGGATTGTGATGTCTTCGGGGTGTGGCTGAATCTCGGCAATGAATTCGTAGCCTCGCTGGGGCACGTCCATCACGCCAGGCACTTTCGTTTCAAACTGTCCGCGATTGTGCTCCCCCTTCTGCGCTACATAAGGGTAGAGTACCGGTGCGCGGAGCTCTCGGAATACCGACAGCAGCCGTGCGATATGTGGTACCGCACGCCAGCCGTATATGCCGCAACTTGTGGACATCTGGTCGATCGCCTGTTGGATTGGCAGCGGGGTTTCGCCCATCGAGCGGTACTGCACATCTATGATAAGAAGGGCAGGTCGGCGTCCAATGCCGCTGGTCGCTCCCCAGCCGGCTTGACGATAGAGCTCCTGTTCTTCTTTCGGGATGATGCCGTCCCAGGGACGAGTGCGGTGGTCGAGTGGAGTGGTCACGGCGTTAGATCTCCGCAGTAGTGGCGTCGTAGGCGAGCAGCCAGTCATATCGTTCTCGAACCGCTTGCGGCGACCATTGCTGCTCGATGTAAGGCCACGCTGTCTCACGGCTTGTCAGCGCTGGACTGTGAAAGACTGACAGCATTTCCAGGGACTTTGCTTTGGTGCGGTTGGCGCGTTCGATGCGAGCAACGTCGTACCTGCGCAGCGCGTCTTCCACATCGTTCGGCCACTGTTCGAGGCAGCGAGATAGAACATAGGCGTCCTCCATCGTCAGGTTCACGCCCATGCCAAGATAAGGAGTCATTGAGTGACAGGCGTCGCCCACCAGCGTCACTCGGCCTTCGGACCATTGATCGAGCGGGTCACGCACGAAGAGGCCCCAACGGAACAGATTCTCGGAGTTGATGAAAAGATCCAAGATGTCTTGGTGCCAGCCTTCAAAGTCCTTGAGGGCCTCGGATAGCTCGCCAGGCTCGGACCAGGACTCGGTCTGCCAGGTCGGGCTGTCGACCTGCGCCGAGAAGCTCACGAACTCCTCACCGTTGCGCTGCACGGGATAAGTCGTAACGTGGGCGGTGGGTCCGATCCAAGTCGAAGCGAGCGGCGTGCGATGCTGGGGTTTGAGCTTGTCCATGGGCGCCAGGCCGCGCCACGCGTTTGCCCCCGTGTAGCGGGCGGGTGCCGGGCCGAAAAGGGCTTGGCGTACACACGAGTGCGCCCCGTCGCAACCTACGACAACGTCGCCCTCGACCACAGAGCCATCTTCCAAGATCAGTTGCGCCCGACCATCGACTGTACGCGCGCCGGTCGATCGGACGCCGAAGTGAACGGCTTCGGGTTTGAGCTTGATCACAGCCTCGTAGAGCACCCGCTGCAACTCCGCTCGCAGCACTTGGATGAGCGTGTGGTCTGCTTTGGACACATCTTCATCTCGGAAGTAGACGGAGCGCTGTTCGCCGGTTCTCCAGAAGCGCACGACTCGGTCTTGCGGCGGTAGATTGATGGCATCCACGGCCCCCCTGAGGCCAAGTCTCTCCAACACGCGGTCGCCGTTGGCAGAGATCCACAGGCCTGCGCCGACCTCGCGCAACTCGGGTGATTGCTCGTACACGTCTACGTCAAAGCCTTTTTGAAGCAGCGCGATCGCAAGTGTGAGTCCTCCCATCCCGGCGCCGGCGATGATCACGTGCAATGGCACTGGCTGTTTCGATTCCGTCATTGATTCTCCATTTGATAGCGCGAAGGGTTGTGAATGAGGTCAAGAATTGCCTCAATGATCTTGACGTAGCCTGTGCAGCGGCAGATGTTGCCGTGCAGGTAACGGCGAATGGTTTCTTCCGAGGGCTGATCGTAGAGTGAGAGCATCGACTTCACCGCGAGAATCATCCCCGGAGTGCAGAAGCCGCACTGCAACGCTCCGTGGACGATGAAGGCGCGTTGTATGGGATCCAGCTGCTTACCCTTGACAAGGCCTTCGATAGTGGTAACGGTTCGCCCTTGGACATCTGTGCAGAGCGTGGTGCAACTCGACACGGGCAATCCGTCGACCAGCACCGTGCACGCGCCGCAAACTTGCACATCACAGGAACGCTTTGTGCCCTTGAGGTGCAGGCGATCGCGCAGGACGTCGATCAGGAGATCGCGTGGCTCGATGTCGATGGACGTACTAGTGCCGTTGAGCATCATGTCAACGCGCGTGAGCGGGAAATCGGTCGTTTGTGCGTTCATGGGAGACAGGCAGCAATAGCGCGTTGTGCAAGCACGGAAACTAGATGGCGCTTATATTCCGCGCCGCCATGAAGGTCATCGTGAACGTCAAGGCTCGCAGCGTCGGTAGCGACCGCTACTTCCAAGCGCTCCCACACAGCTTCTATCGGCAAATCAGGAGCTAGCCGGGCCGCAACCTCCTCGGTCCGCGCGAGCCGTGCCGGCGCGGCCGTGAGTGCGCCAGCCCAAAGGCTCAGCCGCTGAGGGTTGTCGATGGACCAGACGGCGGCCACACCTACGGCAGGGCGCTCCGTATGTCCGAAGCATCGATAGGCAGAGCGCGTTCCCGGCGACTGTGGTGCCACCTCGATCGCCACCAGAAGTTCTTCGTCCTCGCGCGCGGTGGCGAACTCGCCGAGATGGAAATCTCTCGATGAAACTTCGCGCTCTCCGTTTTGGCCAGCCAATACGACCCAAGCATCGAGTGCACACAACATGGTAGGGGCATCGGCGTGAGGCTCGCCGAAGCAGAGCACGCCACCAAGCGTGCCGGCGATACGCACGCGGATGTTGGCTACTTGCTCGCTCAGTTCGGCGTAGCCTGGTAGATACTCGCGCACCAGGGGATCGTTAGCGATCGCGTGATGTGTGGTGAGTGCGCCAATAGAGAGGATGTTGCTTTCGCGAATTCGGATCCCACGGAGCTCCTCTATTTGCTTAATGTCGATGATGTGCTCATAGCGCAGCACATGCGCTTTCAGCGCCACGAGCAGCTCGGTCCCTCCCGCGTGAAAAGTCGCATGATCTCCGTACTCATCCTTGAGTGCCAAAGCATGGGAAAGACTGGTGGGTCGATGTAGCGTGAAACGTGCGAGGCGCATCAGTCTCCTCGCTGTCCAAGTCCTGCTGCGATGCCGAGCAGCGGTGCGACCAACCACCACCACGGCGACTGGCCAAACGCGACAGCGCCATGCGCCACGGCTATGCTGACACCGACACTGATGCCCACGCGCGGCCAAAGGAGAACGAGCTCGATGCGCTGGTGGCGTGGGTGAGTGCCTGCGACTGGAGAAGGCGTAGGTGGGCGGAGAGGGTCCACAGCAGTCTGCTGTGGCGCAGCTTGCTGGACTGGCTCGAGCGCTGGCGTGACGGGGAGCCGTATTTCAGGGGCGGCCACGGGTGCTTCTGGTTGCTGCACTTCGACCAAACCGACGCCCGACAATTGCGCACGCAATCGTCGCTCAAACTCGGCGAAAATTTCTTCCGATCGCTTCTTCACGATGGGATAACCGAGCGAGGCTAAGCGTCCAGCAACCTGCATACTGGCGTCGATGTGTAGTTGACAGGCCGTGCCGCTGTCCGCACGCTGTTCAGCCAAGTCGACTTTCATGCGTACATCGATCGTCGTGCTTGTGAACTTATCGATTCCTGAGGCCACAAGCACGACTTGCTGCTGCGGAATGTGCGATTCGATCTCGATGCGCGTCGGAACCTCGAGCTTGAACGGACCGATTTTCTGCTTCATCACCGCCGAGAAACGCCGCAGTGGCTCAACCTCGGTGACCTGTTCGCAGCCTGGAATGAGCGCAGCAACCCGCTCCACATCGAAGAAGATGGCCCACAGCTCGGCGGCAGTTGCTGGCAGGATAGCGTCGATTCGGAAGTCCATACGTCTTTAGTCAGTAGGTTGTGTCGGCCTTCGCGGCCTTCAGTGCGCGCCATACGCGTTCGGGCGTGAGCGGCAGTTCCCTGATTCGGATGCCCCAGCCTTGGAATAACGCATTCGCTACGGCTGGTGCGACGGGAAGTATTGCGCCTTCTCCACCGCCGCGTGCGCCGAAAGGTCCAGGACCATCGCCGCTTTCGATGAGCGACGTGCCCACGTACTGCGGGATATCGTCCATTGTCGGAACCTTGTAGTCGAAGAGCGTGCCATTGACGACTTGACCGTCCTCGTAGATGTATTCCTCTGCCAGCGTGTGGCCTAGACCCATGACCATCGCACCTTCGTCCTGCCCCTCAGCGGCTTTTCGGTTGATCACATGGCCTAGATCGGCAGCGCCTCCGACGCGCAGCATGCGGATGGCGCCAGTGCCTTCGTCGAGCGCAATCTCGCAAGCGTTCGAACCCGTCTCCCAGAACAAAGGCGCGAGCTTGAACGCGCCATTCTTGGTGTTTGCGTTGACGCGACCTACGCCCAAGAACTCCCCCGCCGCCATGCCGTTGAAGCGACGCAGCAGTTCGATAAACGCGATGAATCCTTCTGGTCCACTTACGCCACCGTCCTCGATCTCATAGTCCTCGAGAGCGCCACCAAGCAGGTGCACAGCCATCTCCCGCACCTGTCGCACCACGTCTTCGCAAGCCATTTGCACAGCTAACCCGATAATCACTGTGGAACGGCTCGCACCCGTGCCCCAGTCGTAGGGTGCCTGCAGCGTGTCAGGCTCAGCGGCGGCGATAACGCGCAGCGGTTGCCTTAGTACCTTTGCCGCGATGATGCGTTGTACGCCCCTATTGCCTTGTCCGATTTCTACTGTGTTGGCCGAGATGTTGACTGAGCCGTCCGCACGTAGGCGCACGATAGCTCCGCCGATGGGCATGATTCCAGGGTCGCTGGCGCCGACCGCTACCCCGCGACCACGCCGACCTTCGTGGACCGGTTGCGGCAAGTTTTCCAGGGTGCTGATGGCTGCGCGCAGAGAGCGGCGCATGTCCACATCTAGCGGGCGTAAGTCGGGTTTGATCGTCTGCCCTTTGTCGGCCATGTTGAGAAGGCGGAATTCGACCGGATCGCGCCCCAAGGCGGCAGCGATGATGTCCATCTGAGATTCCGTCGCCCACACGGCCTGGGGCCCACCGATGGAGCGAAACGCTGCGCCGGGTACAGTGTTCGTATAAACACCCACTGCTTCAAGTTTGAGATTGGGAATGTGATACGGTCCGATCGCGCGAATCGCCGCTTTCACTGCAATTGCGGGCCCGGTGTCGGCATAGGCACCTCCGTTAAGCACCGCGCGCACGAACTTGGCGACGATGTGGCCGTCGGAGTTCACCGCAGTCTTGAGAGTAATTTGCGCATCGAGCCGACGGCATGTAAGCATCGACTCCGAGATCGATAGACATAGCCGCACCGGAGCGCGCGCCTTCCACGAGAGCGCCGCTGCCAACGGGTCGATCTTGACTGATGCCTTGCCGCCGAAGCCGCCGCCGACGTATGGGGAATGCACGCGTACGCAGGCGAGTGGCACACCTAGTATTTCGGAGCACACTCGCTGGACAGCAGTGGGTGTCTGACCGCCGCTCCACATCTCCAGCGTATTGGGTTTCCAGTGGGCGACGCAGACGTGTGGCTCCATCGCGAAGTGAAAAACCATTGGAAAGGTAAAGGTGTCCTCGAACACGCGAACATCCCCGGCGAAGGCCGATTCAACGTCTCCGCTGGCGTAGTTCCACTGCTGGAACTGGTTCGTTCCTCGTATCGGTGCGCATTCGCCGCGGAAATAATAGTCTTTCAGTACTTCCATGTCCTCGTGGACCAGCGGCGCCCCTTCGGCTAGTGCCTCAGCCGCCGTGGTGACGTATGGCAGTGGCTCGTAGTCCACGTCGATCGCATCAAGTGCTGCTTCGGCAGTGGCTTCGTCGATGGCCGCGACAGCTGCTACTGGGTCTCCAACATAACGGACTTTGCCCTGAGCAATTACGGGGCGATCGCGCAAGGACAGACCCCACCGCGTATGCGTGCCGGGCAGGCTTTTCAGATCTTCACCAGTGAGAACGGCGACCACTCCCGGCATTGCTAGCGCTTCGCTCGCATCTATATGCCGGATGCGCGCGTGGGGCACCGTGCTGCGCAGGATCTTGCCGTGCAACATGCCTGGAACCTCCACATCACTGGCGAAGGTCGCCGTGCCGGTGACCTTCAACAAGTAATCGGCACGAGGCTCTTCATGGAGTGGTAACGATGGCTGATGGTGGGAGGGATGCATGTATGCCAGGCCAGTGCTCTCAGTCCTCGAGCGAAATCTTCGAGCGAGAGATCACATCACGCCACATAGCAGTTTCGGCGGCTTGACGCTTGACGACCTCAGCCGGAGTGCTTGATGTCGGCTCGACGCCGACCCCGCCCAGACTGTTCTTGACCTCCGCCGAAGCCATGGTTTTCGCGACTTGCGGGACGAGCTTGTCCATTACGCTCTTGGGGGTGCCCGCTGGAGCATAGAGCGCGAACCAAGTCACTGCCTCGAAGCCAGGCAGCACTGTCTCCGCCAATGTCGGCACTTGAGGTAGGGCGACGGAGCGCTTCGCAGTTGTGACGGCCAGAGCCTTGAGCTTGCCGGACTTGATGTGGGAGAGGACCGCCGGTCCCTGCTCAATCGCCATCACTGTACGACCAGCGATTAGGTCGATCACCATTGGGCCGCTACCCTTGTATTGCACAGCGAACACGTCGACACCCGCATGCTGCTTGAACAACTCCATGAACACGTGCTGCGAGGTGCCCTTGCCTGCGGAGGCATATCCGAATTTTCCGGGGTTGGCCTTAAGGTAGGCAATCAACTCTTGAATAGTGTTAACCGGCAGCGTTTCAGGGACGACCACATACGAAGGGTTGAAGCCCAGCAGCGAGACCGGTTCGATGCGCTCATAGACCTCCTTCATGCGCCCACTTAGTAGCGGCAGTACTGAGAACATAGATGAGGCGCCGATGAGCAACGTGTGCCCGTCAGCAGGCTGGCGCGACGCATACTCGGCGCCAATGATTCCGGAGGCGCCTGCACGGTTCTCGACCACAGTCGCTTGCCCTAGTTCGTTAAGCCCGTTTGCGACTGCACGCGCATAGAGATCGGTCGCGCCGCCAGGCGGATAGGGCGCCACGATCATGATCGACTTGCTAGGAAACGTCTGCGCCTGCACAGCGGCTGCCAGACCGATCGCGCATAAGGCGGTCAACCACTTTTTCCATTGACGCATGGGCTCGGCTCCTTGAAGAAAAGATGAAGCTAAAGCTCCTGGCGACGCATTCTCTGGAGTGCAATGCAATTCCGCGCAAGAGAACATCATTCTGTTCAGCAGCACGATACAATGTCAAGTAGTTTTTTCGCTAGGTTGAGCTATTTATGCTGCGAGGATCGGAAACAGAGCGCGAATCTGGCGCAAAGCCCGACAAGGGCGGTGGTGTGGCCGCCGTCGAGCGGGCTTTTGCCATACTCAACGCCTTTCGGGTAAGCGATACGTCACTTACGCTCAACGAGATCGCGTTGCGCACCGGCATGTACAAGAGCACCATCTTGCGTCTCATCGCAACGTTGGTGCAGGAGCACTGCATGGTGAGGCTTGACGATGGCAGTTACCAACTCGGCTCTATGTTGTTGCATTGGGGCGGCCTGTATCAGGCTGCGCTGCGTCTGGACGATCATGTCCCGCCGATCCTGCGGCGCCTCGTGCAGGAGACTGAAGAGGGTGCATCCTTCTTCACGCGCGAGGGCAACCTCCGTGTGTGTCTGTTTCGCGTCGACTCGCCTCGTTCGATCCGCGATCACATCCGCACCGGAGACCTGTTGCCTCTGGATCGGGGCGCTGCGGGCCGAGTGCTTGCAAGCTTCGATCGTACGTACACGCCGCCGGAGAGCTTTCCTGCGAATCCGTGTATCGTGACAGTCGGTGAGCGCGAGCCTGACATCGCAGCGATCGCGGCACCGGTGTTCGGACCACTCGATAGTCTGCGCGGCGCGCTGGCGGTTTCAGGGCCAGCAGCGCGCTTTTCTAACGATCTTTTGCCCAGCCTAAGACAGGCAGTGCTCCGAGCCGCAGCCGACCTGACGCGCCGTCTGGGCGGTGACGCTACGCGTCTAGAGCATGAGCGAGTCGGCTCGCTGACGACGGTCTAAGTCTATTCAGACGGAGCCATGTATCCGCATCTCGGGGTGGATCACATCACCGTCGTGCAGGATTTGCACGTCGTCAAGCCAGAGGCTACAGCGGCGCATGGGTAGATCGAGATGACAGGCGGTGTCGTTGGTGCCCCCGAGTTCGAGATTGGGGCCAAGTGAAAACAGCACGTTGCCGTAGAAAGCGAGTGCGTTCATGACGTGCTCAATCGGTAGTTGGCGCGTTACAGAGAACTGGTACCAGCGCGCCTTTTCATTCAGCCCCCAGCCGATGTGCGAGATCGCGTAGGCCCTTGGATCATTGAAGCTGTCTATGTAGCTTTTGATGAGCTGTGCATCTAGCCCGTCGCCAGCGATGTCGATCACCATCCCCTTTTTCACGCGCAGCGTCACGGGTGTCTGCACATATTGCTTGAACGCGCAAAGAATGTCGCCTGGCTGCAGTACCACGACACCGTCGACGCCACCATCGTTGCCCTGCGTGAACGAAAAGCCCGACGGAAAATGATCCCAACGGCCCGACTCGTAGGTGTAGCCATACTCTGAAATCACTGGATATTGGCCGAGCTGGTAGACGATGTCCGTACCTGCGTCAGAGGTGAAGCGAAGCTGGCGGGCTTCCTCGAGCAAGCTCTTGGCATATTCCACGCGGCGGCGCAGATCCTCCGTTGGGAACATTTGCTTGAGAACGTGGAAAGGCTCCATGACGCGCAGGATGCGCACGCCAGCCGCTTGGATCTCGGCCTGCTCACGAGAAAAGAGCAAGCCTACCATGTCTATTACCATGTTCGCGGACTTGAGGGTGTGCATGGCAAGTTGGTTGCCCACGAGAGGGTGGCGTCCCTGCACACCCACAGCATTGCGCTGACCACGTCGAACATTGAGGTTAAAAGTGGTCGCTCCGAGTTGTCCGGCGGCGGCCATGAACGCATGTGCGTTTTCCGCTCCCTCATCGTCCGCCGTGAGCACGACAACCGTTTCGTCCGGCTTCACGCCGCAGAGGGTCAGTTCGCGAGTGAAGAGTTCTAAGATTTCGGCATCTATTTTCATGAAGCGAACCTGTCGGTGTCCAATTTCTGATTACGGAGCATCGCGCCCAGCGCGTCACTGAACGCTGCGAAGTCTTCGGCCTGCATCTGATGGCCGACACCGGCTAGTCGAGCGGCGCGTAAATCTGTGCGCACGCGGCGCATATCAGCGATGTCTGCGTCAGACACGACATCGCCGAGGCCCGCCGCAAGTAGCGACACAGGCATAGACGTGCGTGCCAGGTCAGAGAACAGATCCTGGGAGTGGAACTCGTCATAGGCAACATGCACGGCACGTTCGTCACACGTCGGTAGCCATTCGGAGCGTAGTCTTAGAAGATCATCTGGCCACGGTTTGGCGCCGCTCGTCTGCACCGCCGGAAGGTCTTCGGCACGCCGCGCGGATCGCAAGAGCTTCAGGGTGCGAGACTTGGATATCGGGTATGGCCTGCGCCCCGGTCCACTCGTAGGAGGATCGAGGAGGATGAGTGACTCAAACAGCTCCGGCGATCTGCAGGCTGCGCGCACGGCGATGCGTGCTCCCATTGAATGCCCGACGATGGCTAAGGGGCTCAGCTTCAGGGCACGCACGAATTCCACAAGATCGTCTGCGCATGCATCGAAGCCGTAATCGAGGTGCGCACCGGATTCCGATAGGCCTCGGCCGCGCACGTCCAGTACGAAGCAGTTATGGGTCCTGCAAAGCCATTCGCCGACGTGACGCCAGAGGATGGCGGGACTTACGATGCCCGGCACGATCAGCACGCGAGAGCCCACGCCCGCAAAGTGAAGGTAGTGCTGGCGAATGCCGTTAGCCCAGATGTGAGCGCCCGAAGTGAGAGTCAAAGGTCTTCCCCGCACATATCCTCAGAGCACATGGTTGCCGCGTACGCACGAGCGCCACAGATACGGCGACCTTAGATCTGCTCAAAGTCGATAAATTCTATCAAACAAAATGACATTCTATTTTCTCCATCATGCCTGTCAAACTTGTTGTCTCTGACTGATCTCCATCCTGGGGTGGTTCTGAACAGCGCGCTGTTGGATTCATGGCGTTGTTTGGCCTGATGGAGGAGCTACCGAAACTGTAAGAGGAAGACCAGCAAGAGCGACTGCGCGACCCCGTTGCCTGCCATCGTGCCGGTGCCCATGAACTGGAGTTACTTTAGATTTGACGGCGAGGCATGTCATATATGACTTTCTCAAGCGCGACAATACTTCCCTTCTTGCGCACTGACTTCGAGTCGATCAGCGTCGAACAGGGGACGTCACGCTCGATGTCGCTCTTCACCCTGATGTAGGCGACTTTGCGACGCTGACGGGGTTGCTGGCCGAATGGCGTGTGTTGGTGTCCACTCCTGGACGCCATCGCCATCTAATCACTTGAGTCCGTAACAGTGCAGCGGGGTGAGCGTGCTGACGGCGCGCCGGGTGCGCCGCTGCGGGTGTACCGACTGATCACTGGGTAGCAAGGGGATTTTTTCGCTGGTTTCGCCGGCGCGGTTCAACTGCAATTGCTTGTCACGGCACTAATTTCGCTAATTTCACCGGCAGATTCCAAAGGGATGACAGCGCTTACAACTCGCCAGTCTCCATAATTTCCCGGCGATGATCTTGGAGATGGCCCGGATCTTCCGCCGGCTTCATGTAGATCACGCGGCCTGAAGAGGTGGCGACCAAGCCCTCCTACCGAACGGCCTGGGCCAAGGGGCAGCGCTGCATCATTCCGGCCACTGACTTTGATGAGCCCTACTGGGGCACAGGGAAGAACATCTGGTGGCGTTTCCAACGAAAAGACGGATTGCCGTGGGGACTGCCTGGGCTCTGGTCGACCTGGGTGGATCGCACCACGGGCGAGATTCATGAGAGCTACACGATGCTCAACGTGAGCGCAGGTGACCACCCGGTTGTGCGATACATCCAAAAACCTGACCCGAAGCTGGCGCCTGATCAACAGAACAAACGCAGCGTGATCAGCATAGAGCCCGGTAACATGGACCAGTGGTTGGTCGGTATCTCTTCGTCGTCGCTTTCTGAGCTGCCTATGCGGCAGTGAACCGAACAACAGCGCGAAGATGAGTAGGCCAAGAATTTCTGAGCTGCCTATGCGGCAGTGAACGTATCCCCGATGCGTTCTATGGACACCACGAGTTTCTGAGCTGCCTATGCGGCAGTGAACTCGCCCGCATAGTGATAGAGCACGCTCTCGACTTTCTGAGCTACCTATGCGGCAGTGAACTCTGCCACCTGGGACTATCGGCGCACTCTTTGATTTCTGAGCTGCCTATGCGGCAGTGAACCAGAGAAAACCTGTCCAATGCTGCGCTCGCACTTTCTGAGCTGCCTATGCGGCAGTGAACTTATCCCCACCGTCACGGACGTATTGCTTGTACTTCTGAGCTGCCTATGCGGCAGTGAACGAGGACCGGTTGAAATCGTCAGCGCCGTGATTTTTCTGAGCTGCCTATGCGGCAGTGAACATCTCTCTTGGCCTTCCGAATTTCTTCGGCTTTTTCTGAGCTGCCTATGCGGCAGTGAACGTTGCAAGGCCAAAAAGCAAGAAGCCCGCACTTTTCTGAGCTGCCTATGCGGCAGTGAACCCGCTTGGCTTATCTGATGGCCATCGGGGTGATTTCTGAGCTGCCTATGCGGCAGTGAACGCAGTGCGCGGCTATTGTGAGCGAGCGCAAGATTTCTGAGCTGCCTATGCGGCAGTGAACAACTCCGGCCACGGCGCATTCGCGGCTTTTGTTTTCTGAGCTGCCTATGCGGCAGTGAACGGCGCACAGTCCAGCCCTCACCAGCTTGACGTTTTCTGAGCTGCCTATGCGGCAGTGAACTGCGCTCGCGTGAGCGTTGCGACGATGGGCAATTTCTGAGCTGCCTATGCGGCAGTGAACGCTATTCGGGGTGTAGTCTTGCCGTCTTGGCTTTTCTGAGCTGCCTATGCGGCAGTGAACGCATGGCTGTCTCCATAAAAAAGCCCTCGCTATTTCTGAGCTGCCTATGCGGCAGTGAACTTTGCTTCCGCGCCGTAGACGAATTGCTCGATTTTCTGAGCTGCCTATGCGGCAGTGAACGACTGTACGACCTATGCGCGTGGCGGCAGTGTTTTCTGAGCTGCCTATGCGGCAGTGAACCCGATAGTTCACGGCGTTGCCTGACTTGTACTTTTCTGAGCTGCCTATGCGGCAGTGAACGCATCAGAAAGCCACTTCCTTTCCGCTTTAAATTTCTGAGCTGCCTATGCGGCAGTGAACCATGGCTGTCTCCATGAAAAAAGCCCTCACTATTTCTGAGCTGCCTATGCGGCAGTGAACGATCCGTGATGCCGCGATGCTTGGCGTCACCCTTTCTGAGCTGCCTATGCGGCAGTGAACGGCTACACGCTGATCGGCGCAGCCACGGTCACTTTCTGAGCTGCCTATGCGGCAGTGAACTGCTGGATTGCTGGTGCCCGGTGTTGTGTCGTTTTCTGAGCTGCCTATGCGGCAGTGAACGCATCCTGCAATCACCGCACTCAACGCAACCATTTCTGAGCTGCCTATGCGGCAGTGAACGCGGACGCTAGATGTCAAAGTGGCTGGTTTCTTTTCTGAGCTGCCTATGCGGCAGTGAACACCGACTCACCGCCTTCCGCTGCTCGTCGTGGTGTTTCTGAGCTGCCTATGCGGCAGTGAACGAGTATCACGCTTGAGCAAACGCCCTCGCAAGTTTCTGAGCTGCCTATGCGGCAGTGAACCGGCCTGGCAGGCGTATCGTTCTGCTTCGTGCTTTCTGAGCTGCCTATGCGGCAGTGAACGGCTGCGTGGAGCCTTTCCTACGGCTTTTGTCTTTCTGAGCTGCCTATGCGGCAGTCAACGAAAATATGTGTTGAAGTGTCTTACCGTTTGCTTTCTGAGCTGCCTATGCGGCAGTGAACGTGCCAGTCTTGACCGCGACAGCTCACGGCTATTTCTGAGCTGCCTATGCGGCAGTGAACCCAGCAGCGCAGCTTGGACCTGCTATACCAGTTTTCTGAGCTGCCTATGCGGCAGTGAACGCCCGCAGTGAGGGCCGCGCTGAAGTCCGGGCTTTCTGAGCTGCCTATGCGGCAGTGAACACCAAGCTTCCGTTTGAAACGGAACCTTTTGATTTCTGAGCTGCCTATGCGGCAGTGAACGCCTGTGGCCCGCTTGCCATCGCTTTTGATGATTTCTGAGCTGCCTATGCGGCAGTGAACGGCTCAACTACTGCGCTGCCCGATAGAGAAAGATTTCTGAGCTGCCTATGCGGCAGTGAACCATTCATTCCTCCAAAAGAAAAGCCGGCTCCGTTTTTGAGCTGCCTATGCGGCAGTGAACCTGATTTACGTCAATCCGACAGCCGCTGAACTTTTCTGAGCTGCCTATGCGGCAGTGAACAGCGAATGCATCGAGACTCGACGCTGCTACAATTTCTGAGCTGCCTATGCGGCAGTGAACGTAATAGGGCAACGAAACTGGCGCTTGATTTATTTCTGAGCTGCCTATGCGGCAGTGAACCGGCTTGATTTGCTCGTCGGTGGTCGTGGCTCTTTTCTGAGCTGCCTATGCGGCAGTGAACGAACCCTCTCACTGATGACGGCGACGCGCTGATTTCTGAGCTGCCTATGCGGCAGTGAACCATTGCACCATTCGTGCCATGTCATTCTCAACTTTCTGAGCTGCCTATGCGGCAGTGAACGATGTGATCCATCGGTGGATGCGTGCCGTGATTTTCTGAGCTGCCTATGCGGCAGTGAACTCGATCAATTCTGCCCGCAACCGTTGCACAGCAAGGATTCCGAGCATTTCGGTAGCGCATACCTTTTTATTTCAGATGGCTGTAAGTCGTTGATTCACATAGACCACAGCCGTAGTTTTCAAAAAGGGTCAAAACCATGGCACGGTGGCTCTCGTGCTAAGGCCATAGGTATTGAAGCCCCCAAACTGCGGCTGCGGCTGAACAGGGCCCAAAGCCAGAAACAGCTTGAACTGCTGCGCCGTGCTGGTGCTCGCCAACTGTACAAAGGGCAAGTCGGTCATGCGGCTCACCGAGTCGGGGATGCGCTGGCGGGCTTGCTCTTCGCTAAGTTGGTGGCGTTTCATAAGGCGCCGGCGCAGGCGATCAGGGCTGCTTTTGACCTGCACGCGGCGTAGCGTACGGTGCGCCGCATCGGCGGGCACCGGCAAAACCGCGGTGGTGCGGACATGGTCGCGAAGGCTACCCAGCCATGCGCCAGCGGCCCATAGCTGCAAAGCGGCCTCATCGCCATACAGGCGCAGGCATTCGCCCAAGGTGTGGCGGCTACCGTCATAACCCGGAAAACCCACCGCAATGCACGGCCCCGCTGGGGCTGTCTTCGCAGCTACCAGTGCGCGGTGCAAGCGTGTGTACAGCGCGGCCAGCAAATGGGTGGGCGTGGTTTCAGGGTCGGGTCGCAGGTGCAGTTCGATGTAGTGGCTCAAGGTGGCCATGGTGGTCACTCCTTGCCCGCGTCACCAAACACGCCACCGCGAACAAGCGTGGCCAACACAAAGTGCTGCTGCTCCACCGCAGGCACTTTGTCTTTGATGAGCCAGCCGTCCAGCAGCGTGTAAAAGTCCATCTTGTCCGATGGCTGGCGGTAAGCCTTGCCCTGGGTGGTTACAGAGCCGTAGGGCTCGACGGCAATCGGGCCTTGCTCGGCTGCATCGGGGTACCAGCTGTCTATGCTGCGCAGGGCGTTGCCCAGCTTTTGCGAGTGCATCCCGGCCACGTCGTCCACGGTGTAAAGCGTTTTGCTCTTTTTGCTTTGGCCCTTGTCCAGAATCAACTCTTGCGAAGGAAACACTTCTTGCCCGTCACCAAGGCGCACAAAGGCGTCGACGCGCAGCAGCACATGAGACTGGCCCGACAGGCCTTGCTCGATCACTTGAGCCAGTGCTTTGGCCGCGTCCTCTTGCCCAACTGGCACGTTGAAGTCGCGCAGCGACCAAGCCAAGGCGTCAAACGTCCACTGCTGCACCGGTTGGCCGTCTTGGAGGTGTGCAACTCGCACTTCGACCTGTTCGGCGCCCAGGCGGTTGCGCCACAAAAATCGGCCATTGGCCAAGTTGGCAGCGTAGCGCGCCGCCAGCAGGCCTAAGCCATGGGTCTCCACATACCCTTGCACGGTAGCCCGCAGTTTGGCTTGGTAGTCGGCGTTGTTGCAGGCCGACGGTGCACCTACACCGGCCAGCACGCGCAGCGTGAAGCGTACGCGCAGGGTGTCAGCATCGGCGGGCAATGTGGCCACGTCAACCGTCTGCAAGTTGGGGTTCTCGATGGCGGCGTCGAGCTTAGCCGGATCGGCGTCTTTAGCGCTCTTGAGGCGGTTGGAAATGGTGCCGCGCACGGATTTTTCTCGCACCGCGATTGCAGGCCAAGTGTTGGCTTGGTCACGCTGCGCCCAGATGCCCGAGGCAAAAAGGGCGTCAGACGGATCCAACTTCCGTTCAAAGGCAAGGACGGAGGCGGTTTTGAGAGTGGTAGTAGCCATGAGAATGTCTCCAGAAAAATTTATGCAGATACGGTATCAAGAGGGACTGCCGGTACTGACTCGCGAGCCAGTGCGTTAGCGCTGCCTTTGAAGGTTTCAGGTTCGCAGTTGTTGCAGCAGCGGTACAGGCTGGTGGCCTCGTCGTAGGTGGGCCACCAGATCAGCTGCGCGGCATTGCGCAAGCGGTGCGGGCTGATCCATTGGCCGATGGAATACACGCTTTCGACAAAGCGCAGCGGCGTGGTGGCGTCGCGGGCCTGTGCCACGGTACCCGCAGGGTGCAGTTTGGACAGCCCTGCATAGCCGACCGGAATGGGCACCAGCCACCCGGGCCGCGCGTCGCGCTGCCATTCAACGCGTTCGGCGGGGGCTTCATCACCTTGCGTAGGGGACACCGGTACGCGAACGGCTCGGGTGTTGATGCGCGACAAGTCCAGCCAAGCATCCAGCGCCGTGACGGGCGTGGGTTGGCTATCGGTCTGGAGATGCGACAACGTGTGCCGGTGCGATTGCAGTAAGTCGTCGCGCGCGACCAGTGCAAAACCGGGCAGCAAACGACGGCTGAGTTCGGCAAACTCTTTGCGCTGCTGATCAGGCTCTGCGGCTTCCAGGCGCAGTTGGGGCTGCAACGCGCCCCGTGAACGCCGCGTGTGCGGTGCGATCACGCTGCCGCCAGCGATGCGCATAGTGGCCAACAGATCGGCCACGGTGTGCGCTAGTTGCTGGCGAGCGGCGGCGCCCGCCACCTGGCTGGACAGGCTAACGTCAAACACCAAGCTGATGTCGATGTGGATGCGGCCCTCTTCCACAATGCCTGCGGTCGATCCGTCTTTGCGAATCGGGTTGCGCGACAAGCGGAAACTGTGCGTGTAGCCCCGGTGCGTTTGGGATTCGAAGTGATGGCAAACGACGCCCACCCCGTTGAATTGCAAAGGGCAGTCCTCACCCAGCTTGCGCTCCAGCGCAGCCATCAGCCCAACAAAAGCGGTGACGCTGGGAAAGCCCCAGGTCATGGGGCTGGAGATAGCGTTGGCGTTTTGCACTTGCAGGTGCGGCACCAGCAGCAAGGCGCGGTCGAAAGTTACCGGCAGGTCAGCAGACATCGGAGGCCTCCTGCAATGCCCAGGCTTCTTGCGCCAGTTCGTCGCGCACCAATGTGCGCCAGTAGGCAAACTCTGGGTCGCCCAGCGCCAGGGGGTCGCGCAATTGGCTATTGAGCCAGCGCGCCAAGTCTTCGGCCACGTCGTCCAGAGTGTCGCCCACATTGTGCCCTTGGGTGGGGGCATCTAGCGCGGCTCGCGCCACACCTTCGGGGTCGAGCCAGTGCTTTTGTGCGGCGCTCAACTGGCATTCGGGCCGTTGGCTCCAGCCCGGCGCCACGGCGCGCAGCGTGGCGCTGAGTTGCAGCCATTCGTCCAGCAGGTCAAACACCATGGCGTCCCGGCGCTGACTTGTATCCTGGTTGGCGGGTGGGTTGGATTCCAGAAACTGGCGCAGCTGTTGCAGCGTGCGCTTGACTTCGGGCCGATAGCCAAACCGTGCCATCAGGCGCTTGCTGCTGAGCGGCAGTTGCTCGCGGGTTTGCCACAGCGGCGGCAGCGAGGCCAGCAGCGGATTGTTGCCGCCGCGCTCGCTATTGAGTTGGCTGATGTTTTGCGGCTTGGTGCCACCCATTTTGCGCACGGCCAGGTGCGGGTATTCATGCACCGGCGTGTCGCTGTCCGTACCGTCTTTGCGAGCCTGCCGTGATGCTTTTGCCGCATCGCCAAAGCGGTGCTCTTGCAACGTTTGCCAAACCGTGTGGGCCAGTGCGCTTCCAAACAGCGGCGCAATCAGGTGGTAGCTGGCATCATCGTGTGCGTCGTCTTCTACGCGCCAATACAACTGTTTGGCGTAGCCGTGGCTGGCCGGGGCGCCGCGCGGACGCACCAATGCGGCAAAGGCATCCATCCACTGGCGGGCTTCTGCCGGATCGGTACTCAGGGCCTGCGCCAGATCTGCGTCTTGCGCGCAGGCCAGTTCCAGCAAGGTAAAGCCCTCGTGCGCCAGTTTCAAGAACTTGAAAACATCCAGAGCGGCGGCATTACCTACCACGTCATCGACATACGCGCTGCCAAGGCAATGGCTGCCTACTTCATCGAGTGCTGGCAAGTCCTGCGGCGCCACATAAAGGTTGGTGCCGCGAGCATCGGGGTGGATTGGCTTGAGGGTGTGCGTGGCGCACTGAATTTGGGCAGAGCGCCGGGCGGCGTCATTGATCCAGTTGCGCCAGGCAAACTGCGTTTGCAGCTCGGCACGTTTGGGGTCGTCAGGTGGCAGTGCTTCGAGCTTGCTGTCCAGCCGTTCGGTCAAGAACGTCTGGATGAGCTCGCGCAACTGCGTCTGACGCGAGGTTGTCGTCATAGAGCATTTCCTTAAAACTGCACGATGCGTGCGATTCGATAAAACGTCCGAGCCAATGCCTCGGAGCGGAGTTGCTGAGTAGCTCTATCTTTTGATCGTGCGTCTTGTCATCACACTCGTACCCTCCTCAAACGTCTAACCCCAGTTTATTGGGTGCCTAGCCTTCCCAGGCCATGGCGTTGTTGATTCGCTGAGTTTTGTAGCTCGCAAATGTTCAATTCCGCATAGGCAGCTTCATGGCTAACTGGTTGCGCGAGTGAACCCCAGCGCCGGATGAAAACGCACGCGCCAGTCTTTCCCGCTCACGGGCAAGGCCATGCCGCCGTAGCGCTGCGCACAAGCGGCCGGGGCGATGCCCAGGCTGTCCGCCAAATCGTTCACCGCCTGCACGTAGTCAAATACGCCCCACACGGCAATGCCCTGACCTTGCACCAACCGGTCGTCCAGCAGCGTCATGCGCTCGCGCGTGACGTTGACGCTACGCGGGCCAGCGCGGGGTTTCGCCCAGTCCAGCGCCAGGTGCAGCTCCATGCCGTTCTCGTCGTCGTTGAGCAGCAGCATCACATCCACCTGTTCCCTGGTCTGCTGGCGAAAGCGCTGGCACTGCGGCAACACATGGGTCAGCAACGCGTCATGCGGTGGCGCGTGCCACCAGGTGGCGCCATTGAACAAGGGCGCGGCGGCTTGGTGCCGCGCGGCGCCACGCACCGGGGCGCGATGATGCGGTGCGCTGGCCGCCACTGGTGGCGCTGCGCGCAACAAAGTCTGGCGCAGGCGGGCATGCTCCAAGTCCACCAAATAGCGCTGCGGCTGCAGTGGCTCGGGGCTTTGGATACGTGGGCGCGCGTCGATTGTGTTCAGGCCAGCGATTTCGTTCGGGCGCAGCAACTCGCCCAAGCGGTGCGATGCCAGCAAAAACGAATCGCCGTCTTCAAACCCCGGCCATCTGAACGCAGCACCACCGGGCGCCTGGAGGTGGCGCAGGTTGGTATCCAGCAACGCAATGTTGGATTCCGCGCAAACGCCTTGTCGGTGGCGGCGCACGCGGCCGGCCAGCTGGATGAGCGATCGCATGGAGGACGGCTCGACCACGGCCCAGTCGTAGTCGTGGTCGCGGCCAACTTCTGTCACTGGGGAGCCGAGCACGATGAACATCTGGTCAATGGCCTCGTGCGCATCAATGCACCGGCGCAGGTCAGGACGATCAAACACGGCGTCAGGTGAGCGGCGGTTGAGCACGGCGTCCAGCCGCTGCTCGATGGCCGAGCGCAGCAGCAGGGGAAAGCGTGCGTGGTACACACACAAATGCACCTGCCAGCCTGCGGCTACGCCCTGGCGAAACAGCTCCAGTGCTACGGCCACGAGCGGCTCGATGTTGGCCATGCGCACCAAGCCAAAACTGATGCGCTTGCTGCTGTGTGGGTCAACACTGTGGTGGTGGGCGTGCAGTGCCATGGCGGCATTCAACACAGCCCGGGCAAAACCGGCATGGCGGGTAGCCGCGTCCTGGGCGTTGTCAATGTGCAGGGGCAGCAGTGCAGCGCGGCGGCGCACTTCGGCCACGCTGGCCAGCCGCTGGCTGCGGCCTTGCACATAGCTGGAGTGCTGCGGCATGAAGGCGTCGGAGCTGGCGCAGTCTGCATGGCGCTGGTCGTGCTCGTCCAGCCACAGGCAGCACACGGCGCGCGGCGCCGCACTGTCGGCTTGTGCGCCCCGATTTTTGCGTACTCGCCCCGCCCGGCCAAGTAGGCCTCGAACAGGCCCTGCACCATAGCTGGTGCCAGCGTGGCCGAGGACAGCAGCACGCGCGCGCCCAGCAACCCCGCCCAATGCACCAGCCGGCCCAGCGCGGGCAGGTCGCCCAGGTCAAAGTCGTCGGGCTCGTCGAGCACCAGGTCGCTGCTCATAAGGCGCAGCATGGGCGCAATCTGGCGGCCGCCTCGCTGGCTCTCGGTGGCGGGCACCAGATGGTCGATGGTGCAAACCAGCAGCGGAGCCGCCAGCAGTTGGCGCAACTTGGCATCGCGCGTCACGCGTGAGAGCAGCGGGTGAGCGTCTTCGTTGCCCTCAATGCCCTCCACTCGGGCAAATTCATCCACCAGGTCTTGGCGCGAGGCTGATCCATTGGCCTCGGCCTGTGCTTCGTAATGCTCAAACAGCGCACGGCTGGACGAACCACCGACCAGGATGGCGAGTTGCTCATCGTCCAGTTGCAGCAGGTCACGAAACGCCCGCCCGGTTTGCAGCGTTAGCGTGCGCAGCCCCATGGCAAAAGCGCAGCGCATTCCGCGCACCGGGTCGGCCAGCGCGTGCATGACCTTTGCGTTGGCCAGCGTTTTGCCGCAGCCCGTGGATGCCATGTTAACGATGAAGGCTCCGTGGGCAGCTGCATTTTCGCGCTGCGCAGCGGCCAGGTCAGCGGCTTTGTCTTGCCAGCGAAAGGCGCTGTGCGTGCTGCGCTGGCGCAACAGGCGGTGACCTTTCATGCGAGGCAGGTGCAGCTCAAAGCCAGGCAGGGCACGCGTGGCCCGCTGGCTGTGCTGGGCCACGCCGATCAGGTGTTCGTTCAGGGGCTGGAGCAACGCGCCGGTCTTACGGTCGGTATTGGCATAAAGCTGGCCCCACGGCGCAACTTGTGCGCGTGACGCGTCTTGGGCGTCCAAGCTTGAATAGTGGTGGTCAGCCAGCATCAGGCACATGCGTGAAACGTGCATCACATATGGGTTGGCCAGCCACCCCCCTGGCCGGGCTGGATCACCAGCGTTTGCAGACGCCGAGCGAGCTTGGCTGCGTTTTTTGCCACGTGGGGCAGTGCACAGGTAGCTCTTGGGGGTGAACGTCCAGTACGGCTCGACCCACTGGGCCTCGCTGTGAGTGGGCAACTCGTTCCACGGCGCAGTGATGCGGTGCAGCACCTGCGCCAAATGGCCGGGGTTGAAAACTTCATCCTGGGGCAGTTGCGGCAGCCGATGGTGCGTCACCACCAGCCAGCCTATGGCCTGAGCCAGCGGGGCGCCTGCCAGCACCGCAAACGGCGGCGGGGCGGGGATATCCAGGCCGTCGCGCACCAGCCTGTCAATCCAGGTGGCGTGATCGGCAGGCGTGGGCTCGGCCAGCCGAGCCAGCCATTGTGCATCGGTATCCTTGCCGACAAAGGCCTGAAACATACGCAGCGACACCCACTCATGCCGGTAGTCGTTGCGTCCCATCTCGCCCTTACCGCGCAATCGATCTTGAAAAGCTTTGCTGGCCTTACCCAAGTCGTGCAGTAGCGCAGCCAAGGCGGTAAAAAGGTGGATGGCCTCGCCGCTGTGCCAGTCGTTTTCATCTTGCGAGCGCAGCACATTGCGCTGCGTGGTGTTCGTAGGCGTGGCGCCCTGGGCGTTGAAGCGGCGTGTATCGCCCACCACCCACAACAGTTCACTGTGATCAATCCCGCGAATCCAGTGGCAAGCGACGGCAGTGTTCTTACGCGCAGTTTTGCGTAGCAGGCGACGCAATGTGTCCAGACCGTCCTTGGTGATAGGAGTTTGCCAGGTGCGTTCTCCCCGCCGCTCGGCGAACTGGTCCAGGATGCGGCGGGTTTCGGTCAGAGCGCGCTTGTCGCATTGCGAAATTAGTAAAACGTTCATTAGGCGCCGCTCTGGGAGGACTCTTGAGCCTTCGATCGCGCCATTTGACCGGTCTGCAAAGCCACTGCTTTCACGGTATCGATCATGAAGTCCAGGGCCTCACTGCGCGTAAGACTCTCGATGCACGCGCGCCGAAATTCCTGCTCCTCTTCTCCCCGTGTAGCGGAGATGAATGCTTGTGGCAAAACATGAGCATCCTTCACCAAATCGGCCACATCAAAGACCAATCCACCTCGTCGTGTCTTGCCATGCAAGACCGCCAAACCGTGCGGTAACCCCAATACCCATGTTGCGGTAGCACCCAAGCCGTAGGCTAGGTAATTTCCATGATCCAAGAATCCATTGGCAGGATCAACGCCGGAGCCTCTCTTGGCTCGGGTGAATTCTCCGTATTTTGTTGCCCGCGCGGCAAGTTTGAACAGTTCCTTGGTCAGTCTAGCTTCCTCAGTTAACAACGATGTGTTATCGGGTGCTGCCACGACATGGCGCGCTGAAGCATCCAATGTGCCCTGCAAAGCGTCGGCATCGATTTCAAAGCCTGCTGCGCGTAACGCCTTGCTATTAACCCAATGTTGGCGAATCCGATTCAACCGGGCCTGCTGAAAAGCCTTCGCAGCAAGCAGCCTGAGGGAGTCATCAAACCAAAATCTTACCCAATGTTGGAGATATTCGGTGGCTCGGTACTCACTCTGCGGGGAAAACCAGGCAATTTCGTGGTCGATTTCATTTGCACTGAAAAGAGGGGTCCCGCCACCCCCACAAAATCCCACAAGAACCCCAGCTTTAGCCATTTCCCTCATAGCTGCCTGCGTTACAGAAGTACCAGTACCCAGCAACACGGTAGTGGTGTTAGCAATGGGAATATTCCAGTACAACTGCCGCCTTCCCTCGTCGGTGACGAACTCGACCCGACCGCCATTGACCAGTAACCGGCAGTGCTCAAGATAATATATGTTGGCGCGCTTCGAATGAATTATTGATTTTAGGTCGCCAGACGATATCTCATCCAATTCGAATCCCTCTGTAGTTAGATTTTTCTTTACGGGCTAAAGAACCGAGATCCAATGATCTTGATAACACAATCCAAAAAACGCGAATCATGGGAAGCCGCCTCTTTCGAATAGCCACCTTTGCCATCGCCCCCAAAAACATTGATCTGCAACCCTTGATTTTATAAAATATGTCTTTGGGATCTCATTATGTTCAGCGTTTACGGCATTCGCATTATTAATGGCAAAAAAGACCGGCACCACATCGGAAAATACGAAGACAGGCACCATGCCATCAGCATTTGCCGCCTCCTGGATTGCGATTACGGCTACGTAAAAGAGTTTGGCAGCAGCACAATTTATTATCTTCCGATCAAGCCGGGCTACTACGAGCACCGCGGCCCACCCCTGATAATGAAACCGATACCACCCGGAATTCTCGGATAAGCTTCGATTCTCCCGCGCCTGAGGGTGCCAAAATGTGCTTCGCCGGGCGAATATCCGCTTCTCTCGTGCTCATTATGTTGGCAACGAGATGTAACTGTCTACCCCGGGTAAGCACCACCTGAAAAAACATCAAGCTTTGCGCCGCCGACCACGAATAGGTCGTAGCGGCGCATTTCGCTTTCAGGACTTCTCCACCCCTGTAGAGTCCTGACAAACAGAATTACACTTGGGCATCGCCTTAGTCTTGGCAGGCTTGGCAAGGTTGCTCTTTCAGCCTCGCGGACTAAATAAGTACACGCCAATGAACCCCCACACCCCCACCAAGAAACGGCTCCCCGCCGCCATCTGGGTTCTAGGCTTCGTGAGCTTGTTGATGGACATCTCTTCCGAGATGATTCATAGCCTGCTGCCCTTGTTCATGGTGGGCACTCTGGGTGCAAGTGCGCTGGTGGTGGGCATCATCGAAGGGTTGGCTGAGGCCACTGCACTCATCGTGAAGGTGTTCTCGGGAGTGCTGAGCGACTGGTGGGGGCGGCGCAAGGGGCTGGCAGTGTTTGGCTACGCGCTGGGTGCGCTCACCAAGCCGCTCTTCGCGCTGGCTTCGGGGATAGGGCTGGTTTTGACTGCGCGCTTGCTTGATCGCGTGGGCAAGGGCGTGCGTGGCGCGCCTCGCGATGCGCTGGTGGCGGACTTGGCCCCACCTGAAATGCGTGGCGCTGCTTTTGGTCTGCGCCAGTCACTCGACACGGTGGGGGCGTTCCTGGGGCCTCTGCTGGCCGTGGGCCTGATGCTGTTGTGGAATGACGATTTCCGCGCGGTATTTTGGGTAGCAGTGGTGCCTGGTCTACTCGCGGTGGCACTGCTCATGGTGGGCGTGCGCGAGCCCGAACGGCCCAGCAATGAGCAACGCAGCAACCCGATCCGCCGCGAGAATCTGCGTCGCCTGAGTGGTGCGTATTGGTGGGTGGTGGGCGTGGGGGCAGTGTTCACGCTGGCGCGCTTCAGCGAAGCGTTTCTGGTGCTGCGCGCTGAGCAAAGCGGTGTGCCGCTGGCGTTGGTGCCTTTGGTTATGGTGGCCATGAATCTGGTGTACTCGGCCTCGGCTTACCCGTTTGGCAAGCTGGCTGACCGCATGAGTCACCGCACACTGCTGGCGCTGGGCTTGGTGGTGTTGATTGCTGCCGATCTGGTGCTGGCCAGCAACACGCATTGGGCTACCGTATTGGCTGGAGTAGCGCTGTGGGGCGTACACATGGGGATGACCCAAGGCCTACTGGCCACCATGGTGGCCGATACGGCGCCGGCCGATCTGCGCGGTACGGCTTTCGGGTTCTTCAATCTGCTCAGTGGCGTGGCGATGCTGCTGGCCAGTGCGGTGGCGGGCTTGCTGTGGGACCAGCTGGGGGCGGCTTCCACTTTCTATTCCGGGGCGTTGTTGAGCGGAGTGGCTCTGTTGGGTTTGCTGTGGCGGAGGCGGGAATTCAGTGGGCGCTAGAGAGGTTGAACTGGATTCCCGCCTCCGCGGGAATGGCGGAAAGAACAGGAGCCTTGATTAAAAATACTTTTGCGACACCCTCATGAGAAACAAAACTTTGAAAGCCCAAAACGGCCTACATCGCCTCTGTCTTTGTAGGAGCGGCTTCAGCCGCGAAGGGTCACCGTCACCCATGTCGTCCTTTTGCTCCTAAGGAAGCCATTCGCGGCTAAAGCCGCTCCTACAAGGAAGACCACTGTTTCTCCACGAACGCCGGGCGCCCCAAGGGCCTTTGAAGCTCTAAAGCCGCTTCTACACTGTGGTTGCAAACTTCATCTGGCCTGATGAATTGAGAAGGCTTGGGTTCTAAGCTCGGCGTGCCAACACTTCGGCAAGCCAGTCGAATACGACGCCCTCCCACAGGGTGGCGCCAAGTCCGCTGCAATGGCCGCCGGCGCCTTCGGCATCAGTGAACCTGTGAAAGCGCTTTTCGCAAGTGAGCAGATCGAACAGCTTCGGGCTCTGGGAGGCAAAGTCACCTTCGCCTTCTGTGACCAGAGTGGGGCAACTGATCTGATGGGCTGTGGCCTCGGCGCTGAATTGCTCCTGCATGCGAAGGAACTCTGCTACGCTGCTGGTTCCGAAGGTCGCCATGCGTGGCTCGAAAAAATCTCGTTGACGCGGATTGTCAAGCCACTTTTGAAGGGCATGATCCATCTCCGGATCAGAAGCGCGAACGCGTGCCCAGTCATCTTCAGAAAGCATTGCAGGAACAAAGCGCGAGACAAACTCTACCTGCCCGGGGTCACACACCAATGCTGCCAGACGCGGCTCCGCGGCAGCGGCGCGCGGCGCCAGATATCCCGCAAAGCTGCGGCCCATCAGTACCAGCCCTTCGGGGCTGACGCCGGGCTGCAGCAGCAGCCAGTCGATCACAGGCGCAAGGACGGCTTCAAAATCCGGTCGCATGGGCACGCGCTGCTCGTAGAGCATGCCGCCTTGGCCGGGACCGTCCCACAGCAGAACGTTGTAACCCCGCGCGAGCGCCATGTAGCCGGTGGCGGCGTAGCACGATTCGGCCGTGGAATCGAAGCCACAGGGGATCAATACAGTAGGCCGTGCAGATGTGTCTGCTTGCGGACGTAAGAGGTAGGCCGTCATGCGCGCCCCAGCCAATGGGATTTCTTCGGTCGTGGTGCTCCATGGCAAGTGCGCCAGCGCCTCGCGGAACGCAGCACGGTGCGCCCGCCAGCCCCTGAGCAAACGCTGATCGTCCAGGTCACCACGCAGAAAGAAAATGGCTTGTCGCCAGTATTCGGTGGCTCGCAGGTAGGCTTTGGCTGCTGTCTCGCCATGCCCGAGATGGGCGCTGGCCTGGGCGCTTTGAGCTGTTCGTTCAGCCAGGGCTGCCCATTCGTCAAACCAACTGCCGGCATCTCCCGGCGTGGCGCGCCGGGCCGCCGCCAAGGCCTCACCCAGATCGGCCGACCCTGAGTAAGCGGCCGCGGCTGTGCGTTGCAGTTGCGCGTCCATTTCAGCATCTTCCAGTACGAATTTCATTTGCATCCTCCTCAGTTGACAAAGAAAAACGGCCGCGCTCGAGATCAAGGGCTGCCCGACCACAAATTCTTTAAAAAAAACTTGCTCGCCAAAAAACTTCGGAAGATATTACGTACTTTTGCGACAAACATCACAAAGGAATTACATGAAATACCAGACTTTTCTGGCTCTTGCCCTGGTGTTTTTCCTTGGAGCCTGCGGCGGCGGAGACGACCCGCCTCCGCCTGAGCCTGCGCCACCAGTCGCGTTCGTACTTGGCAAGGCACACTTGAGTTCGCCTCTGGTTGGCGCCCACATCGAAGTGCAGAGCGCTCAGGGGGAACGGGTGGCCATGGCCGAACCCACCAACGCCAGCGGGGTGTTCACTCTGCCATTGCCGGCCAGCCATCAAGAGCGTGTTCGAGTTGTGGCCTCAGGCGGCACTTACGAGGGTCAACCTTTCGACGGACGTCTTCTGCTCGAGGTGGAAAACCTCAGCAATCAGTCAGAGCTCTATGTGAACGCGGCCACTACGCTGGTCGGCCGCTATATAGATCGACACCCCGGCACCAGCATCGCCGAAGCTTCCTCGATAGTGAAGCAGTTTCTGCAAATCCCTGAAGGGGCCAGTCTGGGTTCTGGCGTAGCCAATCCGCACCAGTATCACTTCCGTCATGACAAACTGCTGGAAGCTGTGCCGTCAGGCAGTCCAACCGGGTTGAACGACTACCTCGACGGATTGGTCACCGCGATGGGCGCCGGATCGCCCCTGCCATCGCTCGCCCGGCAGCCCATGCTGGGTAGTGCTGGAGAGTGGCTGGAGAAGCTGCTGGACTTCCTGGGTGAAGCAGCCCTTGAAGACACTTTCAGCCTCGGAATGGAGGCCTTCTTTACCAATGTCGGCATCGACGGCACGGCAGACATTCTCAGAGAGCTGCACGAAATGCAGCACCAGCTTGACGAGCTCAGCATACGCACGCACGAGCTGCTGGTCGAAAGCAAGGATACCAAGCTGGAGATACTCACCACGCTCCTGGCCAAGGACATCTCCGAGATCAAGACGATGTACAACAACGTCACCCTGCTGGTGGAGTCCATCGGGCCAGTTTGCAAGCCAGACGACGCCGCCTGCCAGGCCAACCTGCGGCTCATGCAGGGCAAGGTGCGCACCTACAGAGCAGCGATTCTCAATGGCTCGTTCGGCTCCACAAAATTCGAAGACAAGCTTGCCCTGATCCATGACACCTTGCTCCAGCCTTCCCCTTCGGAGCCTGGGCTGCTGATGCGGGCCAACGATCTGGTGAGAACCAAGAACGCATTTGACGTGCCAGCTCAACCCGGAGACTTGGTCAAGGTGAAGGAGTTCTATCAGGCCTACCAAGGGATGGCGGTACACCTGCTGACGGAAGCTTACAAGGCACGAGAGCCGGCCGCCAACGCATCCAAGGAAGACATTGATGCGCTCAAGGCCGATAACAAGGCCATGGCCAAGCAACTCCTGGATGATTTCGAGAACAAGCGGCTGAAGGCTCAGGAAGATCGCATGGAAGAGCTACGCTACAAGCGTGCAGACACCATGAGGCAGGTCAGCAACGGGCTGGTTTGGTTGCGCGCCCCCTACAACAACCTTCCTCCCCCGCAAGATCTCTATTACGAGTACGGCATCTACGAGAGCGACTACCATAGCCAGGCATCCAGGCTATGCAGGAACTTGGCTTCCAGCGGGTTTTCCGGTCTGGCTGGCTGGCGTAACCCAACCAAAGAAGAGTTTCATCAGTTGGTGTTGGACGGCAGCGACGGCGAAGGTGAATCCAACATTTTCGAATCTCTGATCAGGCGTGGCTTCGAGCGCGCCCCGTACCAGACAGCCCGAGGCATATTCGTAGCCCCAAAGTCGGCTTATCTGTCTGAAACGTGGGCCGGCGCAAATTCATATGAGGCGCTTTGGAGCCGCGGTGTCGACTGGGTTTATAAATGGGACGGCCCCGTGGGTGACAACCGGGCAACGAATCATGGCGCCTGGTGCGTGAGTCAGGATAGCGGCGGAGAGTAGCGAAACCCAACCAGCTCCGCGTCTTCAATGATGCGGAGCTCTCTGCTCCTTCGCTGTCAAGAGTTGGGTTGTAAATTGGGTTTCTCCATACGATAGCCCGTCACAGTGGAGGCAAAGAGCGCACGCGTTCGCCAAACTTGACCTTAATTTGACAACCCGACTTTGACGGCGTTCAGCTGCTCAGCGGAGCTGCTTCCCAAGACTGACTGCACGATTCGTTCTGCTGAAAGCACAGAGTCGGTCAGTCCCAAATGACCATGACCTACAGACATATGGAGTCCGGGGATACCGGCGCTCCCAATCCTTGGAACAGAGTCGGGCATGCATGGGCGATGCCCCATCCAATGCGTTGATGTCACGCCCACCAACTCCGGAAAAATATCTTTCGCAATCCGCTCAAGAATTGCCACTCTTCGCGGATTGGGAGGGTTGTCCAAGCCTGCAATCTCGACCGTACCTCCCACCCGTAACCCCGCCTCCATCGGCGCAAAGAAAACCTTTCTGTCCGTCAGTAGGACTGAGCGAGATACGAGGGATGCGCAGTCGCTGAACTGAACGTGATAGCCACGCTGGCTTTCAAGAGCAAGCCGAACGCCTACGCCTTGAAGCAACTCCCTAGACCAAGCCCCTGCTGCAATGACCACGTGATCGAACCCCTCCAAGTCTGCGTCTGAGCAGATCAGCCAAGATCCATCACTATTGCGCTGAAGCCTCTTGACGTTCCGCTTGACGAATCTGCCTCCCTCTGCAATGAAGGCAGAAACAATCGCTTGTACATAGCGCCCAGGGTTGAGAACCGTTGCGTCTCCCTCCAAAAAAATCCCGACCGGATAACGCGACCCAATCGCGGGCTCAAGCTTGGCAATCCCTGCCGCGTCCAAGCGCTGGAAACTCAATCCGCGCCGACTCCTCAGTGCCCAGGACGACTCGTCATTCTGGAAAGCCTGATTCGATGGGTAAAGATGAAGCTGTCCGCGTTGAACAATAAGCTCAGGAACACCGATCTCTCTCGCCAACCTTGTGTGCGCGTCAACCGCACCATCATGCAGCCTGGCCAGCTCCGCCGATGATTGTTCAACCACCTTGGAGCGGGCCGATAGCATGAATTGAACTAGCCACGGTGCCGCTCTGGGAAAGTAGCCTATTGGCAAGAACAATGGGCTGTCAGGATCACTCAGCATCGACGGCAGAGTCTTGAGCGTTCCCGATGTTGCCAGCGGTACCACGGAACTCATGCTGATCGCCCCTAGGTTGCCGAAACTGCAACCGGCCCCAGGTTCGTCACGCTCTAGCAAAGCTACGTCAAGCCCTCGCTTACGCAACGCATAGGCAGCACAAGCGCCGACGACTCCTGCTCCAACGACTGCGACACGGCATCGAGCAGAACGATCTTTATCAATCATTTACGAGGCTTGCAGATCGCGAAGCACGCGCATGTAGTTACCCCCGATAACCTTTAACACCACTTTCTCTGAAAGCCCACGCTGGAGCAGCGCTGCAGTCAGGTTTGGCCAGCAATCCCATGTTTCCATTCCGAAGGTTTGAGCATTCGGATCAAAACGATCTTCAGGCCGCCACCCAATCCAGTTGAAGCCACGCTGAGGCTTAACCATCTCGGGAGTCCAAGTCAGCGCGTTGTAGTATGGCTTTCCCCAATCAGTTCCGATTCCAACGTGGTCCTCACCCATGACATCAATCAGGTGACACACGTGATTGGCTACTACATCGAACGTTGCCCAGGATCTGGGTTTCCCAACTTTCTCGGCATTGTCATTACCCTCCGGGCCGACAATGAATGCCGGAAGAATAACGACTCCGGCGTACCCACCTCCGTCTGCAATGCGCTTGAGCACATCGTCCCAAAGTCCACGCGGATGACCAGTCAGGTGGCGAGCAGCAGTGTGTGATGCGATGACAGGTTTCTTTGAAACATTGACGGCATCTTTTGCGGTCCCCGCACTTGCGTGCGATACATCAACGATGATGCCTGTCGCATTCATTTTTTCTATGAGCGCAGCTCCGAACCGACTCAGACCACCATCGTTTGTTTCCAGACAACCATCGGCATACCTGGTACGAAGGTTATAGGTAAGCTGCATGGTACGAACACCAATTTCGTGCAGCGCATCTACGCGATCCAATTCCGCGCCAACCGGCTCTGCATTTTGCAGATTGAACATAACGGCGTGACCGCGCCTTGAGAACGCAGACTCCACGTCACTGGCGGACTCAGCAACAACTAGCGCACCATCAAACAACCCCGCGAAATCCCGGGCTTGCTTTGCAGCCGCAAGAGTTGACTCAAATGCAGAATCCGGCGGTCCCGATGCATATAGCGTGTAGTTTCCTGCCGTGACGCCCGCGCGATTCCAGTAATCCAGATATTCCTTTCGTGTAGCAGCGTCTTCTTTACAACTCCTAATAAGGTGCTGAGCCATGGCTTCCTTGATCGCTGGCCGAGTTCCTCCCTTGGCTTGAATTTCAAGCCCAATCTCTCGCATGGATGGTGTGACGACCCATTCATCAATGAAGCCAGGCGTCAGGGAATCGAAAACAATGTTATTGCGATGCAGTTCGCGCGCATGCAAGATGTTCTCTTCTGTAGGAATGAATGCGTGTCCCATGTCTCGTCCTCCGAACTATTGTTTTTCGATGCCTGCTCTCTTGACCAAATCTTCGAATATTTCGACATCCTGTTTAATCATCGCGGCAAATTCTTCAGGAGGGGTTCCTACTACTTGAGCGCCTCCTGCATTGATCTTCTGCACAAGTGATGGATTTTTTAGCACTTCAGAAATCTCCTTGCTGAGCTTATCTAGAACTGGCTTCGGCGTTCCCGCCGGTGCCAGGATTCCCCCCAACTCCTAACAACGTAGCCTGGAAGTCCACTTTCATCACAGGTGGGAACTCCGGGGAGAAGCGAGCTACGTTTTAACTCCCCTACACAAAGAGCCAAAAGCTTACCCTCCTTAATGTAAGGCAGGTACACCGTGGCAGCGTCAACCGAAGACTTGATTTGTCCGGACAGCATGTCACGAATAAGGTCGTTCGTTCCCTTGTAAGGGACATGATTCACTTGTATTTCAGCCATCGTGTTGAATTGCAACTGCGACATGTACCCTGATGACCCCACCCCTGGGGAGCCCATGGTCACAACTCCGGGATTAGCTTTGACATACTTGATGAATTCCGCCGCTGTACGAGCAGGAATGGAAGGATGGACGACCAAAGCGCTGAGTGTCGACGCCACCCTGGTTATCGGCGCAAAATCGGCTATCGGATCAAAAGGCAGCTTCTTATAAAGAGCCGAATTGATTGTCAACGCTGCCGAGCTGTATAGCAGCGTGTAACCGTCTGGCGCCGACTTCGCAACCGCGCCTGCAGCGATGCTGCCGCCGGCACCTGGCCTGTTTTCAACAATGACGCTCTGCCCCAATCTTTCGGACAGGGTCTGAGCAACGAGACGTGCCTGCGCGTCCGTTGCACCACCGGCAGAAAACCCGACCAACATACGGATCGGTCGCGTCGGGTAATCTTCGGCTGCTTGAACATGTAACAGGACCGCGCTTGCAGCGACAAGTGCGAAGGAGATGATGTTTCGATTCAGAAATGTGTGCACCGCAGCTCTCCTACTAGACGCGTTAAAAAATATCTGCAAGTGACTGCCATGATATATATATCGTGATTCCGCATCAAATCCTATTTTCCTCTGACCTCATAATCAGGAGATATACCTTGGCGATCCATCATGATCAAAGTACGTCAGCTCGAAGCATTTAACGCGGTGATGCTCACCGGAACGGTAACTGCAGCCGCAGCGACGCTGAAGATTTCACAGCCCGCAATCAGCGAGCTCATTTCTGCACTAGAGGAGCAGCTGGGATTCGCCTTATTCTTTAGAGAAAAAAATCGCCTGCAGCCTACCAACGAGGCTCACTACCTCCATGAGACTGCCATCGCGGCACTCGATGGTCTAGCCACGGTCAATCGCGTAGCAGAAGATATTCGCAATGCGAATGCAGGCACTCTTCGTATCGCGGCTATGCCGATGTTGGCTCTTGAATTTCTGCCGCGAATTGCTTCTTCAATGCTGCAACGGCATGGCGATGTCAACGTCGTACTACAGGCGCGAAGCTCGCCAACAGTTGTCAAGCTGATTGCCACGCAACAGTTTGACATCGGCTTCGCAGAAAGCGATTTCGATACAGGGTGGATGGACGCTCAACGCTTGAGATTGCCTTGCGTCTGCATACTCCCTGCCAACAGTCCATTGGCGAAGAAGTCAGTGCTGGAGCCAGAGGACCTCAGCCACTTTCCCATGGTCACAGCTCCGCTCGGTCACGTTCGTACGAAACGCTTGGAAGCACTGTTTACCGAACGCGGCTGCACTCTGAATGTGAAGGTCGAGACGCCTTTGTTCGCATCAATGTGCGCATTTGTAGCGGGCGGATACGGTTACAGTATCGTCGATGCAGTGACTGCTCACTCGGCAGTTCGGCATGACGTCGTGATGCGGAAGTTTGCACCGAGCTTTTTCACTGATTTTGCCGTGCTTTTTCCTACGGGGAAACCACGATCCATCATCTCAGAAGAGTTCATGAAAGGTGTGATGCGTGAGTTAGAGGCCCTTGGGGTACAGACGAATCCCGTTTGATGATCACCGATCAGCATTGACTGAGACGCCGCATCTAGCTCACCGCCAGCCCAATTCTCCCAACAGGAACTGCGCCGCTTCAGCGGGCAGTTCCTCTCCACTGAAGAAGCGATCTACTGGGCGCTCGACAACGAGCCGCCCTCCTTGCAGGTACGCCACCCTGGTGGCCAGGCGCTTGGTCTGGCCCAGGTTGTGGCTGCTCATGACAATGGTCACACCAGTGTCAGCCACTTCCTCAATCAGGGCTTCGATTTCGTTCTTGGCGCCAGGGTCCAGGCTGGCGGTGGGTTCATCCAGGAAGAGTATGTCGGGCTGCAGGGCCCAGGCCCGTGCCAAGCCCAGGCGCTGCTGCTGACCACCCGAAAGCGCGCGCGCGGGTCGCCTGGCATGCTGCAGCAAGCCTACACGCGCGAGCGCCTGACGGCACCGCTCTGCCCGCTCGGCCTTTGGCACGCGGGCAAGCCAAAGGCCAATCCAGACGTTGCGCCACACCGAGACACTTAAAAGAAAAGGGCGCTGAAACAGCATGGCGGCGCGAGGCGGGCGTCCCTCCGGCATCAAGTGCAAATGTTCGCAACGCCCGTCGAAGGGCAACAGCCGGTGCATCAACCTCAGCAGGGTAGTTTTACCCGACCCATTAGCACCTACCAAGGCAAGCCGGTCACCCCTGTAGAGGGTGATGGAAGCTTCACGTAAAGCCACAGCCTGACCGAAACGCACGGTGGCTCGCTCCACAACGATAAGAGGAACAGCCTCAGTGGGGGCAAGCACTCGGCGCATGGGCAAGGGTGGCCGCGGCGTGCTTGGCGAAGCTGCCGCAGGTCCGACGCTTCGGGTCCGGGCGCCCAACCATTGAAGCAACCCCATGACGCCGTTGACCATACCGACCACGGCCAACAGAACAAAGCCGAGAGCAAGGGCCAGAGCAAGATCTCCTTTGCTCGTCTCCAACGCGATGGTGGTGGTCATGACCCTGGTAACGCCCGCAATGTTGCCGCCGACGATCATGACGGCGCCCACCTCGGCAATGGCGCGGGCGAATGCGGTGAGCAGCACGGTGGCCACGCCCATGCGGTCATGGATCAGCATGAGCAGCGCGGTGGTAATCGGCCGTGCACCAAGTGAACGCAATTGGTCACCGCCTTCGGCCAACGCGGCCAGCACGAGGCGGCGAGACAAGGCGGCGATCAACGGCGTGACCAGCACGCTCTGTGCGACGACCATGGCCGATGGCGTGAAGAGAATGCCCAGCTCACCTAAGGGCCCAGACCGAGAGAGCAGCAGATACACCAGCAGGCCCACCACCACGGCCGGAAGGGCCAGCAAGGTGTTGACCAGCCACACGAGCAACTGATGGCCGGGAAACCGTGCTACCGCCAGCCAGGCGCCGAGGATTAATCCGATAACGGCGCCAATCACGCAGGCCGTTGCACTGACCTGAAGCGAGAGCGCTGTGATATGGAGCAGCTCAGGATCGGCGTTGACGAGAAGCTGCCAGGCCAGCCCCCAACCATCGGACATGGTGTTCATTGAGGGGTATTGTTACCGCACTTGGTGAACGGCCTTGTTTTGGCGCTGTGCGTGCCCCCATCCCAACCTTCCCCCAGGAGGGGAAGGAGTAGTTTTGCAACACCCTCATGAGAAACAAAACGTTGAAAGCCCAAAACGGCCTACATCGCCTCTGTCTTTGTAGGAGCGGCTTCAGCCGCGAAGGGTCACCGTCACCCATGCCGTCCTTTTGCTCCTAAGGAAGCCATTCGCGGCTAAAGCCGCTCCTACAAGGAAGACCACTGTTTCTCCACGAACGCCGGGCGCCCCAAGGGCCTTTGAAGCTCTTTAGCCGCTCCTACAAAACACCAGAATTCACCAACTGAAGAGCGCTGGAACTGGCTCGGGAGCTCAGTCTCCGCTGATCGTGATCAGCTCTGGAACAGGCTCGGGTGCAGCGCCGGTGTTGGTACCCTCGTCGTCACTCGCATCGCTGTCGAAGCGCTCCGACCCGGTGTAGCAAAGAAAATGTCGATTGGCGGCTCTACCGAAGAGTGTCATGCCCAGGCGACTCGCCAAGTCATAGCCCATGGCGGTGACGCCGTTACGCGACACCACAATGGGGATGCCCATTTGTGCTGCCTTGATCACCATCTCGCTCGTCAACCGGCCAGTGGTGAAGAACACTTTGTCTGCGCCATCAACCTCATGCGCCAGCATCCAGCCTGCAATGGTGTCGATAGCATTGTGGCGACCGACGTCTTCTACGAAGACCAACATTCTGGCACCCTGAAACAGTGCACACCCGTGAACTGAGCCTGCCTGCCGGTGTACCGAATCGAAGTGACGAAGGCGATCTAGCAGGCCATGAAGCTCGCGCTGGTTGATGCGCGCCACGCTCTTGTCCGGTAGTTTAATGTCGCCCACGGCGCCAATGGCGTCGCCAAACACAGTGCCCTGCCCGCAACCCGTGGTGACGATGCGGTGCTCAGTGCGAGACTCAAAATCGGTGATGGCCGAGCGCATCTTCACCGCCGCTGACTCAACCTCCCAGTCCACACTGATCGCGGCCACATCATCCAGCCGAGTGAGCAGCCTTTGATTGAAAAGATAACCCAGCACAAGCAACTCGGGGCGCACCCCCAGCGTCATTAGCGTGACCAGTTCGCGCTTGTCCACGAACACAGTCAGCGGACGCTCGGCAGGGATCTGAATATCGCGCCGAACTCCGTGCTGGTCAAGAATCTCGATGGTGCGAAGCAAAGCCGCACCGGCATGGGTCATGCGAGGTGCGTTCGGAGAGATCGTGGGCCCGGGTGATTCAACCTCAAAGCCAAGCGTGCGGTTTTGCTCTGGTGCAGAGGCCGTCAAGGCTTGGCCCCGGATGCCGCAGGCTGTGTGGTGCTCGGCGGTGTGGCCGCGGTTTGCGGCGGCGAGTGCGCTCCCGCAGCTTCAATGGGCCGCGCCGTCGGTGGCGCGTAGCTGAATGGCCCGGGGTCGCTGCAGGGAGGCGTGGGAGAGGGCTGCACCGCCTTGCCCGCCGCACGGGCGCGCTCCAGGTACCCTTGGGCCACCCGCTCCATGGATTGGCACAACTGATAGTTAGCAACTTGGTTGCTCCAGGCGGCCCTTGCCGCTGCCTCGGCCGCTTTGGCCTTGGCTTCCTCAGACGGCGGGGGCAGCTTGGCGAACGCGCTGCCGGACGCCAGCAAAGCGGCGAGCGATGATGCCAGTAGTACGGTGTGTGCTCTCATGGGGGTTCCGTATACGTTGGTGAGGTTTCGGATCAAGCCTCACGGGCCTGCGGTACCGGCGCTTTGGGAGCAGTTGTGCCCGAGCGCTGAGCGGGAATTTTGCCGGACTGGATGTCGGCATGCCATAGCGCGTGATGCTCCTTGGCCCAACCGTCGCTAACGTAACCGGTGCGCATGGCTTTATAGGCCCCACGCATGCCGATGGTGCCTATGTAGATGTGGCCGAAGATGATGCAGAGCATCAGCACCGCGCCGATCGCGTGGACCATGTGCGCCACTTGCATGTTGCCCCTGGTGTAGAGCACACCGGGCATGAGCTGATCGAGCACCAGCCCGGAAATGACGACGGCCAGACCGAACAGGAACACACCTATCCAGAAAACGCCTTTTTCACCTGCGTTGAAGCGATGCGAAGGCACCTCTTCGCCTGACAACAAGCCGCCGCCTTTCTTGATCCACAGCATGTCACCAGCGCGGGGCAGATTGTCTTTGGCGAATGTGAGGATCATGATCAGCAGCGTCACAGCGAACAGCGGCCCCACAAAATTATGAAGCGTCTTCAGGGCAAGCGTCAGGGTGCCGAAAATCGAACTGCCCAGCACCGGCAACAGGAAAAACTTGCCGAACGCCATGACCAGGCCTGATACGCCGAGCAGCACAAAAGCAATGGCGTTGAGCCAATGGGCTGAGCGCTCGAAGGGCGTGAACCGCTCAATCTTCCGACCGC
This sequence comes from Ottowia caeni, assembly GCF_050821495.1. Taxonomy (GTDB): domain Bacteria; phylum Pseudomonadota; class Gammaproteobacteria; order Burkholderiales; family Burkholderiaceae_C; genus Ottowia; species Ottowia caeni. The sequence goes on along the minus strand of NZ_CP151080.1, from coordinate 757,386 downwards.
TTTCAGGGTGTTCGTGCCCCAGGCGCCCCTTCCCTATGAAGAACAGTGCCATGGCCACCAGCACAATCAGCATCAAAGACCCGCCGTAGGGGATGATGAACCGGTTTCGAACCTGCCGCCACGCCTCCCCAGCGGTGGTGTAGTCTGTGCCGGGATAGCTGACGAAGCGCTGGATCAGGACACCCTTTTCCAGGCCTGGCAGATTGGTCACGCCTGCGGTTTCACCCGATTGGCGAACACCCCGCCAGAAAGGCGCATTGTTGCCAGGTTGCGAGCGAGAACGCTCGGCATTGCTTTCGTCGGCCTTGGGCTCAGCAGGCGCTACGAAATCAGCAGGCGGGCCTTTGGCTTGACCGGCTGAAGATGGCAACGGTGCCTGCGCCCAGGCACCCGTTGAAATCAGCAGCCCCAGAGCCAGGCACCAAGAAAATACGGCTTTCATTGTCAGGGGCCTCCGCATCAAAGCTCAAGGAGCTATTCGCACATACTCGTTTTGCGCACGGTTGCGCTGCTTGATCTGGTCGGTCCAGCTCGCCTCGTCGCCAGGCTTCCACCCCGCGGCATTGAAACTTGCCTGACCGCCCTGCCAAGACTTGGCGTCGCCTTTGACCTGCGCGCCGGCAGTCTGCGGCTTCTCGCTACAGGCCGACAGCAGCACCACACACCCCAGTACGGCGGGGATCACCAGTGAAATGTGTTTTTTCATGGTCATTTGCTCGGCTTTCCGTAGGCGGTGCCCCAACCCCAGACTTCGCTGCCCTTGCCGCGGTTCAAGACGCGTGTGCGGAAAATGTCTGCGACGACATCGCCATCGCCGCCCAGCAGTGCCTTGGTGGAGCACATTTCGGCGCAAGCTGGCAGCTTACCTTCGGCCAGGCGGTTTCGGCCGTATTTCTCGTACTCCGCGGCGCTACCGTTGTCTTCAGGGCCACCAGCGCAGAACGTGCACTTGTCCATTTTTCCTCGCTGGCCGAACGTGCCGTTGCTTGGGAACTGCGGGGCACCGAACGGGCACGCATAACTACAGTACCCGCAGCCGATGCAGACGTCCTTGTCGTGCAACACCACGCCCTCATCGGTGCGGTAAAAGCAATCGACCGGGCAAACGGCCATGCAAGGTGCGTCGCTACAGTGCATGCAAGCGACCGAGATGCTCTTCTCTCCGGGCTGGCCGTCGCCCAGCGTAACCACCCGCCGCCGGTTCACACCCCAGGGAACGTCGTGCTCAGCCTTGCAGGCGGTCACGCAACCGTTGCACTCGATGCAGCGCTCGGCATCGCAGATAAATTTCATTCGTGCCATGGTCGGTCTCCTGTTAAACGGCCTTTTCGATCTGGCACACAGTGGTTTTCGTTTCCTGCATCATCGTGACGCTGTCGTAGCCATAGGTGGTGGCTGTGTTGACAGCTTCACCACGCACTATCGGCATGGCCCCCTCGGGGTAGTACTTCGCCATATCGACACCACCCCAGCGGCCCGAGAAGTGAAAAGGCAAGAACACGGTTCCGGCATCCACACGCTCGGTGACGAGTGCACGCACTTTCAAGCCCTTGAAGTCGGGTAGCGCTGCCATGGGAGGTGTTTTGACCCACACCTGGTCGCCGTCGCGGATGCCGCGGTCGTTGGCCGCGCGCGGGTTGATCTCGACGAACATTTCCTGCTGTAGCTCGGCCAGCCACTTGTTGGAACGCGTCTCTTCGCCACCACCTTCGTATTCAACCAGCCGACCCGAGGTCATGATCAGCGGGAAGGTCTTGCCAATGTCGCGGTTTTTCGTCTGCAGCGTCTTGTAGAGCGTAGGCAAACGCCAGAAGGCAGTCTTGTCGTCGTGCGTGGGGTATTTGTCTACCAGGTCGGGGCGCGTGCTGTAGATAGGTTCGCGGTGCTTGGGGATCGGATCGGGGAAGTTCCAGACTACCGCGCGCGCCTTGGCGTTGCCGAACGGATGGCAGCCGTGGTTCTTCATAGCGACTCGAATAATGGCTCCCGTGGGATCCGTCTTCCAGTTCTTGCCTTCTGCGGCAGTCTGCTCTTCCGGGCTGAGTTCGTTCCACCAGCCGAGTTTCTTGAGCAGCACATGGTCGAACTCGGGGTAGCCCGTGGTCAGGTCAGCCCCCTTGCTGTGCGAACCATCGGCCGCCAGCAACGACACACCGTCGCGCTCCACGCCAAAATTGGCGCGGAAGTTGCCGCCGCCGTCCATCACGTGCCGGCTGGTGTCGTACAAGTTCGGACTGCCTGGGTGCTTCATCTCAGGCGTGCCCCAACACGGCCAGGGAAGGCCGAAGTAGTCGCCGTCGAGCTCATAACCTGTTTCTTTGTCGACTCCGCCTTTGGCACGCAGCGTCTTCACGTCAAAGACGTTCATGTTGCGCATGTGCGCCTTGAGCCGCTCCGGACTTTGACCCGTGTAGCCGATGGTCCAGACGCACTTGTTGATCTCGCGCAGGATGTCCTCGGGCACCGGTTCATCCAGGCCCTTGATCTTCTGCATTTTGTAGTTCTTGACCAGTTCCTTGTCAAAGCCCAGCTTCTGCGCCAGCTGGTACATGATCATGTGGTCGCTGCGACTTTCCCAAAGGGGGTCGATGACTTTTTCGCGCCACTGGAGCGAACGATTGGAGGCCGTGCAGGAGCCGCTGGTTTCAAACTGCGTGGTGGCCGGCAGCAGGTAAACGGCCCGATTGGGGTTGAGATCTTCCGGCTTGCCGGGCATGGCGGCCATGGCTGCGGTGGCGCTGGGGAAGGGATCAACCACGACCAGCAGATCCAGCTTGTCCAGCGCAGTCTTCATCTCGAGGCCGCGCGTCTGCGAGTTCGGCGCGTGCCCCCAGAAGAAAAGACCACGCAGGTTGCTTTCCTGGTCGATCAACTCGTTCTTCTCAAGCACGCCGTCGATCCAGCGCGACACCGTGATGCCCGATTTGGTCATCATGCCGGGAGCGTACTGCTGCTTGATCCAATCGAAATCGACTCCCCAGGTGGCAGCGAAGTGCTTGAATGAGCCTTCAGCCAAACCGTAGTAGCCCGGCAGCGAGTCAGGGTTCGGGCCGACGTCGGTGGCACCTTGTACGTTGTCATGACCACGGAAAATGTTGGCACCACCGCCTGAAACCCCTACGTTGCCCAAGGCCAACTGAAGGATGCAGGAGGCACGCACCATGGCATTGCCAATGGAGTGCTGAGTCTGGCCCATGCACCACACAATGGTGCTCGGGCGATTTTCAGCCATGGTTTTTGCAGCCTGAAAAAGCGCTGCCTCTTCCACTCCGGAGGCTTCGAGCACTTTGTCTGGTGTCCAGTTTGCGAGCACTTCCTCGCGTACCTTGTCCATGCCGTACACCCGGTCTTCGATGTACTTCTTGTCTTCCCAGCCGTTCTTGAAGATGTGATACAGGATGCCGAACAGAACCGGGATATCCGAGCCAGAGCGAATCCGGATGTATTGATCTGCCTTGGCCGCCGTCCGCGTGAACCGCGGATCGCACACAATCATCTTGCAGCCGTTTTCCTTCGCATGCAGCATGTGCAGCATGGAAACCGGGTGCGCTTCGGCAGCGTTGGAGCCAATGTACAACGCAGCCTTGGAGTTCTGCATGTCGTTGTAGGAGTTGGTCATTGCCCCGTAGCCCCAGGTGTTGGCAACGCCGGCAACGGTAGTGCTGTGGCAGATGCGGGCCTGGTGATCGGTGTTATTGCTGCCCCAGAGGGTCAGCCATTTACGCAGCAGGTAAGCCTGCTCGTTGTTGTGCTTGGACGAACCCACCACAAAAATCGAATCGGGCCCGCTGGCTTTCTTCAGCTCAAGCATCTTGGCGCTGATTTCCTGTAACGCCACATCCCAGGTGATGCGCTCATACTTGCCGTTGACAAGCTTCATGGGGTACTTCAGTCGGAACTCGCCATGCCCGTGTTCACGCAAAGAAGCACCCTTGGCGCAGTGCGCCCCCAGGTTGATCGGGGAGTCGAACACCGGCTCCTGACGTACCCAGACGCCGTTTTCGACCACAGCATCCACCGCGCAGCCCACGGAACAGTGACCGCAGACCGTTCGTTTGACCTCAACCTTGCCGGTACCCATGCCTTTGGTCTCAGCTGCGGCCTCGGCCTTCTTGACAAGGGTAAGTTGCGAGGCCGCTATGCCCGCACCCACACCCAGACCGGAGCGACGCAGGAACGCGCGGCGATCGATGGTGGGCACAGCATGCGCGAGGCCGCGCGCCAGGTTGGCGACGAGTCCGGAGGAGACGTGAGCGCCAGAAACCGAGGCCGGGGACTTACGGGTGAGCAGCATGTGGATCTCCTTGCTCTTAGACCTTGGCAGTCTGGTAGTAGCGCCTGACATGCTCCGTCAGCTGATAGCCGCCAGCAGCTTGGGGCTCAGCCAGCACAGCTGGCGCCGATTTATGAACGACACCTGGCAACACTGCGGCGGCTGCAACCGCTGCACCTGCTGCTCCAGCACCTGCAAACACGGTGCGTCTGGAGATGGGCGAGGGGGCCTTGAATGAGGATATGGGCTTGGGCATCTGGCTTACCTCTTTCCGGTTCAATCACCGGGTATCGTGGGATATCCGCATGTGTGGGATATTACGGCTAGTGCATATTGCCGCCTAAGCATATACGTGAATCACTTTATGTCAAACCAAGGGATTTCACTTAGTCCGTGAACACGTAGCGAGACTACTCTATATTGTGTAGTTTTACCTGCCACACTCCAAAGATCACGGTGTTTTCAAACGATGTCCCGCCTTCCCTGCGCGTTGCGGTGCGCATAGACCGACAGCGGCAACCAACCCGCTGGGAAGACTGGCGCTTTACCCTTGCTGAAGTGGTGATAGATGCGGGCGGATTTGGCACTGAGCGTCGCGTATTGCGGGACGACGGCGACTGTGCTCAGTGGCTGTTCCCGGATTTGCCCGTTACCCTCCATCGCGACGAGGCCGAGGGCTACTACCTGAACCTTACCTCCGGCGCGCCGGTCTGGTTCGTCATGTGGCGCATCGACCATGCAGATCCTTCGCAGGCCTGGCCTGAAGCAGTGTCCCTGTCGTATAACGAGGCTGGCAGATGGCTTGATGCGCAGGAGCGCGTCGACAACCGCCCTCTCGATGAAGACGTGCGCACAGCCCTGCAGCGTTTCACAGACACACACTACCGGCCAGAGCCGAAAAAACGCAAGCGCCCGGCGTCCTTCGTGGCGCCGCAGGATCGGCGCTGAGAGCGATGGCCGACGAAAACAGCTTCCTGTCGCGCTGGTCGCGGCGCAAGGTGCAAGCTCGCCAGGCAGAGGGGCTGCCAGAGACGCCCGAGCCAACGCCCCTGGCCGATGCTCAGACACCCACCACGACAGCTTCACCGCGCACACAAGAGCCACCTCGCTCCGATGACGAACCCGACAAGACCCCGGCACCACAACCTCCGCCGCCAACGTTGGCTGACGTTACCGAACTGACCCACGACTCCGACTTCACGCGCTTCGTCAAATCCGATGTGAGTGGCGAGGTACGCAATGCCGCGTTGAAGAAGCTGTTCACGGATCCTCACTTCAACGTGATGGACGGATTGGATACGTACATAGAAGACTTCAACCAGACCACCCCCTTGCCGCTGTCGATGATCCGGCAGATGGCGCAGTCCGCTTTCCTCGGCTTGGTGGAGCAAAAACCTCCCGAACAGTCCCGCCAGGAATCCGCACAAGAACCTGCGCAAGCGCCCCCTGAGGCCATAGAGCACGCCGCCAATAAAGCATCGGCAGACGCCCCCCACGCGGCTGCACCTGAAGCTGCACCTACAGCGGCCGACATGAAACCCCACGATGAAAACCCTGATCTGCGATTGCAATCGATCGATACCCCTGGATCGTCCGGCCTTGAGCCGGGCACTTGAAAAGACCCCGGGAGCAAGTGCTGAGGGTGTGGGCGATGCCCACACCGTACTGTGCCGACGAGGCGCGCCGGCCTTTCAACGCGCGGCCAAGTCGGGCGAGGAACTCCTGGTGGCCTGCACACAGGAGAGCCGACTCTTCCTTGAGCTGGCTGATCAAACAGAGGGAGCCCCCTCTCTGACAGAACGCCCCATCCGCTTCGTCAATCTTCGCGAAACGGGGGGCTGGTCAAGCGAGGGCGCTGCGACCACGCCCAAACTGGCGGCCCTGATTGCCGCTGCCCAGCTTCCAGCACCTGAGCCTGTGTCGACCGTGAGTTACCGCTCGGGCGGACGCTGCCTGCTCATCGGTCCGGCTGCGCGTGCTGAGGCCGCAGCTGCATTGCTGGACGATCGGCTGGAGCTGACCCTGCTGGTCAACAACGGAGAGATGCCTCAGTCGCACGAACGCGTTGTGGCTCGCGGCAGCCTCACGAAGCTCACCGGTTGGCTGGGTGCCTTTGAAGCCCAGTGGGAAACGAGCAACCCCATTGATCTGGATTTGTGCACCCGCTGCAACGCCTGCATTTCGGCATGTCCTGAAGGGGCCATCGACTTCAGCTATCAGGTCGATCTGACGCGTTGCAAATCGCATCGGGATTGCGTCACGGCCTGCGATGCCGCTGGGGCGATCGACTTCACCCGCGATCCGCGCAGCGACGGTGGGCGCTTCGACCTTGTCCTGGATCTGGGAGACACCGCAGTGTTGACCATGCACCAGCCGCCGCAAGGTTATTTCCACGCCCCCAGCGATGCGCAGATCACGCAGGCGGTGTTCGCTTTGCGCGACATGGTGGGCGAATTCGAGAAGCCCAAGTTCTTCCGCTACGAGCAGCGGCTGTGCGCACACAGCCGCAACCAGCAAGTCGGATGCACGGCGTGTATCGACGTCTGCTCAGCCGAGGCCATTCGCTCGGATGCGTTGCTCAAGGGCAAGTCCGCGGGTCACCAACGCGGCACCACCGCCCACCCCAAGGCGGGCATCTTCGTTGAGCCACATCTGTGCGTAGGCTGCGGGGCCTGCGGTACGGTCTGCCCGACCGGCGCCCTCAGCTACGGCTACCCCAGCCCCGCAGATCTGGGCAAGCGGGTTCGCACGCTGCTACGCACCTACGCGGCAGCAGGCGGCCGCGACCCCGTGCTGCTTCTGCATAGCCAGGAAGAAGGCAGCACGCGCATCAACGCGCTCGGTCGCGCAGCAAGCGTCGGAAAAGCGCGGGGTGTGCCAGCACGGGTGCTGCCACTGGCGCTGTGGCACAGCGCCAGTGTGGGCCTGGACGTCTGGTTGGGCGCATTTGCCCAGGGTGCCAACCAGGTCTGGGTGCTGGTCGGCAGTTCCGAGGCTCCGCAATACCGCAACGCGCTGATCGAACAAATGGCGCAAGCCGAGGCCATACTGCACGGGCTGGGCTATGAGGGTGAGCATTTCCGCCTGATCGATGGGGCAGATCTTTCGGCCCTTGATGCCGCTTTGCAGGCACCGGCTGCCCAGGGGGTCGTCAAACCCGCAAGCTTCGCGATTCAGGCAGACAAACGCACCACACTGGAGCTGGCCTTGGCGCATCTGCTGGCCCAGGACGAGACACCACCGGACGTGATTGGGTTGCCAGCGGCGGGTTCTTTGTTCGGCAGTCTCCAGGTAGACAGCGCCAAGTGCACCCTGTGCCTCTCCTGCGTGGGCGCCTGCCCTTCGAATGCATTGGCCGACAACCCGGATCAGCCGCAACTCAAGTTCATCGAGAAAAATTGCGTGCAGTGCGGACTGTGCCAGACGACTTGCCCTGAAGATGCCATTCGCCTTGAACCCCGGTTGCTGCTCGCCGAGAATGGGAGGGCTCGCGCCTACCCGCGCGTGCTGCACGAGGCGAAGCCCTTCCAATGCGTGCGCTGCGCAAAGCCTTTTGGCACGCTCCGCGCGATCGAGACCATGATCAGCAAGCTCTCCGGCCACGCCGCCTTCCAGGGCGCGGCGGCCGAGCGGCTGAAAATGTGCGCTGATTGCCGCGTCATCGAGATGTATTCCAACCCTGACGAACAACGCATTACCGACCTGTGAACTCCACTCCCTTCAGCGAAGAACTCGCACGTGCCGAAATGTACGGCCTGCTGGCCCGTCTCTGGTTGGCACCGCCTGACGCCCCGTTGCTCGGCCAGTTCCAGGTCGCAGTCACCGAAGCCCCTCAACCAGGCGGTTTTCTGGAAGCACCCTGGCAGGCACTGGTGGCCAAGATGCGCGCCGCCACCGTCGAATCGGCTGCAGACGAATTCAAGGCTCTGTTCCAGGGCGTCGGCAAGCCGGAGGTGTTTCCCTACGCCTCCTACTTCCTGGCCGGCTTCGTGAATGAAAAGCCACTGGCTCAACTGCGCAGCGACCTGGCCAGGCTAGGTCTCACACGCGACCCTGCGTTGCTTGAGACCGAGGACCACATTTCCTATCTCTTCGAAGTCATGCGTTACCTCATCGCGGGCGACGATGCAGCATTGAGCAACCTGGAGCAGCAAAGGCTTTTTTCCGCGTGCACGTGCAGTCGTGGGTGGAGCATTTGTGCAAAGCCGTGGAAGATCAGCCAAGCGCCGACCTATGGCGCGCTGTCGCCGCCCTGACGCTCGCGTTCATCCAGGTCGAGACACAGGCATTCGATCTACTGGAAGCATGAACGACGGTAACCCAATCACCATGGCAGATATCGCTAAAGAAGACATTACCGGGCTCATTCTGGCGGGTGGACGCGGCAGCCGCATGGGCGGTGCAGACAAAGGGCTGCAAAATCACCGCGGCATGCCGCTGGCGCTGCATGCCTTGCTGCGCCTGCAGCCGCAGGTCGGCAGCGTGATGATCAGCGCCAACCGCAACCTTGCAGCTTATGAGGCGATGGGGGCGCCTGTCTGGCCCGACCCCATAGAAGGGTTTGCCGGTCCGTTGGCGGGCTTACTGGCCGGGTTGGAACATGCTGAAACCGGTTGGCTGGTTACTGTTCCTTGTGACACACCCGACTTCCCGGAAGACTTCGTGAAACGTCTGGCCACTGCTGCCAGCACTCAGGGGGCCGATATCGCCATGGTCGTGACCACCGAGGACGGCCAACTCCGCAGACAACCCGTTTTCTGCCTGCTCAGAACCGAGCTTCTTGAAAGTCTGGTGGAGTTTTTGCATTCCGGGGAACGCAAAATTGACAAATGGACAGCCCGGCATCGCACTGCCGAGGTGGTGTTTGACGATGATGCGGCCTTCTTCAATGCCAATACGATTGAAGAGTTACGGAAGTTGCAGCAGTAAGCAGTGGATGCGCCCACAGAACCGCTGAGGTGCCTTCTCTTCATGCGGGGTTGGCAGAGAAACTGCGTCACTCAAGCCTGCTTTGGCCTCTTGTAGCTCCACCAAGGCAGGGCCTGCGTAAGCGAAAGCACTTCGCCCGGCCGGTTCACGCCATAGCCGGGCAGTTGAGACAGAGCGTCCGCCCAGGCTGGCGAAGCAAGACGTTCACGCAGTGTCTTGATCTGTGGGGAGTCCAAATCCTCCTTCAGACACAAGAGAAAGTAGTCTTCCTCTACCAGCGGAAAAAACGCGAGGCCAGCGCCCGCAGCTGCAGCCTCGATGCCAACGCCAACATCTGCAGCCCCGGACGCGATGGCCGCAGCCACAGCAACGTGCGTGTCTTCAATGCGCGTGGTGTAACCAGGCACCTGGTCAGCTACCAAACCAGCCTGCTCCAAGAGATGGTCAGTCAACAGACGAGTGCCCGACGCCGGCTGCCGAGACACGAAGCGCCAGCGTCCGGTGCCCAAGGCTTCGACGCTTTCGGGCCGTGTCTCGCCAACGCGCCAGATCCAGCCCTGGCGTCGCCAGTGGCTACCGATGAGTTTATGCTTTCCGGGTTGCAGAAGCGGACGCAGAGCGAGAGCCATGACGCTGTCGGCGGATGCCCCTTGCGCTACGTGGAAGCCAGCCACCCGACAGCGACCATCGTGGAGCGCTCGCAGCGCTTCCTGGCTTCCAGCAAAGCGCAAGCCGATGTGCAGGCCGTCACATTCTTCTGCAAGGGCCTGCAACAAAGGAAGACCCAGATCGTGGCTGGCAAAAATTTCCAATACCTGCAGCGCGGAGTCGTCAGCCAATGCAAAGACACGAGACAACTCTGCGCGCAGGGCCTCTACATGAGGCGTCATGCGTACGCGAGCCTGCCGCTCGGCCCACATTAGGCGCTGCGCAAATGGCGTCAAGCGAGCACTTCGCCCCTGCCCCCACTGAACAAGCTCGGAGCCTAATACGCCCTCCCAGTGCTTGAGCGACGCCCACGTGTGACGGTATGAAAAACTCAGTGCCCGCGCAGCTGCGCTGATGGAGCCATGTGCCTCAAGCGCGGAGAGGAGATCGAAAAGAGGATTTTCAAGCTCCGCACCTTTCTGGTCGCCTTTATAGGCGCTCTCGAAAGTGTAGCGAAGATGAATTCCACGACGGGTTGGTGACATAAGGTGAAAGCGCTGCTTTCCTTCTATTGTCCTACCACCCTCCTGTCTTGAAGTTCTCGAATTGACCGAACAAAAATCCAGGATGAAGAAACATCAATGAAAGTCACTGGCTCGCATTCGGAAAGAACAACTGTTCTCCGCCAATCTTGTAAGAAGCAATGGCATTCTGACCAGCAGGCGACACCACCCAGTCGGCAAAGGTTTGAGCAAAATCTTTTTTCACATGCGCGTGCTTGGCCGGGTTGACGACAATGACACCATACTGATTGAACAGTTGCTTGTCGCCTTCCACCACAACGCTCAGATCACCGCGGTTCTTGAAGTTGAGCCATGTGCCTCGATCAGACAACACGTAGGCATTGGTAGAAGAGGCGATATTCAGCGCCGACCCCATGCCGCAACCACACTCCTTGTAGCCTGCGGGTTTGCCTGCGGCCATGTCAACGCCAGCCAACTTCCATTGCCGAAGCTCGGCTGCATGCGTGCCGCTTTTATCGCCGCGCGACACAAAGGCGGCGCCTGTGTCTTTCACACGTTTGAGCGCCAAGGAAATATTGTTGCCGCGCGTACCGGCGGGGTCAGACTTGGGCCCGATCAACACAAAATCGTTGTACATGACCGCACGACGCTCCAGCCCGAAGCCTTCGGCGACGAATTTCTCTTCCGCAGGCTGATCATGAACGAACAGCGCATCTGCATCGCCACGGCGCGCCATGTCAAGCGCCTGGCCGGTGCCCACGGCCACGACCCGAACTGAAATGCCTGAGGCCTTCTCGAACTGTGGGAGCAATTGCTTGAAAAGGCCTGACTGCTCAGTCGATGTGGTGGATGCCAGGACAATGAACTTTTCCTGGGCTTGCGCCAACGACGTGAGGAATGTGGCGGCCACCACGGCGATCAGGAGAGAGCGTTTGCGCAAAGCCATGGGCGTCAGGGAATGGTTGATTGGAGACAGAATGATTCTGTCAGCATCACCCTCCCAACGCCATATGATCAGCAATGCATAAGTGGCGGGGGCCGATGAGGTCGGTCAGCCTATTGATGCGTCCGAAATTAACGATACGCAGTCGTGCCCTCACCCCCACCCTCTCCCGGAGGGAGAGGGTGCTATTAAACCGATGCCGTTTGCTTAGTGGTCGATGCTATTTTTGTAGGAGCGGCTTTAGCCGCGATGACCCCCAAGCAAGCGATGCCTTTGTGGAAACGCTGCCGATCGCGGCTAAAGCCGCTCCTACAAAAACCCTACGATGACACTAAACTTGTCTTAGGCTAGTGCCATTCGATCCAGGTTCGGTCTCATTCAGGGATTCGAAAGCCCATTCCGCGCAGCGAATTTCTCGCGCGATCGGACTGCAGCAAGGTCATGAAGGCTTGCACAGGGGGCCGATCAATTCGTGCCTTGGGCACGACAAAATCGTACCGCTCTTCCTGCACCGGAATGAAGCCTAGGCCGTACTGCCGAGCCACCGTATCAATGGTCAAACCCCAGTCGGCGCGATGCTGTGCAATGGAAACCGCCACCGCGTTGTGAGACTTGGTCTGCACCCCGTACCCCGGGGGCTTCTCGGCACCAAGCAAACGATCTATCAAGATGCGGGTGCCACTGCCGGCATTTCGGTTGACCATGGTGCAGTCCGGGTCTGCGCGCACGGCTGCGATGGCGGCACCAGGGTCTTTACCTTCAAAACGGGCGTCTCCCGGTCGGTAAACAATGCCTTGCATACGGCCGTAGCCGGGCACCAGGAGTAGCTCAGGCGTCAGTAAATGGTGGTTGTAGACACCCGTGAGGGGGTCCATCAAATGGATGCCGGCCACGTCGCACTCGCCACGCTTTGCGGCCATGAGACCACCGGTGCTGCCGACGCTCATGACCTTGATACGTATGCCCTGGCGCATCAGTTCACCAGACAACCAATCCAGCCCCACGCAGTGGCTGCCGATCAGGATGAGATCGGCGGGGTCCAGCCCCCGGCTCAATAGCTGAACCTGAACGGGTGCTCCCTGATCCAGAATCTCGGTATGCTGACCTATGGTGATGAATCCATCTGCATGGCTGAAGGTGGTTACGGAGCCAGAGCCCTTACCCATTGGGTAGGCGGCAAGCCCCTTGTCGGAGGGCACCAGATTGACGAGCAGATACTCTGTGCGGCCACGCTCGGAGTTCACGCGCATCGGCAATGATGCCGGCACCAGGGCCTGCTGCTCAGGAGGTCGGCCCCCAAATGCGCGAATGACAGGCGCCAGAAACTCATGGAACGTGAACACCGCCGACGTGGGGAAACCGGGCAAGATGACCACGGGTTTGCCCCCGGTCACCGCGAGGCAAACCGGCTTGCCGGGCTTGAGCGCCACACCGTGCGCCACAATGCCAGGATCTCCAAGAGCGGCCACGACCCGATAGGACAAGTCTCCCTCACCTTTCGACGTTCCGCCAGAAAACACCACTGCGTCGGCTTCTGACATTCCTTGAGCCAGAGCAGCGGCAAGCGCGGGCTCATCGTCAGGGATGACGCCAAGGCGCAAGGGTTCGCCCCCCAGTTCTTCGACTGCGGCGCTGATGATGGCCGCATTGGAATCGTAAACCGCACCAACGGGCAACGGGGCACCGGGCGCCACGATCTCGTTACCCGTGGAAAAAATGGCCACGCGGGGCTTGCGGTGCACACTCACCTGCGCCAGGCCTAGCGCCGCCAGCACCCCAATCTCACGAGAACTCAGCGGCTGGCCTGCGCGCAACACTGTCTCTCCGCGTGCGATGTCGGTGCCGGCATAGCTTACGTTCTCGCCTGCTGTGGCGGCGCGCCGAACCTGCACGCTGCCGCCTTCTGCATCGGTATGTTCGACCATCACGACGGCGTCGGCACCTCGAGGCAGCATGCCGCCTGTAGCAATGGCCATTGCCTGGCCGCGAGCAACCGCACCTTGCGGGACGATGCCTGGCGCCAGAGTCTCACCCGTCAGCACCAGCTCGCGCGGCTGCTCCTCCATCGCCCCCCAAGTGTCGGCCGCCTGCACTGCGAATCCGTCTACGTTGGAACGGTCAAATCCTGGTACGTCGATCGGCGCGACGATGTCGGCACCAAGCACGCGGTTCAACGCAAGCTCAAGAGGGACGATCTCGGAGCCCAGCGGCGCGAGGTTCAGATGCTCACGAAAGCGGCGCTCTGCCTCGTCCCGCGTGACAACATGAAGAAATTGCGATTGAGGTTTCACGTGTAATCGTAAAGATGGACAGTTACTTCAGATCCGGGCCCGTGGCCTTCGCTTTCGGCGGGAACGACCACAAAGCCATCAGCGCGCGTGGTGGAGCTCAACATGGACGCACCTGACAGCGCCAGAGGCTCCACTCCCTGCTCTGTGACTTTCACTCGCACGTAGTCGACGCGCCCCACCTGCGACACTATCTTGCGCAACATGGGTGCGCGCGTTTGACGATATGGCCAATCAGCGGGCCTGCCACCGAGCCTGCGAATGGCTCGACCGGCAAAAAAATCATAGGCGCAGAGGCACGACACTGGGTTGCCGGGAAGCAAAAAGACCAGCGCGCCGCCTATCCGCCCCATGCCCGCCGGGCTGGATGGACGCATGGCAATGCCGTGTATGGCGAGCTCCCCCAACTCCGCCACCAAGCGCGGCGCGTGGTCTTCGGAGCCGACGCTGGAGCCACCGGAAACCAGGATGACATCAGCCCCCGGAGCGACCAAAGCCTCCGAGATGGCCTTGGGGTCGTCTCCCAGCCGCTGATGCGACTCAAGAACCCCTCCATCTCGCGGCACCAAGCCCCGCAAGGTCATGGAATTGGCATCGTAGATTTCAAAAGGGCCTTTGGGGTGCCCTGGTGCCTGAATCTCGTTGCCTGTCACAAGCAGGCGCACGCGCGGCTGGCGGATGACCTGCAACGTGCCGAAGCCAACCGAGGCCGCGACTCCTGCATCCTGAGGTCGAAGGCGGCGACCCGCTGCCAGCACTGTGCTGCCCAGTGCAATGTCCTCGCCAATGCGACCCACGTGCTGCCCTGGGGCCATGGGCCGAGTGATGGTGAGCCGCCCATCCTGCTCGGTGGCGTACTCGGCTGGCACCACGGCGTCAAGTTCCGCAGGCACCGGCGCGCCGGTCATGATGCGAATGGCGGAGCCCTCCGGCACCACGCCATCAAACGGGCGACCGGGCCAAGCGTGGCCAACGAGCGTGAACTCCAGAGGGTTGTAGTCCCCCGCGCCCATGGTTTCGGCCCCGCGCAGTGCATAACCGTCCATGGCCGAACGGTCGAACTCAGGCACGGCGATAGGTGCCACCAGATTGGCAATGATCACGCGGCCGGAAACATCATCAACCGCCACTGCCTCGCCATCCAGCGGGGATGTATGAGCGTCGATCCAGGCGAGTGCATCGGGTACTTCGGCACGCCGCGAAAAACCGCGCATTCGGACATCGGAAAAATCAATCTGTCGAGTCATCTGTTTCAGTATAGGAGGACTTCGGAAATAATGCCCCCAATAGTGAAAGGATCTTGGCATGAGAGGAATTTGGGGGCTTTTGGGCTTGGTGATCGCACTCGTCATCGTGATGCTTCTGGCCAAGCAACAAATCACGGGCAGCAAAAGCGCATCATCTGCAACTGAAGGCAGCAACGATTCGGTGCGGGTACAAAGCCAGCAGATGCAGCAGCAAGTTCGTCAGGCGATGGAAGCCGCCATGGCAACAAAGAGAGATCCCGACGCGGGTCAGTAAGTCGACCAACTTCAAGCCTCGAGAGTGCCTCGAGAGTGCCTTGAGAGAGCTGGCTACGATGTCCTTTGCAGACTCTCCACTGCCGGACTAAGCACGTATCCATAGCTAGCCGGCAGATCCACTGCCTCCACGGGCTCGGGTGCCCATACACCTCGTTCAACGGCTTCGGCGACGTGCAGCATGTCCTGCGTGTGCACTAGGCCGAGGCCAAGATCAGTCATCAGGAAGACTCGACCTTGATCGTCTACGATAGCCCGGGACACTTGCACTTCCTGACCGGTGTGCGAACGCACTGAGCCGTCTTCCTGCACGCGCCAGATCAAGGGCGCGACCTCGAGCTCGACGTAGACACGCTGCGGGCCATTCTGAAAAAACCATTCTCCACTAGCGTCTGACTCGTAGTTACGCTGAATGAAGTCAATCAGCTTTGCGTGCTGAAGTAGCGAACCCTTGGCACCAGGCAAGCCGCTGGCAAACCCTCCGATGGCCTGCGCTTGCTCGTCTCGCAAGTACCAATTGCCCCGCGCATCCAAACCCAGCCAACCATAGCAGTGCGGCACATTCGGCCACTTGACCATGGCCTGTTTCACGATGTCGTCCATAGTTAATGATAGATCGAGACACCATTAAACCCTTGTCACGTCTTGCTTTTTTTCTTATTCACTTTATTGGGTATAATAGAAACTTTTTTCGCGCGCGATTCAAGCGCACTGTCCTACCCGGTGCTCTATTGCTTTTGCGCAGGACTGCAAAAGCGCAGCGCTTGGTTTTTTGCCTTCTTTTTTTGGAGACAGGCCCATGTACCAACGCCAATCCCTACCGTCCTTCTCGCAGCCACCTCTGGCTCCCGCGTCGGGCGTTACCCGCTTGCGCCCTGTGGCGCGCAAAGCACCTGGCCTTCATCTGATCGGCGACCTCCATCACTGCGTCTGCGATGCGCGCCTGATGACCGATGCTGCATACCTTGAAGCATTTTGCCGCAAGGCGGTCGAGCGCGCCGGACTGACCACAGTCGGCTCCCTGTTTCACAGCTTCGGAGACGGAGAAGGCGTCACTGGTGTGGTGGTCCTGGCCGAGTCGCATTTGTCTCTCCACACGTGGCCTGAAGACGGGTATGTCACGCTCGATGTGTACGTGTGCAGCTACACCACCGACAATCGCGCCAATGCCGAGTCACTGTTCGCCCGCGTCATGCAGGCGTTCGCACCCGCAGACCCGCACCTTCACCGCGTCGAACGGGCATGAGTAGCTTGGCCCCACGCGAAGGCGGCTTCGTTGCGGAAGCCCTGTCGCCCGATTTCGGCTTCTACCTCCGCACCTCTCACCTGCTGGCAGAGCGGCATTCGCCCATGCAGCATATCGAGATCGTCGACACGCCCCTGTTCGGCCGCGCCATGCGTATCGACGGGTGTTTCATGACCAGTGAGCGCGACGAATTTTTCTACCACGAACCGATCGTTCAGCTACCAGCGGTCAGCCATGGTCGCGTGCGTTCTGCCCTTGTCATTGGCGGCGGTGACGGCGGCACGATAGAGGAACTGCTTAAACACCCGGAAATGGATCGCGTGGTGCTGGCAGAACTCGACGCAGACGTGATCGACATGGCTCGCACGTGGCTGCCTAACATTCACCGTGGTGCGTTTCTGGATCGCCGGGTCGAGCTGCACATTGGTGACGGGCATGCCTTTGTCATGCAGTGCAATGAACAGTTCGACCAGATCGTGCTGGATCTGACCGACCCCTTCGGCCCCGCTGTGGCACTGTATACAGCGGAGTTCTATGCTGCCTGCCGGCGCGCGTTGACCCCGGGCGGCGTGTTGTCTTTGCACATCCAGTCGCCCATTCACCGAGGGCCCACACTGGCGCGCATCATGGCCTCGTTGCAGGCCGCGTTCCCGATTGTGCGGCCGTATCTGCAATATGTACCCCTGTATGGCACGCTGTGGGGCATGGCCATGGCGTCGGACAGCGTGGATCCGCTCGCACTGGAGGCACAGGAGATAGACCGGCGCATTGCGGCGTTGGGTATTCGTGACCTGCAGTTGTACAACGGCGCCACCCACCATGCGCTGCTGGCCCAACCCAACTATCTGCGCGAACTGCTGGCTGCGCCTTCCAAACCGATCAGCGAAGGCGACTCGTTGGACGACCCAACGCTCGACCCGGAACTGAATGCCCCGCCGCACCTGGAACCGGCGAACTGAGTACGACCAAGCCGCCTCCGGGCGGCTTTTTTCGGCACAGGCATGCACTGGCCAAAGCACATAATCCATCAACTGACTGCGTGCCCCCACAAGGGACTCACAGCCTGACAACTTTCCCGAATTATTTTCTATCAACTATTCATAGGTTGTTGCCAACATGAAACGCCATCCTGTTCTCATCCCTCTCATCTGCATCCTCTCGGCAGCGCTGGCTTCGCCCGCTCTGGCGCAGCTGCGCGCTGGTCAGGAGGTTTACAAATCGGTCTGTGTGGCCTGTCACGAGACCGGCGTCGCGCACGCGCCAAAAGTAGGCGACACGACAGCATGGAAACCATTGATCGAAGAAGGTCAGCACATACTGAGCGCACACGGCTATGTCGGGGTGCGCGCCATGCCGGCCAAGGGTGGTGATGACAAACTCTCACTGGAAGAGTTTTCGCGCGCCGTCGCCTGGATGGCGCGACAAGCCGGCGGCAGCTGGCAAGATCCTGACGCCGCCATGATGCATCGCATCCGAGGGGAGGCCGTGAAGCGCATCGACTCAGACATTCGCGCCAAGCAAAAGCTCAAGGCCGTTCTCAGACAGCAAGAAAGAAAATAAGACTTTTATTTGCTCCGGCTCCATGGTGGTTGCACCCGTATGGGCCGGATCAGCAGGTGTACTGCTCAAGCAACCACCCCCCACAGCGCGGGGTAGCCACAGCACGTGGCCCGGCGGCGCAGCGCCTTGAGCAAAGCCTACGTGACCACCATGATCGGGCTGCCACAAGGTCACGTATCTTCCCACTTCACCCTCTTTCGGCAAGCTCTCGGCCGGCACAAACGGGTCGTTCTTCGCATTCAGGGCCAAAGCCGGCACCCGGATATCTGCCAAGTGTGGCTTCGCGGATGCGCGGCGCCAATAGTCTTCAACCCCTGCAAAGCCATGCAGCGGTGCCGTGAACAGATCATCAAACGCGTAGAGATCTCGAGCTGACTGCAGACGCTTCAGGTCAAACAAGCCTGGGTGCTGGGCCAGCTTGGCTCTAGCTTTGGCCTTCATGGTGCGCAGGAACATGCGGGTATAAACCTGACGGTTGATGCCTCGGCCTATCGCGTGACCTCCTGCTGCCAGATCCAGCGGCGAGCATACGGCTGCCACGGCCTGAACAAGGCCACCTGCAGACGCGCCGAATTCTCCGGCCCACCGTAGCAGCGCGTTGCCACCCAGCGAAACACCGACCGCCAACACGGGGCCGCCTCCGCCGGCGTCCTGCCGTGTGCGCAGGCGCTCCAGCACCCAGGCCACTTCCGCCACATCGCCCGAATGGTAAACGCGCGGCGCAAGGTTGATTTCGCCGGAACATCCTCGAAAATGCGGCACGGCGAAGGCCAGCCCCTGGGTGCGCGCCCAGCCGGCAAAGGCTTCTGCGTAGTGGCTGCGCGACGACCCCTCCAGGCCATGGAACAGCACCAGCAAAGGCGCACCTGGGGCGGTGCTTACGCCGTCCAGAAAATCAACATCGATGAAATCGCCGTCGGGCGTGTCCCAGCGTTCACGCCTGTAGTTCACGGGCGCACCTAGCACGCGTCGCGCGTACAGTGCCGGCAAGATGGTTTGGAAATGTCCGCCCGGCAACCAGGGCGGAGCGCGGTAACTCGTTGGGTTCAATGTAATAGCTGAGCGGGCACTGATGCTTCGGCCACTTCAGCGCGGCCAGGGCTGGCATGGTGCGCCACCAGGCGCCAGCCTTGTGCGGTCTTCAGGAAAACGTTGGTGGCCACCACCCAGGCGTGCTGGGGACCTTCGGCGGTGATCACGTCAACGCGCTCCAGTACGTTGTGTATGCTGGCTGAAAGCGATTCGACCTTGCGCTTTCGCTCAGGAACCAAGCGCACGCTTCCATTGGACAGCATGGCTTCGAAGGCCTCGCGAATAGCGGCCACCCCGACCAGTCGCGCGCCCCCGGGATGAACGCAGACAATGTCGTCCTCGTCGGCCCAGCAAGCCATCACCTGATCGAGGTCGCCGGCCTGCAACGCTTCATAAAAGGCGGCTTCGACATCGTCGGCAGAAGCCCCCATTTCGGCGGGCCGGTAGCGTGGCTTGGGCATGGCATGACTGGAAAAGGAGCAGACATTGTGCCGCGAAACCGTGACGAACGCAGCACACAGAGTTAGCAAACCAGCCCGCAAGCATGGCCTGCCAAACTGCCTGCCGCCTGCAAAAGCGCGGTCTTAAGCCATTTACCTACAGACGGCAACTTGCACCTATGGTAGTTTCTCGCTTGATCCCATTTTTCGCGAGAGAGGATGCAACAATGAAAAACTGGCTCTTCAAGACAGCCGCCGTGCTGACGTTGCTGCTGTCGCTCAGCGGCTGCGGTTACAACGATTACCAGCGCCTGGACGAAGCCACCAAGTCTGCATGGAGCGAGGTTGTCAACCAGTACCAGCGCCGTTCCGATCTGATCGACAACCTGGTCAGCACGGTCAAGGGGGAGGCCCAGTTCGAGCAAGATACGCTGAACCAGGTCATTCAGGCCCGCGCCAAGGCCACCAGCATTCAGGTAACGCCAGAAACCCTGAACAACCCCGAAGCCTTCAAGCAGTTCCAGGCAGCGCAGGGGGAGCTTTCCAGCGCCCTCAGCCGCCTGATGGTGACCGTGGAGCGCTACCCGGACCTCAAAGCCAACAAGGCGTTCGCCGACCTGCGCGTGGCGCTGGAAGGCACGGAGAACCGCATTGCGGTGGCACGCGACCGATACATCAAGTCCGTACAGGACTACAACGTTCTGGCTCGCAGTTTCCCCACCAACCTGACGGGCATGGTGTTTGGCTACAAGCCCAAGGAGAACTTCACGGTCGCCAACGAGGCAGAAATATCTCGTGCACCGAGGGTCGATTTCGGCAAATCTCCAGCCGCTCCGGCCTCACGCTGATCGGAGCCTTCAGCCTGACTTGACCTCTTCGACACGTCGCGTGCTTTTCTTGAACACTCCTCTTGCTCTGCTATTGCGAGCGCTGGTTGCGCTGACACTGGCGCTTTCAGCCAGTTTGGGGCTGCAGGCGCAGTCGCTGCAACCGGTGCCCGCGCTGACCTCTCACGTGGTCGACACTTCCGGCACCCTGGATGCAGCGCAAACGGCTGCACTGGAGGCCAAGCTCACGGCTCTGGAGCAGGAGAAGGGCTCGCAGGTCGTCATACTGGTCGTGCCTACCACGGCCCCGGAAGATATCGCGGCCTACGCCAACCGCGTCGGCAATGCCTGGAAAATTGGCCGCAAGGAAGTGGGAGACGGTCTCATCCTGCTCGTGGCGGTGCAGGACCGCCGCGTACGCATTGAGGTAGCCAAAACGCTGGAAGGCGCCGTGCCAGACATCGCCGCCAGCCACATCATCAACGAAGCCATCACCCCGTTTTTCCGCCAGGGCGACTATGCGGGCGGATTGAGCGCGGGCGTGGACCAGCTGGCCGCACGCATCAAGGGCGAGCCACTGCCGCCGGTTCAAGCGCCGGAGACGCAGGTTACCCAGCGGGGCAGCAGCTTCGGACTGATGGATGGCCTGGTTTTCCTGTTCATCGCCGTGCCCATTGTCAGCGGGTTCGCCCGGAGTGTCTTCGGACGCAAGCTGGGCGCGTTGGTGACAGGCGCTGGCCTGGGCGGCTTGGCCTTCATCATCACCGCCAGCCTGGCCATAGCCGTCATCGCAGGCATCGTCGCGCTGCTTCTCGCCATGTTTTCTGGCGCTCTGCCTGCATCCATGTCTAGTAGAAGCGGGCGCTCTGGCGGCCCGTTTTTCCCACCCTCCAGTGGCGGATGGGGAGGCGGCGGAGGGGGCGGGTTTGGCGGTGGCGGAGGTGGCGGCTTCAGCTCTGGTGGCGGCGGTAATTTTGGCGGCGGCGGAGCCAGCGGAAGCTGGTAGGCCGAATTGAGTCACTGACATGAAGACATCTCCATTCGTTCGCCTTGTACGCCACCGTTGGTTTGACGAGAGCGACGCGCGCCGTGTCGTACCCCCAGAGGTCGCCGAACGCCTGCAGAGCCGCGTAGCTGCCAGCGAGCGTCGCCACACAGGCGAGGTACGCTTTTACGTCGAAGGCGCATTACCGCTCAGCTACCTGTGGCGCCACCTGCGCGACAAGGTGCCGATCGATCAGATCGTGCGCGAGCGAGCGGTCATGATTTTCTCCAAGCTGCGCATGTGGGACACCGCGCAAAGCAATGGCGTGCTGATCTACCTGTTGCTCGCAGAGCATGCCATTGAACTGGTCGCCGACCGCGGCGTGAATCGACATGTCGGCACCGCCGAATGGAAGGCGATGGTAGACAGGCTCAGCCTTGCCCTGAGCGAGAACCGCTTCGAGGACGGGTTGACGCAAGCCTTGGAAGAAGTCTCAGCCGTGTTGGTGGAGCACTTCCCTGCGTCTGAGTCCGGGAACGCGAACGACACGCCGCCGCCCTCAGGGAGCAACCAACTACCGGATGCCCCCGTGGTTCGATGACGCGGGCAATAAGTTTCAGGCGTCCTGATGCCTAATAGAAGGTATGAAGTCCAAAATATCGTCGCGCAGGCAAATCATCACTATCGTCCTTCTGTTCTTGGCTGTCGGAGGCGGCTTGGTGCGCTGGCTGGTACCCGGACCCTCCTTGGTGCGCGACCTGGGGTCGCTCCTGCTTGTACTTTGGCTGCCGATCGTGGGCAACATCATCGGTTGGCTGATGACGCGGGCTCGGACGCCGAAGGTGCTGCCACCTGGGTTTGCGCCAGATGCCGCCTTCGCGCCCTCGGCGCAAGTCGAGCTTACGCTGTTCCCGGCGGCCGTTCCCGCGGAAAGTCGCCCTGTGCGAGCCGGTCTCTTTCCTTGCCTGGTGGTCCTTGGGTCCGAAGCTTTCAGCGCGCGACTGGAGGTCCACCCGGGTGCTGAGCCTGTGCCAGAGGTGCCGCAGATGATGCAGCTTCAATTCCTGCGACCCGAACTCGCGCTACCCAGGCTGCAGCTCGACAGGGAGTTCACCCTGCTGTCCGGCCGGAAGGCCCTCGGCAGAGGGCGTCTGCTCGACTTGCCCCAGGCTTGATCAGCCACTGCCCCTTTGAACCTGGATCCGGCAGTTGACCGCTTGCAATCTCCAAGAAAGCCGCGTGGACACTCAATTTCGATGCTCCGATCACGCTCACCTGTTTGGGCGGCCGGCTGCGGCTGAGAGCGCTACGCACCCGATCAGGCCGCCCTCGGGCACGCTGGCGGCGTTGCTCGTTCTTGCAGGCACGAGCCTGCCGCGTCCTCACGTCTTGCCAGCGCACCCGATGACGACCTGCTCGGGCGCGTCCAACTGCCGGATCCAGGTTGAACGCTGAAAACTCAGCGATTCATTTCCGTTATCGAATCTGTTCACTCTTCCTATTTCCCTTCGGGACGTCCAGCCACTAGCATGCGAGGGCTAACCAGGACAATCAAATGAACACTGAACAGATCGAAACCAAGCAAACGCGCGGGGGCGTGATTCGCCCCTCAGAGCTCCCCGGCTACAGCCCCGCCAACCACCACGGCACCACCAACATTCGCCTAGTCGGGCCCGAGTGCGGCGCGCGACACATGGAGTTGGTCCTCGGCGAGATCGTTGCGGGCGGCAATGCACTGCCACATGCGCATCCTGGGTTGGAACAGGCCGTTTATGTTCTGGAAGGTTCAGCTGTGGCTGGCATAGATGGCCGAGAACAGGAAGTGCGGGCCGGCGACGTGATGTTCTTCCCCGAAGGGGTTTTTCATTCCATCAAAGTCACCAGCGACAAAATCAAGTTGCTGGTCATCTATGCGCCACCCTACGGCGAAGACCCTACCAAGGTGATTCGTTAATCACGGCTGCCAGCGGCTTGCTCTAGGAGCCTGTCGGACTTGGAGCGCCGAAAGCGAAAATGGGACCCAGCGAGGACAGTTTTTGCAGGATTCGCAGGCCCATAGCCCAGCTATGGGTCAAGAAGACTGTGAAAAATGGACCGCTGCGGCCCATTTGCAGCCGGCGATTTCCAAGTCCGACAGGCTCCTAGGGTCTCTTCAAACCGTTGGACAGCCGCCGACATGCTCCGGTTTGCAAGCCTCACATGGAACACCGCAAGATATCATCACAAGACTGAACAAGGCTCTCGTCGAAGGTGTCAAGAGCGACGCCATCACGTCCGTCTACAACAACGCCACGCTGGAATCGTTCACCACGACACCTCAGGGGCTGGCCGAGTTTCAGCGCTCGGAAACAGATACCTGGGGTCGTGTGATCAAAGCCGCCGGCATCCAGCCTGAATAGAAGCTGTCTCTTTGCAGGAGGCCGCCTGACCCCAGGCAGCCTCCTTCAGCCTAACCACGCCTGCGTAGCCGCAGTTTTTTGCGTAGGAAATCATGCAAGACACCAACAATGGATCTGAAGGCGCCTTGAGTGGCGTGCGCGTGCTGGACATGACCACCGTGTTCATGGGACCGCTGGCAACACAACAACTCGCCGATCTCGGCGCTGATGTGATCAAGATCGAGGCTCCCGGCGGAGACAGCACACGCTCGCTCGGCCCCGGAGGCGAGAAGGGCATGGGTGCCCTGTTTCTCGCGC
This sequence comes from Ottowia caeni, assembly GCF_050821495.1. GTDB lineage: Bacteria > Pseudomonadota > Gammaproteobacteria > Burkholderiales > Burkholderiaceae_C > Ottowia > Ottowia caeni. The sequence continues at coordinate 733,475 of NZ_CP151080.1, read as the reverse complement.
TGAACCGAAACAAGCGCAGCATCGCCCTCGACCTGAAGAAGGAGGAAGCCAGGCAAGCTCTTCTGCAACTGGCGCGAACCGCCGATGTGCTGGTGTACAACGTACGCCCGGCCGCCATGGAGCGATTGGGCCTGGGGTATGAAACTCTCCGCGCGGTCAACCCGCGCCTTCTCTACGTCGGATTGGTGGGGTTTTCTCAACGTGGGCGTTACGCACCGCAGGCCGCCTTCGATGATTTGATTCAAGCGGCCTCAGGAATGTCTGATGTCGTGGCGCGCGGCAGCGGCTCCATTCCACGCTATCTGCCAATGGCCATCGCAGACCGCCTCGTAGGCCTCTACGCCTTTGGCATCGTCTCCGCAGCCCTTTTTGCGGTCAGCAAGACAGGGCGTGGCAGGCGCATTGATGTACCGATGTTCGAGACGATGCTCTCCCAGGTCCTTGGCGATCACCTTTACGGTGAAACCTTCGTGCCCGCGCGAGGAGCCATGGGTTACCCACGTCTGCTATCTAAAAATCGCCGCCCCTACGCCACCAAGGACGGCCACATCTGCTGCACGGTGTACACGGATGCCAACTGGAAGTCCTTCCTTCGCCTAATTGGGAAACCTGAACTCTTCGATACCGATCCCCGATTCGCCACTATCAGCGCACGCACCCGCGTGATTGACGAACTTTATGGCATGGTGGCAGACGCCCTGCTCGAACGCACCACCGCCGAATGGGTAGACGCTCTTCGGGATGCCGATATTCCATGCTTTCCGATGCACACGGTGGAAAGCGTTCTACATGATCCGCATCTGGGGGACATCGGCTTCTTCCAGGAAACAGAGCAACCCGAACTAGGGCGCATACGTCAGATGAAGGGGCCCAGCGAATGGTCGGAGGGAGGTCCGTCGTTACGTCGCGCAGCACCAGGGCTCGGCGCTGACACCCGTGCCGTGCTCAAGGAAGGGGGATTTGAAGAAACCCAGATCGATCAGCTGTTGGCCAGCGGCGCCGCCGTGGTCCAGGGCGGCAAGTCCTGATATCTTGAAGACGCTACAGGAGGTGAAGTGGATCAGACTAAAAGCACATCTGTCATCCGGTCAGAGCAACGAGGGAGCGCCCTCTGGGTCACCATCGACCGAGAGGAACGCCGCAATGCGCTGAATCCAGATGTCGTCGCAGGAATCGAAGCAGCTTTCCGATCCGTTGCCTCCACACCCGAAATAAGAGCGGTGGTGCTGACTGGCGCGGGTGAGAAGGCTTTTTGCGCGGGTGCAGACCTCTCTCGTGGGACCGGTGTTTTCGGAGATGCCGCATTGGAGCCGACGACGGATTTCGGCCGACTCGCGCGCGTCGCCCGCGAGATGCCTATCCCCATCATTGCACGCGTGAACGGCGCTTGCGTCGCAGGTGGAATGGGGCTCTTGGCCATGTGCGATCTCGCCGTCGCAGCCGACCATGCGCGTTTCGGGCTGCCCGAGGCCAAGGTGGGTGTGTTCCCGATGCAAGTGCTGGTGTATCTGCGACGCATGGTGGCTCCCAGGCATGTGAACGAACTCTGCTTCATGAGTGACCTCATTGACGCTGCACGCGCTCAAGAAATAGGACTCGTTAACGCAGTGGTCGGGAACAACGACCTCGACGCAAAGGTCACCTCCATGGTGGAACGGATCACTGCCGGATCGCCCCTTGCCATTCGCCGCGGCCGAGTCGCAATTCATGAACTGGAAGCCATGGGCTTCCACGAAGCACTCTCGTACGCAGAGGCTCAGATCGCACTTGCCGCCAGTACGCCAGATGCGCGCGAAGGACTGGCTGCATTCAATGAGCGGCGCTCACCTCAATGGTTCAAGGCTGCAGGAACAAGTCATGACTGAACGGATCATTCGAATAGGCGGCGCTTCTGGTGCCTGGGGGGACAGCCCCCGTGGCATCGGGCAACTGCTCGGCACCCAAGTCGACTACTTGATGATGGACTACTTGGCTGAAGTGACGATGTCACTGTTGGCCAGAGCTCGCATGAAGGATCCAGAAGCGGGTTTCCCTCCGGATTTCATCAGTTTTCTAAAACCTCACCTGCGCACCTTGTCTGAGCGTGGAATCAAGGTCGTAACCAACGCGGGCGGTGTCAACCCTGCCGCGTGCAAGCGCGCTCTCGAAGCCGCCTGCCAGGAGCTGGGACTCCAATTCAAGATCGCTGTGGTGACCGGTGACGACCTGATGCCGAAACTGGAAGAGCTTTGCGCGGAGGACGTCCGCGAATGGAATACCGGAGAACCACTGCCAGCGAACATGTTGACGGCGAACGCCTATCTAGGCGCCCTGCCCATCGCCGCGGCCCTGGATCGTGGTGCCGACGTCGTCATTACAGGCCGTTGCGTGGACAGCGCATTGGCTCTAGGCGTGCTAATGCATGAGTTCGCCTGGAAGCCCGATGACTATGACCGCCTTGCCGCCGGATCTCTGGTGGGGCACATTCTGGAATGTGGGCCGCAGTCCACCGGCGGGCTCTTTACGGATTGGGAGCGGGTGCCTGACTGGCACAACATCGGATACCCGATTGCAGAATGCCGGGCAGACGGAAGTTTCGTGCTAACGAAGCCTCCCGGCACCGGAGGCCTGGTTGAAGCCGCGTGCGTGGCCGAGCAAGTGCTTTACGAAATCGGGGATCCGCGCGCCTACATATTGCCTGATGTCGTGGCAGACTTCTCACGCCTGTCGCTCTCTCAGCAGAGCCCAGATCGGGTGCTGGTCGAAGGCGCTACCGGACGCGGGCCTACAACAGAGTACAAGGTTTCCGCCACTTACCAGGACGGCTATCGCGCCGTCGCGCTGGTGGCCATTATCGGCCACGATGCCTTGCGCAAAGCGGAACGGACTGCCCAGGCGCTGATTGACCGCAGCACCATGATTTTCGAGGAACTCAAGCTGCCGGGCTTCACGAGGGTCCACACAGAGGTATTGGGCGGAGAGGCCAGTTACCTGACCGACTCACGTGCGAGGAACTCACGCGAAGTCGTGCTGCGCCTCGTCGTGGATCACGAAAATGCCAAGGCACTGAATCTTTTTGCCCGCGAGGTGGGGTTCACCGGGCTGGCCTTCGCCCCTGGCACGGCGGCCATGATCGGTGGTCGACCAAAGCCTTCACCGGTGGTGCGTCTGTTTACCTTCCTCGTCGACAAACAGCGCCTCAACCCCCTGCAGCTTCAGATAGGCTCGGAGGAGCCGATGAAAGTCGATGTTCCGGCAGGAATCGCCTACGTCGCTCCACCCGCTCCAGCCTCTCAGGATGAGGAAGTCGGAGAAACGCAAGACCTTACCGTGAAGGTGCCGTTGCGTAAGTTGGCGCACGCCCGCTCGGGCGACAAAGGGAACATTTCGAACATCGCTGTCTTCTGTCGACGTCCTGAGTTTCGCGACCATCTGGCGGCCCACCTGACGCCAAAACGCGTCGCTGAGCATTTCGCCGGAACGGTTAAAGGACGAGTGACGCGCTACGAGGCACCTGGCCTGAGTGCGTTCAATTTCGTGATGGAAGATGCGCTCGGAGGCGGTGGCATGGCTTCCATGCGGATCGACCCCTTGGGGAAGGCATTTGGCCAGCGCTTGCTAGAAATGGAAATCTCGGTGCCTGCGGAATGGGTGCAACGCCATCGTGTTTGACATAGGATGAGGCGAAAAAAAACCCGGGTCAGCCCGGGTTTTTTCGCTCACCCATCTCTGGGTGAGCAGCGTCAGTACAAGCACATCAGCGCTTCTGGCGATACTTACGCAAAGCGGCGATCTGAGCAGCCAAAACGGCAAGCTCGGACGTGGCGCGTGCCATATCGATCTCGCTCTTGGCGTTCTTCAAAGCCTCTTCTGCGGCAAGCTTGGCGGCATTGGCCTTTTCATCGTCCAGATCCTTGCCACGAATCGCGGTGTCGGACAGTACGGTGACGTGATTGGGCTGCACTTCAAGAATGCCACCAGCCACGAACACGAACTCCTCGCCACCACCTGGCGTCTGGATACGCACCGAGCCAGGCTTGATGCGCGTGATGAGCGGGGTATGGCGTGGGTAAATACCCAGCTCGCCTGCTTCGCCCGGCAGGGCGACGAACGTGGCCTCACCCGAGAAGATGGACTCCTCGGCACTGACCACGTCAACATGAATGGTGTTGGCCATGTTATCTCCTGGTTGAACGCGGGGCTTTCAGTATCGGGGGGCTTGAATCAGCGCACCACAACCTGTCGCCCTGCGCACACTAAACCGAAATCAGACCTTTTTGGCCTTTTCCATGGCTTCTTCGATGGTGCCGACCATGTAGAACGCCTGCTCGGGCAGGTGATCGCATTCGCCGTTCACGATCATCTTAAAGCCCTTGATGGTGTCCTTGAGCGAGACGTACTTACCGGGCGAACCCGTGAACACCTCCGCCACGTGGAACGGCTGGCTCAGGAAACGCTGGATTTTGCGCGCACGCGCCACGGCCAGTTTATCCTCAGGGCTCAATTCGTCCATACCCAGAATGGCGATGATGTCGCGCAGTTCCTTGTAGCGCTGCAGCGTACCTTGCACCTGGCGGGCGACGCCGTAGTGCTCCTCTCCCACCACCAGCGGATCAAGCTGACGGCTGGTGGAGTCCAGCGGGTCCACGGCAGGGTAAATACCCAGCGCAGCGATGTCACGCGAGAGCACCACAGTGGAGTCCAAGTGAGCAAACGTGGTAGCGGGTGACGGATCGGTCAAGTCATCCGCAGGCACGTACACGGCCTGGATAGAGGTAATGGAGCCCACCTTGGTGGACGTAATACGCTCTTGCAGACGGCCCATTTCTTCGGCCAGCGTGGGCTGGTAGCCCACGGCTGAAGGCATACGGCCCAGCAGAGCGGACACTTCAGTGCCGGCCAGTGTGTAGCGGTAGATGTTGTCCACGAAGAACAGCACGTCGCGGCCTTCGTCACGGAAGGACTCGGCGATCGTCAGGCCCGTGAGCGCGACGCGCAGACGGTTGCCTGGAGGCTCGTTCATCTGGCCGTACACCATGGCCACTTTCGATTCGCCCAGGTTCTCCAGGTTCACCACGCCGGATTCGGCCATCTCGTGATAGAAGTCGTTACCCTCACGAGTACGTTCACCCACACCAGCGAACACCGACAGACCCGAGTGAGCCTTGGCGATGTTGTTGATGAGTTCCATCATGTTCACGGTCTTGCCGACGCCAGCACCACCGAACAGACCCACCTTGCCGCCTTTGGCGAAGGGGCAGATCAGGTCGATCACCTTGATGCCGGTTTCCAGCAATTCTTGCGAAGGGCTGAGTTCGTCATAGGTGGGCGCCTTGCGGTGGATGGATGCCACCTGCTCCTGGGAGACTGGGCCACGCTCGTCAATGGGGCTACCCAGCACGTCCATGATCCGGCCCAGCGTCGCTTTGCCAACAGGAACTGTGATCGGGCGATTGGTGTTGGTCACCATCATGCCGCGACGCAGACCGTCGCTGGAACCCAGCGCGATGGTACGCACAATGCCGTCACCCAACTGCTGCTGAACTTCCAGCGTCAGAGTAGTGCCGTCCATTTTGAGGGCGTCATAGACCCTGGGCATGCGATCGCGCGGAAATTCCACGTCGACCACGGCGCCAATACATTGGACGATTTTTCCCTGAACGCCTGCGTTCGTAGTGATGTTCTCTTGAGCCATTTGTCTTGCTCCAATAACTTGTATGCGTTGTGAACCGTGTTAGACGGCTGCGGCGCCCGCAACGATCTCGGACAGCTCTTTCGTGATCGCCGCCTGGCGGGTCTTGTTGTAGACCAGCTTGAGTTCGTTGATCACGTTGCCGGCGTTGTCGGTGGCGGACTTCATGGCGACCATTCGGGCCGACTGCTCGGACGCCATGTTTTCTGCCACTGCCTGGTAAGCCAGCGATTCGACATAACGCACTAACAGATCGTCGATCACGCTCTGCGCATCCGGTTCGTAGATGTAGTCCCAGGAATGCTGCGTGCCGCTGGCGCGCGTTTCTTCCTGCATCTTTTCACCCGACAGCGGCAGCAACTGCTCGATGACGGATTCCTGCCTCATGGTGTTGATGAAGCGGGTGTACGCAATGTAGACCGCATTCAACTCGCCCTTCTCATACTGGTCGAGCAGTGTCTTCACTGGACCGATCAGTTTTTCGAGGTGGGGCGTGTCGCCGAGTTGAGTGGCTTGCGCCACCACCCTGGCACCGATCCGGGTCAGAAAACCGAGACCCTTATTGCCGATTGCCACAGCATCTACGGCCACGCCATCGCCCTGCAGTTCACGCAGTTTGCTGGTCACGGCTCGCAGCACGTTGGTGTTCATGCCGCCGCACAGCCCTTTGTCCGTAGTCACCACGATCACGCCGGCCTTCTTGACCTCGTTGATCTTCATGAAGGGGTGCACGTACTCAGGGTTGGCCTCGCCGAGGTGCGCAGCAATGTTGCGCACTTTCTCGGCGTAGGGGCGGGCGGAGCGCATGCGATCTTGCGCCTTACGCATCTTGGACGCGGCCACCATTTCCATGGCTTTGGTGATCTTCTTGGTGTTTTCCACCGATTTGATCTTGCCGCGAATTTCCTTACCGACTGCCATTACGTTGGTCCTTTCAAGGAAGGATCAGGCGAAGGTCTTCTTGAAGGACTCGACGGCTGCCGTCAGGGCTGCTTCGAGCTCTTTGTCCTTGTCGAGTGCCTTGCCAGCTTCCAGCTTGTTCAGCAGATCGCCGTGCTTGTCCTTCAGAAAGCTGTGCATGCCAGCTTCGAAACGAAGGATGTTCTTGACTTCCACGTCATCCATGAAGCCTTTGTTCACTGCGAACAATGTGGCGCCCATCAGGCTGATAGGCTGAGGGCTGTACTGAGCTTGCTTGAGCAATTCAGTCACGCGGGCACCACGGTCGAGCTGCTTCTTGGTTGCGGCGTCGAGGTCAGACGCGAACTGCGCGAAAGCAGCCAGTTCACGATACTGAGCCAAGTCGGTACGAATACCGCCGGAAAGCTTCTTGATCAGGTCGGTTTGAGCCGCACCACCCACTCGCGACACCGAGATACCCGCGTTAATGGCGGGACGGATGCCTGCGTTGAACAGGTTGGTTTCCAAGAAGATCTGACCGTCGGTGATGGAGATCACGTTGGTAGGCACGAAGGCGGAAACGTCGCCAGCCTGGGTTTCAATGATCGGCAGCGCGGTGAGCGAACCAGTCTTGCCCTTGACTTCACCCTTTGTGAAGGCTTCGACGTAGTCGGCGTTCACGCGGGCAGCGCGCTCCAGCAAACGCGAGTGCAGATAGAACACGTCGCCAGGGTAGGCTTCGCGGCCTGGTGGACGGCGCAGCAGCAGGGACACTTGACGATACGCCACAGCTTGCTTGGACAGATCGTCATAGATGATCAGAGCATCTTCGCCGCGGTCACGGAAATATTCGCCCATGGTGCAGCCTGAGTAGGCCGACACATACTGCATGGCGGCAGACTCGGAGGCCGAGGCAGCCACGACAATGGTGTATTCCATGGCGCCGTGCTGTTCCAGCGCACGCACCACGTTCTTGATGCTCGACGCCTTCTGACCGATGGCGACGTACACGCAGACCATGTTCTGGCCTTTTTGGTTGATGATCGCGTCGATCGCCACAGCGGTTTTACCGGTCTGGCGGTCACCGATGATCAATTCGCGCTGACCACGACCGATTGGCACCATGGAGTCGATCGACTTCAGGCCGGTCTGCACAGGCTGGCTCACCGACTGACGCGCGATCACGCCGGGCGCGACCTTCTCGATCACGTCGGTCATTTTGGCGTTGATGGGGCCTTTGCCGTCGATAGGCTGGCCGAGCGCGTTCACCACGCGACCGATCAACTCGGGACCGACCGGCACTTCCAGAATGCGACCCGTGCACTTGACGGTGTCGCCTTCGGAGATGTGTTCGTACTCACCCAAAATCACGGCGCCGACGGAGTCGCGCTCGAGGTTCAGGGCCAGGCCGAAAGTGGGTTCGCCGCTGGCAGTCGCCGGGAACTCCAGCATTTCGCCCTGCATGGCATCGGAGAGGCCATGGACGCGCACGATGCCGTCGGTCACCGAGACCACGGTGCCCTGGTTGCGCACATCGGCGCTGCCACCCAGGCCCTCGATGCGGCTCTTGATCAGTTCTGAAATTTCTGCGGGATTGAGTTGCATGACTCTTTCCTTGTCCTAAAGGGTTGTATCGAGGGGCCTGGCGCCTGATGCTGAGATCAGGCGGTCAGAGCCATCTTCATTTGTTCGAGGCGGGCTTTTACCGAGGTGTCCAGCACCTCGTCACCCACCGTCACGCGCACGCCGCCGATGAGCGCCGGAACGATCTGCACTTCAGCTTGGAGCTTCCGGCCAAATCGCTTTTCGAGCGTCGCAACCAGTTCGCGCAGTTCGCTGTCGTTGATCGGAAACGCACTCTGAATCAGAGCGTCCGAACTACCGCTGACCTCGTTGGCGAGTTCGCGGAACCGGCGCGCCACTTCGGGCAGCGCGACAAGGCGGCCGTTTTCGATCACGGCACGCAGGAAGTTCGCACCCTGATCGGGTAACGGGCTCTTCAGCACGCTGGTGACGACTTCAAACACCTGGTTGGCGTCGACACGCGGATCAGCGGCGAACTGCAGCAGCTCATCGCTGGCCGCCGCGCCCGCCAGCCCATCGAGCCAGGATTGCGTCGCGGCCAGGTCGGCGCGCGACACCTGGAACAGTGCTTCGGCGTAGGGTCTTGCAATGGTGGCGAGTTCTGCCATAGACGTTTTCCTTTGGGCGAGCCCTGATTGATCAGAGCTCGGTCTTCAGGCGGGACAGCAGGTCCGCATGCACCGTCGGATTGACTTCCTTGCGGAGGATCTGCTCGGCGCCTTTGACAGCCAATGCGGCAACCTGCTCACGCAGGGCCTCACGGGCACGCACCACTTGCTGCTCGGCTTCAGCCTGTGCAGCGGCAACAATCTTGTCGGCTTCCTCGGTGGCACGCACCTTGGCTTCCTCGATGATCTGTTGCGCACGGCGCTCGGCATCAGCCAAGCGGGCCGAGGTCTCGTTGCGCGAAATGGCCAACTCTTGCTCTACACGCGTGTTGGCGGCGGCAAGTTCAGTTTTAGCCTTATCGGCGGCAGCGAGGCCGTCGGCGATTTTCTGAGCCCGCTCGTCGAGTGCCTTCGTGATCGGCGGCCACACGAATTTCATCGTGAACCAAACCAGGATCGCGAAGACAACGGCCTGCAGGAACAGGGTCGCGTTGATATTCACGGTTCGACTCCTTTCAGTCTCGAAAGGTTTCGCCGCTTAAGCCAGGGTGAAGGGGTTGGCGAAAGCGAACAACAGGGCAATAGCAACACCGATCAGGAAAGCGGCGTCGATCAGACCGGCCAAAACGAACATTTTGGTTTGGAGTTCGTTCATCAGTTCTGGCTGACGAGCCGAAGCTTCGAGGAATTTACCGCCCATCAGCGCGATGCCGATGGAAGCGCCGATAGCGCCCAGACCAACGATCAAACCACAAGCCAAAGCGACGAGGCCGAGAATGTTTTCCATGATTGCTCCTAGAGAAAGAAAGGGTAGTTAAAGGAAAGGAAATTAAATTACGAAACTCAAGTAACGAAGCTCTGTGGAAGCTCAGTGAGCGTCATGCGCCTGACCCACATAGATCAGCGTCAGCATCATGAAGATGAACGCCTGCAGCGTAATGATCAGGATGTGGAAGATAGCCCACACAGACCCGGCAATCACGTGCCCAACACCCAGCCAGAAACCACCCGTGAGGGGGTTGAATTGCCAGGCCCATACACCACCCATCAGGGCGATCAGCATGAAGACGAGTTCGCCGGCAAACATGTTGCCGAACAGTCGCATGCCGTGCGAGACGGTCTTGGCGACATATTCAATGATCTGCATCAGCAGGTTGACTGGCCACAACGCTGGATGAGCGCCGAAAGGAGCCGTGACGAGTTCGTGCGACCAACCGCCCAGACCCTTGATCTTGAGGTTGTAGAACAGGCAGATCAGCAACACGCTCACTGCCAGGCCCAGCGTGGTGGAGAGGTCAGCCGTAGGCACCACGCGCTGATAGGCATGGGAATCTCCGACGGCCATCTGGTAAGCCACCGGAAGCAAATCCACGGGCAACAGGTCCATGGCGTTCATCAGGAAAATCCAGAAGAACACCGTGAGCGCGAGCGGCGACACCAGCTTGCGGCTCTTGGCGTTGTGGATCACGCCCTTGGCCTGATTCTCGACCATTTCAGAGAGGATCTCGATGGCCGCCTGGAAGCGCCCAGGAACACCGGACGTGGCCTTGCGGGCACCAAGCCAGAGCATCCAACAACCCAGCACGCCGAGCAGCACAGACCAGAACACTGAATCAGCATTGAACAAGCTGAAGTCGATGATGGACTTCTGCGAGACCGATTCAAACGAGAAATTTTTCTGCAAGTGATGCAGGTGGTGCTGGATATATTCTCCAGCAGTCTGTCCTTGCGCAACGCCTTCAGCAGCCATACGTTTTCAGTTGTTCAAAGGTCAATTTATCGACACAGCTGACCGGCGTTTCACCGACATCAGCCACAACGCCGCCCACGCGGCTTTGATCGTTACCACAAACCCAGCCAGCAAAGCCAGCCAATGCACCTGCGCCAGAACCTTCGGAGCCGCCAACAGCAGCGCCAAGGTCAGCACAATCTTGATACCCTCCCACACCATCAGCGCCATTAAGGCACTGCCGGCGTTGGCCTGCACTTTCATGCGGCGCGCGACCATACGGGCAAATAGCACCGCCGGAACCCACGCCGCCAAAGCACCATAGGCCGCGGACCATACTACGGGCTCCAGCCCTCCCGATAGCAGCCAAGCCACAACCGCAGCAAGAACCCCCACCACTGCCTGCACCCAGACCACCGGCCAAGGCGACAACGGCCTATGCACTTCACGCCACCTCCGCGCCTCTTCGGCACTCAGGGGCTTGAAACCCTCTTCAGAGGCATCATCTATTTCATCATCAGACATTGGCGTTGCCCAAAAATAGGCGATTGCCAAGTGCGATGACTACCGTCTCGGCTTTCGAGCAGTTAACGGCAACCGCCATCTGCGACTGCAAAGCCTCTTATTATAGGGTTAATCCGAAGCTCAAACGAATCGAACGGCTGCGTTCTACGCTACTGGACACACAAACTGTGGTTCAGATGCCGCGCCGCCAACGTCAACACTGGCCTTCTTGCTTGCTTTTTTGCGTGCCTTTTGACTGCTATTCTCACAACAGCACCGGTTTTCGCCAAGGCGACTCCGGCCTGACGATCATGGCGCCCAAGTATGACAGGCATCACCAGGCACTCACTCGATACGAAAGAACTCATGCCACAACCCGACACCTCCGACGACAAACGCAGCGAGACAACACAGTCGCCCGCCCTTGACGCCTCCAAGGGCGACGGCATGAAGCTCACTCCGCAGGCGCGCGAATCACTCATCGAGTATCCGAGTGCGTTCCCGATCAAGGTGGTGGGTGTGAATGAAAACGGTTTTGTGCATGCGATCACGCACATCGCAAAACGGTTTGATCCGAACTTCGATGCTGCCGGAATTGAGTTACGTGAAAGTGGTGGCGGCAAGTATCTGGGGGTCACGGTCACGGTCACCGCGACCAGCCGCGAGCAACTCGACGAACTTTACCGCACGCTCACGACGCACCCGTTGGTCAAGTGGGTGCTGTGAAGCACTGGACATATAGTGGACATCCAACTTCTGGGACGGGTCGAGTACGCGCCCACATACGAAGCCATGAAAGCATTCAGCGCAGAGGGGAGAGAAACCGGCGCAGAACAGCTCTGGATTTGTGAGCATCCTGGCGTGTTCACGCTGGGCCTGGCGGGCCGGCCTGAGCACGTGTTCGCTCCAGGCAAGATTCCCGTGGTTCCTACCAATCGCGGGGGCCAGGTAACCTACCATGGCCCGGGGCAAGTGGTCGCATACCCCTTGATTGATCTGAAGGCACGCGGAATCTTCGTCAAGGAATATGTTCACAAGCTGGAAGAAGCCACCATCCGGACGCTTTCACATTTTGGCGTCACAGGACACCGCGTGGCGGGCGCTCCGGGAATTTACGTGCGACTGGATGACCCTTTCAGCCATGCGATGCTGCCCCAACGCCCACAGCAGCGGGCGCCCGGCTCCCCCGTTCTGCAACCTGATTTCACAGGCCTCGGCAAGATAGCCGCGCTCGGAATCAAGGTAGCCAGCCACCGTGCCTACCACGGACTGGCATTGAACGTCGCCATGGACCTGGAACCCTTTTCTCGCATCAACCCTTGCGGCTACGCAGGACTGAGAACCGTCGACCTTTCTACAATTGGCGTTTCCGCCACGTGGGAGGAAGCAGCCCGTGAGTTGTCGGCCCAGCTTTCCCGCCTGCTGGCGATGTAGAAGGAACCAAGCTTCATGTCCACCCCTCCTCTCGGCCCGAACGCACCCGTCGTGCGTGAAGCGCAATCGGCCGCCACCTACGACGCCACAGCCAAGCAAAAAGCCGGGGCCAAGCTTGCGCGCATTCCGATCAAGGTGCAAAGCGATGGCCCGGCTCTAAAAAAGCCCGAATGGATTCGCGTAAAAGCAGGCAGCGCAAGCACGCGCTTCTACGAAATCAAAGACATCCTGCGCAAGAACAATCTGGTGACGGTGTGCGAAGAAGCCAGTTGCCCCAACATAGGTGAGTGCTTCGGCCACGGCACGGCCACCTTCATGATCATGGGCGACAAATGCACACGCCGCTGCCCATTCTGTGACGTGGGCCATGGCCGCCCTGACCCGCTGGATCCAAATGAACCGCTGAACCTGGCAAACACCATCGCGCAGCTGAAGCTGAAGTATGTGGTCATTACAAGCGTGGACCGCGACGACCTGCGTGACGGCGGCAGCCAGCATTTTGTCGACTGCATTCGCGCCACACGCGAAAAATCTCCGGCCACGCAGATCGAGATCCTCACGCCAGATTTTCGGGGACGCGACGACCGCGCCCTGAATATCTTGAAGGAAGCCCCGCCCGATGTGATGAACCACAACCTGGAGACCGTGCCTCGCCTTTACAAGCAGGCGCGGCCAGGTAGCGACTACGCGTTCTCGCTCAACCTTCTGAAAAAATTCAAGGCGCTGCACCCTAACGTCCCAACCAAAAGCGGGCTGATGGTGGGATTGGGCGAGACCGACGAAGAAATTCTGGAAGTGATGCGCGACTTGCGCGCGCACGGCGTGGAAATGCTCACCATAGGGCAATACCTGGCACCTTCGTCTGCACACATCCCTGTGCAGCGCTACGTGCACCCCGACGTTTTCAAGATGTTCGAGGCCGAGGCCTACAAAATGGGCTTCACCCACGCCGCCGTGGGTGCAATGGTGCGCTCAAGTTACCACGCGGACAAGCAGGCGCAGGCGGCAGGCGTGCATCACGATGGCCCGGCACCACTAAGCCCATAGATCGAGAGTGAACCCGCCAGGAAGCTTCCGCCTGGCGGCCCCAAGCCCCACCGCGGACTAGGGATGCCCTGCATAACTCCCTGCGGTCTGTGGCAGCACGGCCTCGGGCGATCCGCTGCGTTGCTTTTCTTGCCAATAGCTGGGCTATTGGCTGCAAAAAGACGCCTTGCGCCTCATCCCGATCCGCACTACCACCGACTCGCGAGGGTTATGCAGGGCATCCCTAGCGCAAGAGCCGACGTCGATTCAGCGCCCACCCAAAAAAAGCTCGCAACTTGGGGCACCGGTGCGACGTCAGTCGACGGCAGATCCCTATTTCCGCACAAACGAGCAGCTCCGCCGGGCACACCCGCGGACAGTGCGATCGGGCGCATCGTGCCCTCGCTAGCTGCGAACACCATAGAAGTACCGGAAGACAGGTTTCACACTGTTGAACCTGGATCCGGCAGTTGACCGCGCCCCCCCCCGCGCGAAACCTCGTTCTCAATGCGTCTTGTTCGTGACAAAGTCCCGAAAATGCCGCCCTCAAACATTTGTCTAACCATTTGTCTACTACAATTCATCGTCAACATACATTTGTTACAGCTAACCATTTCGACCGCACTCTTCGATGCCCATGAGAACACTGAAGCTTGGCACCCACGCACTTGCTCCGACAGAGGCGGAGTTGGTTCGTATGCTGCTGCGTCTGTATGGTCACAACGGGAAATGCAAGTGGGCCTACGCTGAGACTTCGCCCTACGACGCTCTTCTGGTTGATGCATCGTCGCTACACACTGCCAACGTTTTCCAGGAACGCATGCCAGCGAAGCACATGCTGCGTCTTGCCCGTGGCCTCGACGATGCTGACGTGCTGTCTCGTCCACTGAGCGCTCACAAGCTGCGCAGTTGGCTGGACGAGGTTGAAGAAAGCTTGTCCGCAAGTGCGCCGGTTACGCCCCATGCACCAGAGCTCGCGCTAGCGCCCGCAGCAACCCCAGAACCCACTCCCGAGCCCCCTCGCGAACCGCCATCCCTTCCCCCCGAAAGCGCTCCCCGCTATCGACTGGAGCGCTGGCCGCACCAGATGATCCTGCGGAAGGATCCCGCACGCATCCGCATGGCAACCCTTCTGTCACGACGCGCACTCAATGCTCGCGACTTGGTGGCCCTTACCGGCTTCGACCCCCAACGGTGTCTGGTCTTCATGCAGGTGTTGCAGGCCTCTAGCCTGCTCACACCCGCTCCGCCGGAACCTGCCGCTCACACCGCCGGGGGCATGCGGCCACCCATGCTCGGCAAAGAGTCCGCCTCGAGAACCAAAACCGGCTTGACCCAAGGCCTGATCTCTGGACTGCGTAAGCGGCTCGGACTGTAGTTCAGCATACGCAATGACCGAGTACAAAATCCTTTTCACAGGCACTATGGGCGCCGGCAAGACCACGGCGATCGCTTCCGTCAGCGAGACACCACCCGTCGTCACCGACGTGGTGAACACCGATGCGTCCCACAGCAAGAGCCACACCACGGTAGGACTGGACTTTGGACAACTGACACTTCCCAGCGGAGACAGAGTCCGGCTGTTCGGCACGCCTGGCCAAACCCGCTTCGACTTCCTCTGGAAGATCCTGGTGAAAGGCGCGCTGGGCCTGATCATTCTGGTCGACAACTCCCGGCCTGACCCGCTGGCCGACCTGCGCGTCTATCTGGATGGCTTCGAGGAAGAACTCAGGCAACTGCCCTGCGTGGTGGGAGTAGGCAGGCTGGCGGAACATCCTGCACCTGGGCTGGATGATTACCTGGAAGAGATGGCACGGCACGACCTGGTGTTGCCGGTGCTGGAAGTTGACGTTCGCCAGCGTGGCGACGTCGTCCTGCTGATAGATACGCTGCTCACGCAGCTCGAAGCCAGTCTGTACGGAGCACAAAATTGAAAGAACCATTCGCACTGTCGTCCGACACCAAGGCATGGGCGCAACAAGAAGCCGAGCGCCTCATGCAAGAGATCTCTGGGGTCGTTGCCATTGTGGTCGCCACGGTAGATGGGTTTGACGTCGCCTCTGCCATGAGGAAAGGCGATGCCAATCGCGTGGCCGCCATGGCTAGTTCAATTTTTGCCATCAGTGCCGTGGTTTCCCAAGAGGCCCATCTGGGCCGTAGCCGAAGCGTAACCATCGACACAGAAGAAGGATTCACGGTTGTCCACAGCGTCTATCGACCAGACGCAGATTTGGTTGTCAGCGTAATCGCAGGTCAGGACGCGATCCTGGGTCAGGTGGCCTATCAAGTCACTCAGTTCGCCCGGGCTTTGGCGGCCGCATGAAAGAAACGCTGCTCCGAAACGCCATCAATGAAATGGCCCAAGCGCCCGGGGTAGATGGTTGCGCCCTGGTAGAGATCGACGCTGGAATGGTCTGGCATCACGCAGGCCATATAGAAGATCTGCAGACCTTCGCCGAAGCGGCCAGCGACTACTGGCGGCTGCACAACAGACTGGCCCCCCAGTTCGAGAGATTGGGAGATCTACGTGCATCGATCATGGTGCACGCCAAAGGACGACTGACGATGTTGCCGTGTGGCAAGGGCATGCTGCTGCTGGCATTGACAGGCACCCACGCAGTCACGGACTGGGCCCAGTGGCAACAGCAGACACGACAACTCGCGACCTTGGTGGAAGGGCTTTGATCAAGCCTTCTCGAGTCCAACCGAGTTTCAAGCACTTGTGTGCTTTCTATCCTCCGCTCGTGCTGGTGGTGTGTCACAGCGGTTGAAAGAATTTTCACGCACCCATTTCTCAAAACAGGTCCAAAAGGAAGAATATGGCCAATATCAAGCAAACGCTAGAAGAATTGATGACCCTGGATGGCGCCATGTGCGCGGCAGTGGTGGACTCCACCAGCGGCATGATGCTCGGTTCGATTGGAACAGGCGTGGACCTGGAGGTGGCAGCAGCAGGCAACACGGAAGTGGTTCGCTCCAAGACTAAAACCATGCGTGCCCTGGGCCTCAACGACGTGATCGATGACATCCTGATCACGCTGGGCAAGCAGTATCACATCATCCGCCCCTCTTCGCGCAAGGAAGGCGTTTTCCTTTACTTCGTTCTTGACAAGAGCCGCTCCAACCTGGCCATGGCTCGTCGCAAGACGCAGGATGTGGACAAGGAACTTGCTTTCTAAAAGTTAGCTAACAGAAAGGGCGTATGAATACGCCCTTTCCCCGCTGCTTCAGCGCGCTAGCTAAACGAGCGGTGACTCTGAAACACGCGGCTGCTACCATCGCGCAGCACCAAGAGGGTGTCGTAGCTGTCGCGCCTGCCCCCATAGGCGGGGCCGTCCATGCCGGGAGAACCAATAGGCATGCCAGGCACCGCGACACCCAGGCCTTGTGGCTTTTCGCGTAGCAGGCGCTTGACGTCTGCTGCCGGCACATGGCCCTCGACCAGGTAGCCTCCTACCAATGCGGTGTGGCATGAACCATATTTGGCTGGCAAGCCGAGGCGGGCACGTACGGCATTGTTGCCCGTATCGTGCACCTTGACCTTGAAACCATGCTGCTCCATGTGCAAGATCCAGTCGTGGCAACAGCCACAGTTGGGATCTTTCCAGACCTCGACCACCAGGGGATCTGACTTGGCCAGAACCCAGCCCGGCAACGCAAGCGAGCCGGCCACTCCGGCAGTCAACACGCGAAGCGCCTGGCGGCGATTGGTGAGCAGGGGTTGCATGGCGTTGGTACTCCTTATCGCGAAACTTTGAAGAGCAGCACATCGGCAAGCCGAACCTTGGCGCGCAGATGAACGAACATCACGCGCATGGCTCGAAATTCCAGCACCTGCTGATCTGGCTATAAAGTCATCTTACGCCGGACGGAATCAAGCAAGGCAAACCCGAAAAAATGCCCCCTCGCCGACCAAGCAAATCTGCTCACAAGCGACCGGGAAAACGCACTCAAGCCGACTTCATGAGGTGCTTGCCAATGACCATTTGCTGGATCTGCGT
This sequence comes from Ottowia caeni, assembly GCF_050821495.1. Taxonomy (GTDB): domain Bacteria; phylum Pseudomonadota; class Gammaproteobacteria; order Burkholderiales; family Burkholderiaceae_C; genus Ottowia; species Ottowia caeni. Next base: position 716,018 of record NZ_CP151080.1, on the reverse strand, counting down.
GGTGCCCTCGTAGAGTCTGAGCAGACGAACGTCGCGATAGAAGCGTTCCACTTTGTACTCATTCATGTAGCCTGAGCCACCATGTATCTGCACTCCGCGGTCGGCCACGCGGCCGACCATTTCCGTGGTGAACATCTTGGCGCAAGATGCTTGCATGCTGACTTCTGGATCAGGCGTGGCAAAAGGCTTGGCGTCGTAGCGCTTGGCCACCCCCTGAACCAGCGCCCAGCCCGCCAGCATTTCTGCCTGGCTGTCCGCCAGCATCGCCTGCACCAACTGAAAATCTCCGATGCGCTGGCCAAACTGCTTTCGTTGCTGTGCGTAGGCAATGCTTTCCCGCAGGATGCGGCTGGCCATTCCGCACGCCAGGGCTGAAACGTGAAGGCGCCCTCGGTCCAGCACTTTCATGGCGGTCTTGAACCCCTTGCCAGGCTCTCCCCCAATGATGTTTGCGGCCGGCACCCTCACGTTTTCAAGGTTGACGTCGCATGTCTTCGTGCCTCGTTGGCCCATTTTCTTGTCGGGCTTGCCTAGCGAAAGGCCTGGAAGATCGGCCGGCACGATGAACGCCGTGATGCCTCCTGCGCCAGGCCCTTCTGTGCGGGCCATCAAAGTGAAAGCGCCAGCGCGCGTGGCATTGGTAATGAACCGCTTGGTGCCGCTCAGGAGATAGTCGTTGCCGTCGCGCACCCCTTTGGTTTTGAGGGACGCAGCATCCGAACCCGCGTCTGGCTCAGTCAGTGCAAAGGAAACGATCAGTTCTCCACTGGCAATGCGCGGAAGGTACTCAGCCTTCTGCGCCGGGGTGCCGTCCATCAGAATGCCTTGTGAGCCAATGCCGATGTTGGTGCCCACCATGGACCGGAACGCCAGCGCCGTGTGCCCCAGTTCAAAGGCGACTTCGCACTCCTGCTCCATGCTGAGCCCAATCCCACCGAATTCCTCCGGGATCGAGATGCCGAAGAGCCCGAGCTCTTTCATGTCATCGATGATGTCTGCGGGCACTTCGTCGTGCTCTTCCACATGGTCTTCCGCTGGCATCAGGCGGTCGCGAACGAAACGATGAACGCTTTCTTTGAGAAGTTGAAAAGTGTCTTGGTCCAACGGCATGGCAATTCCTAAAGAGTTGCAGCATTGTCAATTCATCGATTCACCTTGACAATTACAAAAATCATGAACAATACGTCAAGTATTTTTTGACACATAGTCTGATGGACTCCAACGCGCTTGTGCTTTTTGTCGATATCGTCGAGGCTGGCAATCTGAGCGCGGCCGCACGCCATCTGAAGATGAGTCGGGCGAATATCAGCTACCACCTGAGGCAACTCGAAAAGTCCCTCGGCCAGCAGCTGATGCGAAGGACGACCAGGCGTGTTGAACTGACGGAAGTCGGTGAGCGGATCTACCAGCATGGCAAGGTGGTACGCGACGAAGTATTGGCCGCACGTGAATCCGTGGCGGCATTTGGCCGGTCTTTGCATGGGTCCGTACGCTTGAGCATGCCAACGGGCTTTGGGCAAATGGTGATGTCCAGTTGGCTGATTGAATTCAAACGCTTGTACCCGGGCATTGCGCTCGAGCTTCTCTTTGACAACCGGGTCGACGATCTGCTGCGGGAAGAGGTGGATGTTGCCGTTCGAGTGATGAACGAGCCACCGCAGCAAATGGTGGCCATTGAACTGGCTCCGGTTCGCTATGCGATCTGCGCATCTACCGATTACGCACGCTCAAATCCCATGCCCAAGTCTCTGGAGGATCTGAGCCAGGTTCCTCTGATTACGTCCGCGGTATCCGGAAGGGAACTGCGGATTTCAGCGTATCAGCATGAACTGCGCCGCGAACTGAACCTGCGTCCCTCCCTGGCTTCGGAAAACTTTCAGTTCCTGCGCGAAGCGATTCTCGCCGGCCTGGGTGTAGGCTTGGTGCCTGACTACGTGATCAGCCAGGATGTCTCGGATGGTCAGGTCGTCACGGGGCTAAACGACTGGCGGCTGAGCGTGTTCGGAACGCGGATGTTTCTCCTGCGCATGCCCGGGCATTACCAAACCATGGCAACACGGACACTCATTGACTTCATCGTGAGCCAGGCAAGGAACTGGCGGACTGCGGCACTCAGCCCGTCGTGAACCTGATTCAGATGCGAGCGCTCATTCGGCCTGCAGCAACGCCGCTGGCTCCTCGCTCTCCAGCACCGCCTGCGCCCAAGCTTGCAACTTGCTGGCGTCTGCGCGCAGAATCTCTTGCTTGACGGAGAGTATCTGCGAAGGGTGCATGGAAAAACTGCGCAGCCCCAAGCCCAGCAACAGCCGGGTCATGCTGGGGTCGCCTGCCATTTCGCCGCATACGCTTACAGAGCGGCCATGGTCGTTGCAGGCGGCAATGGTGTCAGCCACCAGTCGCAAAACGGCGGGATGCATCTGGTCGTACAGGTGGGCCACCGCTTCATCGGCGCGGTCAATTGCCAAGGTGTACTGGATCAGGTCGTTGGTTCCGATGGACAGGAAATCAAAGTATTTCAGAAACAGCGGCACACTCAGGGCCGCCGCAGGTACCTCGATCATGGCACCGATCTTCACAGGTCCATGCGCCAGACCACGTTGATCGAGCTGCTCGCTAGCTTTGTCGATCAGCTCCAACGTCTGGCGAATCTCACTGGCATGCGTCAGCATGGGGATCAGCATATGCACCTGGCCGTGCACCGCCGCCCGCAAGATCGCACGCAACTGCGTAAGAAACATCGCCGGCTCCGACAAGCTCCAGCGAATGGCCCTGAGCCCCAGTGCGGGATTGAGGTGCGCTGCCTCGTGGCGGCTTTCAAGCGGCTTGTCGGCACCAATATCAATGGTGCGGATGGTCACCGGCAGGCCGCGCATACCTTCCACGGCTCGTCTGTAGGCCTGGTACTGCTCCTCTTCGTCGGGTAGCCGGCCTTGGCGCCCCATGAACAGGAACTCGCTTCTGAACAGGCCCACGCCGACAGCACCCACAGCCAACGCGGCAACTGCATCCTCAGGCTGTTCAATATTGACCAGAAGCTCCACCTTCTGGCCGTCCAGCGTGATGGAAGGGGTGTCCTTCAGGCGCGCCAGTCGCCCACGTTCGAGTTCGCCTTGCCGCTGCTTGAATCCGTATTCGGCCAGCATGATCGAGGAGGGGTCGACGATCACGACGCCAGCGTCGCCGTCAATGATGACCCAGTCATCCTGGCGCACGAGATTGCTGACCGAGCGCGCACCCACGACAGCGGGGATGTCCATGCTGCGTGCCACAATGGCCATATGGCTGGTCTTGCCGCCTAGATCCGTCACGAAGCCGGCGAACAGGCTTTTCTTGAACTGCAGCATGTCGGCTGGTGACAAGTCGTGCGCCACCAGCACCAGGGGCACGTCCAGCGTATCGTCGAGCAGCAGGTCCTGCTGGCGAGGTGCCCGGGGCGGGGGCGCCGCGACTGGCTGAGCGGCGCCTTTCATGTAACGCAGCACACGCTCGACGACTTGCTCCAGATCAGCCTTGCGCTCGCGAAGGTACGGGTCCTCCATTTCGTCAAACTGGCGGGAGATGATGTCGAGCTGGGTGGTCAGCGCCCATTCGGCGTTGTAGAGGCGATCCTTGATCCACTGGTGCACGCCGGCGCTCAGCGTTTCGTCTTGCAGCAACATCAGGTGCACATTAAGGAGTGCGGCCAACTCGTGCGGCGCGTCCTTGGGAATCTCCGTTTGCAGGCGCACAAGTTCCTCGGCCACGGCGTCACGCGCCCTGCCCAGGCGCTGGAGCTCACTGGCCACTTGTGTGGGCTGGATGAAGTAGTGTGTGACCTCCATACGACTGGAGGCCACCAACACCGCACGCCCGATGGCAACACCCCGGGCGACCGCGAGTCCATGGACGGCAAATGTCATGCGCAGGATCCCAGCATAGGACTTATTCTCCCTCTCCAAACTTATCGGCGATCATCGCAAGCAGGGCGTCCATGGCCTCCTGCTCCAGCTCGCCATCAGTCTCGATCGTCACGACACTGCCGATGCCTGCAGCCAGCATCATCACACCCATGATGCTCTTGGCATTGACGCGACGCTCGCCCTTGGACATCCACACCTCGCACGGGAAACTGCCTGCCAGCTTGGTCAGTTTGGCTGAAGCGCGTGCATGCAGGCCGAGTTTATTGCTGATGGTCGTATCGTTCTTGATCATTCGTTGCTCTTCGGGTCTGATTCTGAGGTGCCGTCGTGGCCACCGCCATGATTCCCTGCGTGCCACCGGCCAGCGCACGCGCCACCAGCGCGTCCAGCGACTCGTGGCGGTAGCACACGGCGCGCAGCAGCATGGGCAGGTTGACTCCCGCCAGCAGACGCATGCCAGCCTCGCCTTCGGTGAGACGTTGTGCAACGTTACTGGGCGTGGCTCCAAAAACATCGGTCAGAACCAATGTGTCAACGTGTCGCATCTGGCTCAATACCGCGCGAGCAGCGGCCAGAGTTTCATCAGGGGGGTGTTGGGATGCACATCCAGGGCAGCAATATCCGGGGCGGCTTCTGGAAAAACATGAAGCGCACATTGGCGCAAGGCATGGGCCAGTGGCCCGTGCGCGATCAGCAGGATGCCGTTCATAGGACACCTGGACGCCGCCAGCGACCATGGAACAGGACAGTAAATCGCGCTTGGTTCATGAGAAAGGATTATCCGCGCAAGGCGCCTGGGGAGGCGGCTCGAGAATCTGCTGAAGAGGCGGCTCGTGTGCACATGAAGTGGGTATACGCTGCCACAGTGGCGACCAAAAGGATCCCCATTGCCCCCCGAAACGCTGCCACTTCGGTCCAGCCCATCAAACGGAACAGGTCCACTAAAAGCCCAATGCCCCATTGCATGACAAACACGCCAAGAAATATCACCAGGTTAAATAAGGACATGGCACGCCCCGCGACGCTAGCCTCGAAGCGCATGCCGATGGAAGCCTGCGCCATGGAAGCTGAGGTCAGACTCATGCAGTACAGCGCCAACAGAGCGAAAGCCCAATCCCCTGCCGCCGGTCCGAGAAAGATGATGGTGAGAAGCAAGACGAAGCCCAGTGGCTGCCCCCTTGCCACCAGTTGATCTACCCCAATACCTCGCCGCGTCAGCCAAGGCATCACCCAGCCCCAAGCCCAGAATGTGCACAGCATGGCCAGATTGATGCTGAACAAGCCCCTGGCCGCTTCCAGAGGCGAAGCGCCGGCTACTTGCGTAAGCCATGGCCCAGCCCACAGCGTTTGAATGGCCACCATGGCACCATTGTTGACGAAGCCCAGGACCATGACATGCCGGAAATACGGATGACGCCATATTGGGCGGTAACCTGACAGCAACCCTTCCTTCGGGGCGCCCGCACCGGAAAGCCCCCTTTAGCTGAACTCGGTGCTGGCACCATCCACTTAGGTGCCACCTTGGCGATCACGACCATGGACAGCACCACCATGGCCGCCAACCCCCAGAACGGGACTCTCCAGCCCACGTGAGGAATAAGCCACTGCATCGGCAGCGTGGACGCGAGCATGCCGAGCGAGCCCGTCATCAACATCCATGACGTGGCACGCATTTGCGTTCCGGCGTCGAACCAGCGTCGGTAACCGGTGAGTGGCGCCATCAGGCAAGCGCTGACACCCATGCCGATCAAAACACGCGAGCCCAGCAACGAAACGAAGCCGCTCGACATGGCAAAAGCCGCGCAACCCGCAACGGCCATGGTTAGAAATGCCAGAACGACTTTCGTCGGACCGTAACGATCCAGCCATGCCCCCAAAGGGAGTTGCGTGATGGCGAAACCGATGAAGTAACCACCTGCCAGCAACCCCAGATCGCGCGCCTGCAAGCCGAACTCACTGCTGAGTGACGGCGAGAGTGTGGCCATGACAGCTCGCAACAGCGTCGAGATGAAATACGCAAAGGCAAATGCCAGGAAAACGGCGACAGCAGCGTGCCGGGGGAGCCTATTCATGTCGCTAAAGCTTGATTCCGCCGAAGAAAGTCTCGGCCGCATCAGACATCGGCCGCTCTGAATAAATCACGGCATGCACCAGTTGCGCCGCACTCTGACCGGGCACAAGGCGCGCGACCCAGACCGCCTGGGCAGCCACCGGCCGCCCATCTGAACGTTGGCCGCTAGCCGTCACACGCACCGACTCGGGCACGGCCAGAACGCCGCGCGGAAGAAATGCCTGAGTCTGAATATCCTGGGCATGGATATTCGCCAGCGTGGCAGTGCGCCATCCGGTCAGCAAAGAGCCAGCCTGAGCAGCGGGCACCTCGGCCACCATGATGGCAAAAGTTGCACCTGCCGCATCGCACCCAGCCATCGTGAGTTCGGTCGGCACCCCGCCTAGCGGGACGTTCCGCGTGGCGTGGTCGGGTTCGCAAGGCAGCAGCGCAACAAGCGACGCATTGGTCAGCCGCGTTTCGCGCCAATTGAGCGCCGGACTACAGGCTGTACAGAGCAGCGCCAGCAACAGCAAGCTCCGAAAAACCGACAAGGAGGACAAGGACATACGCCGATTATCAGCCGCAGCGCGCTGCATGCGGCACTTCGCCCTTGAATAGGCCACTTAAAAAAGACGCCACAATATCGCCATGAACTCACTTGATGGCATTCGCATTCTGGATCTTTCCCGCGTTCTTGCAGGTCCTTGGTGCACGCAAACATTGGCCGACCTGGGCGCCGATGTAATCAAAATTGAACGCCCCGGCACCGGTGACGACACACGCACCTGGGGCCCTCCATTCCTGGCGGGCGACGACGGACAGGAGTCGCATGAGGCGGCCTATTACCTGGGCACCAACCGCAACAAGCGCTCAGTCACTTGCGACATAGCCAAACCGGAAGGGCAGGTGCTGATCCGGGAATTGGCGCGGCACTGCGACGTCTTCATCGAGAACTTCAAAGTCGGCGACATGGCCCGCTATGGGCTGGACTACGAAAGTCTTCGCGCACTCAATCCACGCATGGTTTATTGCAGCCTGACAGGCTTCGGCCAGACAGGCCCGTACGCCGAGCGCGCCGGTTACGACTATGCCATTCAGGGCATGGGCGGACTGATGAGCGTGACCGGAGAACGAGACGACCTAGGCGGCGGCCCCCAGAAGGTCGGTGTGGCGGTGGCTGACCTTTTTACCGGGATGTACGCCACCGTCGGCATTCTGGCTGCGTTGCGGCATGCCGAGCGTACCGGCGAAGGCCAGTACATCGACATGGCACTGCTGGATGCACAGACCGCCATGCTCGCCAACCTCGGCGCCAACTATCTGGTCAGCGGCAAGGCGCCGGGCCGCATGGGGAACGCACATCAGAACATCGTTCCCTACCAGGTATTCGAGGTAGCGCCCAAGCCCGACGGTAGCGCGGACCACATCATCCTGGCGGTGGGCAACGACGGTCAGTACGCCAAGTTCTGCCAAGTGGCGGGCCGCCCGGATCTTGCCGCGGACCCACGCTACGTGCGCAACCAGGATCGCGTACGTTACCGTTCCGAGCTGGTTCCATTGTTGGCCGACATCATGAAAACACGCTCCAAGGCGGATTGGCTGGCTGCGCTAGAGGCAGCGAAGGTCCCGTGCGGTGCCATCAACAACCTGGCCGAGGTGTTCGCCGACCCGCACATTCAACAACGCGGAATGGTCACCCATTGGAAGCATCCGCTGAACTCCGATCTTCGCTTGGTGAGCAGCCCGCTGAAGCTCGAAAAACTCCTGTACGAACCGATCTGCCGCCGCCCCTGCTGGGCCAGCATACCGAAGAAGTACTGCGAGAACTGCTGGGCTGCGACCCCGAGCGCGTCGAGCAGCTACGCCAGCAGCAGGTGATCTGAGTGGTCTTTTGCGGCTAATGAGGGTGTCAGAAAAGTGCTTTGTGCAGCAGTGGCGATTGCTCCCTCTCCTTTCGGGAGAGGGTTGGGGTGAGGGAACGCGCCCAATGCCAATGCCGGTCTCTGATCATGCGCCGCTGCCCTCACCCTGGCCCTCTCCCGGCGGGAGAGGGGAGAAGAACGAGGCCATTTTGCGACACCTTCTTTAGCCGCGATGGGCCAATCGCGACTAAAGTCGCTCCTACAAAGAAGGCGAGAGCTTTCGAGGGAGCAGCTTTGGTTTTTGGGTGAACTTGCGGGCAAGGAGATGATCTACCTACTGCTCGAGCGGGCTTCGTAGGCCCAGCAGACACGCATGAGCTCAAATTCCTACAATGGCAAGGTCATGAAAATTGCTTTTCGATCTCTTTTGCTGAGTGGAGCTGCGGCTGCCATGCTGTTCTTGGGCGGCTGCGCCCAGAATACCGCACCGGCCTCCACCTTCGTGCTGCTCGACGGCAGCAGTACGACCACGCAGGACATGCGGGGCAAAGTAACCCTCGTCAACTTCTGGGCCACCAGTTGCACCACCTGCGTGGCCGAGATGCCCGAAATTGTCGCCACTTACGAAAAATTCAAGGCGCGCGGCTACGACACAGTTGCGGTCGCCATGAGCTACGACCCTCCCAGCTACGTGGTGAACTTCGCTGAAACGCGAAAGCTGCCCTTCAAAGTGGCCATCGACAATACCGGAACCGTGGCACAGGCTTGGGGCGAGGTCAAACTCACACCCACCACGTACATCGTCAACAAAAAAGGCGAGATCGTGAAGCGCTACGTAGGCGCTCCCAATTTTTCCGAGCTTCACCAACTGATTGAGAAACTGCTGGCTGAAGCCTGAACTTCACAACCCGGCATCAAGAAAGCCAATCATGCGTTGCGTGATTGGCTTTTTTGTTGATGCTGCGGGAGCTTGCATCCGACAGCTCCTCCAAAAACCGGAAGTTGAGCGCGCCCGAGCAAGTCGTCCTCAGGTGCGGTCAATTGCCGGTCTTGGCTCAAAGGTAGACGCTTTTTATCTCCGGCGACGGAAATCGTCGTGACACGCCTTGCAACTTTGAGCGGCAGGCCCGAAAGCGGCCTTCAGATTGTCCAGGTTGCCCGTTTTTGCTGCGGCGGCGAGTTTCACGGTCTCCGCCTGCATTTTGTCACCCAGATCTTTAAACTTAGCCTGCTCCTTCCAGATTTCCGGACGAGCCCCCGTGGAACTTCCTGTGTCGGTACCAGGTCCGAAGGCGTGCCAAGGCAGTTTGGCTACCGCAGCCACCACCTCGGCGTCGGCTGCGGCAGACGCCGCATCGAACGGAGCCTTGCCCTGAGCCATGGCACCCAAGCGGCCAAAATGACTGGACAGAACGGTGAATGCGGCTTGGCGGTATTTGATCGCGTCTTCTGCCTTTGCAAACTGTGCGAAAGCGGGAGCGGATAAGCTCACCGCACCAAGTGCCAGGACAATGGGTATCAATTTCTTCATCGGGGAATCTCTCCTTGGAGGGCAATCGAAAAAGTGCAAGCGGTGCTACGCGCAGAGACGGACCGAAGCCACTAAACTGCGCCTGCAGAACCAACATGGTTCAACAGGGGGCTACCTGGGCTTTTATAAAGTCCGACAGCCTCCCCGCTTATTGTGTTTGAAATTGACAATCAGTTCCAAATTTATGAAACCTATACGTATCTGGGATCTTCCCACCCGTCTGTTCCATTGGTTCCTCGCTGCGGCGGTGATCGGACTGATCATCACCGGGAAGGTGGGTGGCAACGCCATGAATTGGCATCTTAGGCTGAGCTACGTGGTCTTCGCGCTCCTGATATTCAGGCTGATCTGGGGCCTGATCGGCGGCCATTGGTCGCGGTTCGCATCATTTTTTCCGACACCAGCACGTATCGTGAGCCATTTTCGCGGAGACACCGATACCGACCAACCAGCTGGGCATAGTCCGCTCGGGGCACTTTCCGTATTCGCCATGCTGGCGGTACTGGCGGCACAAATTGGAACTGGCTTGTTTGCTGACGACGAAATCGCATTCTCCGGGCCGCTCACGGCTCTGGTGTCTGGCGATGCCGTCTACCTGGCCACGGACTATCACGCAGGAGTAGGCCAATTTCTGGTCATAGCTCTGGTAGTACTGCACGTACTCGCCATTCTTTTCTACCGAGTGGTCAAGAAGAAGAACTTGATCAAGCCTATGGTCCTGGGGGACAAGTTGCAGCCCGTGTCCACGCCCGCGTCGCGAGATACCGCAGCAACCCGCTTGGTCGCACTGGTCGCCCTATGCGTCTCAGCTGCGATTGTCTACGGCGTGATCCAGCTGGGGCAATCTACATAAGCCTGTCGTGAAATAGGGCCATGCGCTAAACTGCAGTCGAGATTGAACCGCGCGCCCCAGCGCTGCTTACTGCATTGGACACACATCCCCCCGTTGATATAGTGCTCGCCCTTACCCCCGAACAGATAGGGGCTGTGAGAGAGCTGTTTGCCGAATATTCCTCCCAGCTTGACGTAGACCTGACTTTCCAGGGCTTCGAAGACGAGCTGATCCAGTTGCCAGGCGAATACGGAGAGCCTCGCGGCGCCCTACTATTGGCATTGGTAGACGGGGAGGCCGCCGGATGTTGCGCGCTGCGCCCACTAGACGACGTGGACTACAGCAATGCGGCCGAGATGAAGCGACTATTTGTGCGCAAAGCCTTCCGCGGATTCGGCCTTGGCCGGCAATTGGCTGAGGCCATCCTGGAAGCCGCAAAGCGCCTCGACTACGCCTGCGTCCTGCTGGATACGCTGAACGACATGGAAGCGGCTCGGGCACTGTACGAGGAACTAGGGTTTGAAGAGATCCCGCCCTACTACCACAACCCGATTGCCGGGGCGCACTACCTTAAGGTGGACGTAGCCTAGGCGCCGCCTGATGAGGCAAGGAGCAACAAGTGGTCGAGTTAGTCTGCACGTGGTAACGCCGTGTAAGGTCGAGACCGGTACACGGCGTTGGAAACAGAGAACGCTGGCCGCTTACTTCGCCTGAGCGAGTAGGGTGGCGCCATCGCTCACTTCAAACTTGCCTGGCCCTTCTACGTTCAGCGTCACCACCTTGCCGTCTTTGACCAGCATGGAATAGCGGTTGCTGCGCACGCCCATGCCGCGGCCCGTGAGGTCCAGCGTGAGACCAGTCGCCTTGGCAAACTCCGCGCTTCCATCGGCCAGGAAACGGATCTTGCCGCCGGCTTTTTGATCGCGTGCCCATGCACCCATGACAAAAGCATCATTGACGGCCAGGCACCAGATTTCATCAACCCCGGCAGCCTTCAGTGCTTCGGCGTTGTCCAGATAACTTGGCACGTGCTTCGCGGAGCAGGTAGGCGTGAACGCACCTGGCACGGCGAACAATGCAATGGTCTTGCCGGCCGTGGCCTTCGCCACCTCAACCGGGTTTGGACCAATGCTACAACCGCTGCCTTCAACCTCCGAATACTCCATTAGAGTTACTGCTGGCAAGTTGTCTCCGACTTTGATCATGGGATCGTGCTCCTGAATTACGGTTGAAAGAAATAAAAAAACGACCCACATTGTGGGTCGTTTTTAAGGGTTTGCGCGAAACCGCGCAAATTAGGCTTGGTGCCCGCGCGGCCTTTTAGACCACTGCGGCTTTCTGCACCAGTCGTGTAGCTACCCAATTCTTAGTCTTGGACAGCGGACGGCTTTCAGTGATTTCGATCACGTCGCCCAGTTTGTACTCGCCATTTTCGTCATGAGCGTGGTACTTGCTGGAGCGCATCACGATCTTGTCATAGATCGGGTGCTTCACGCGGCGCTCGATGAGCACCGTTACGGTCTTGGCGCGCTTGTCGCTGACAACCTTGCCGACCAGCGTGCGCTTGAGGGATGTTTTGGCTTCCGTCATGGTCACGTCCTTACTTGGCGGCTGCTTGCTTTTCAGCAATCAGGGTCTTGGCGCGCGCGATGGCGCGGCGGGTCTCGCGCAGCTGATTGGTGTTATTCAGCTGTTGCGTGGCTTTTTGCATGCGCAGGTTGAAGTGAGCCTTTTGCAGGGCCTTCACCTCGGCTTGCAAGCCGGCGACGTCTTTTTGGCGCAGTTCAGAGGTTTTCATTATTCATGCTCCTCGATTACTGGCCGATCATGCGGGTAACGAACGTGGTGCGCAGCGGCAGCTTGGCGGCAGCCAGCTGGAACGCTTCACGAGCCAGTTCCTCAGGCACGCCGACGATTTCGTACAGCACCTTGCCCGGCTGGATCTCAGCCACGTAATACTCAGGGTTACCCTTACCGTTACCCATACGGACTTCGGCAGGTTTTGTGGAAATTGGCTTGTCTGGGAAGACGCGAATCCAGATGCGGCCACCACGCTTGACGTGGCGAGAAATCGCACGGCGAGCGGATTCGATCTGGCGCGCCGTCAGGCGGCCACGGTCCGTAGACTTGAGGCCGAAGTCGCCGAAGGCCACGGTGTTGCCACGAGTGGCAATACCGGTGTTACGGCCTTTCTGCTCCTTACGGAATTTTCTGCGTGCAGGTTGCAGCATTGTTTACTCTCCTTTGGCGCCGTCAGCTGCTGCAGCTGGCGCGGCGACTTTGCGAACGCGCTTAACGGCGGATTTGGCATCGGCCCCTGCGGCCTCTGCGGGTTTGTCGCTACCATCGGCAGGAGCAGCATTGCCACCACCAGCGCGACGGGGACCGCCACGGCCGGCACGGTCGCCGCCCGGGCCACGGCCATCACGGCGGGGGCCGCGCGGACCACGGCGCTCTTCGCCTTCAGGGCGCGGAGTGCTGTCCAGGGAGGGTGCATCATTGCGGCCCAGCGTGTCGCCTTTGTAGACCCACACCTTGACACCGATGATGCCGTAGGTAGTCTTGGCTTCGCTGGTGCCGTAGTCGATGTCGGCGCGCAGTGTATGCAGCGGCACACGGCCTTCACGATACCACTCGGTACGAGCGATCTCGATGCCGTTCAAACGGCCTGCAGACATGATCTTGATGCCTTGAGCACCCAGACGCATGGCGTTCTGCATGGCACGCTTCATGGCGCGGCGGAACATGATGCGCTTCTCGAGCTGCTGAGTGATCGAGTCTGCGATCAGCTGTGCATCGACTTCAGGCTTGCGCACTTCTTCGATGTTGACAGCCACTGGCACACCCAGCTTCTCAGCCAGATCTTTCTTCAGCTTCTCGATGTCTTCGCCTTTCTTGCCGATCACCACGCCCGGACGAGCCGAGTAGATGGTGATACGGGCGTTCTTGGCAGGACGCTCGATCAGAACGCGCGAAACAGCTGCGTTCTTCAGCTTGGCCTTCAGGTACTCACGAACCTTGATGTCTTCAGCCAGCATGCCGGCGAAGTCACGGTTATTGGCGTACCAGCGGCTCGCCCAGTTACGGCTAACGGAAAGGCGAAAGCCGGTCGGATGGATTTTCTGTCCCATAGTCTTTCTCAGGCTTTCCGTATCAGTAGCCGACCGTCACGTACACATGGCACGTGGGTTTCGACAGGCGCGCGCCGCGACCCTTGGCGCGGGCGGCAGAGCGCTTGAGCGTGGTGCCTTGCTCGACATAGATCGTCTTGACGCGAAGCTCGTCGATGTCGGCGCCATCGTTGTGCTCAGCGTTGGCCACAGCCGACTCCAGCACCTTGCGCACGATCGGCGCGGCTTTCTTCTGCGTAAAGTTCAGGATGTTCAGAGCCTGATCAACTTTCTTGCCACGGATCAGGTCGGCAACCAGCCGGCCTTTGTCGACCGACAGGCGTACGCCACGAAGGACTGCACGTGTTTCCATTGGTCTTCTCCTTATTTCTTGGCTTTTTTGTCCGCCGCGTGGCCTTTGAAGGTACGCGTGAGGGCAAATTCACCCAGTTTATGGCCAACCATCTGGTCGGTCACGTATACCGGTACGTGCTGCTTGCCGTTGTGTACGGCAATGGTCAACCCGATGAAATCGGGAAGAATCATTGAGCGGCGCGACCAGGTCTTGACGGGCTTTTTGTCTTTGTTAGCCACGGCCTTGTCGACCTTGGCCAGCAAATGATGGTCAACAAACGGACCCTTTTTGAGAGAGCGAGTCATTTGTCAGTCCTTATTTCTTGCGACGCGACACGACCATAGCCTGGGTGCGCTTGTTGTTGCGGGTGCGATAACCCTTGGTCAAGTTGCCCCATGGGTCGACCGGCTCGCGGCCCTCGCCCGTGCGGCCTTCGCCACCACCGTGCGGGTGATCGATTGGGTTCATGGCGACGCCGCGAACCGTTGGGCGGATACCCATCCAGCGCTTGACACCGGCCTTACCCAACTGTCGCAGGCTATGCTCTTCGTTGGCGACTTCGCCAATGGTGGCACGGCACTCGATATGGATCTTGCGCACTTCACCCGAGCGCATACGCACCTGGGCATAAGTACCTTCGCGAGCCAACAGCGTCGCGGAGGTACCTGCAGAGCGAGCGATCTGCGCGCCAGCGCCAATCTTGAGCTCGATGCAGTGGATGGTGGAACCCACCGGAATGTTCCGGATAGGCAGCGTGTTGCCGGCGCGAATGGGCGCTTCGGCACCACTCATCAGCTGGCTACCGACTTCCACACCGCGCGGAGCGATGATGTAGCGGCGCTCGCCGTCGGCGTAGCACACGAGGGCAATGTGCGCGGAGCGGTTCGGATCGTATTCAATACGCTCAACCTTCGCGGGAATGCCGTCTTTGTTACGACGGAAATCGACTACGCGATAGTGATGGCGATGGCCGCCCCCACGATGACGCGTTGTGATGTGACCGTTGTTGTTACGTCCGGCCTTCTGGAACTGAGGTTCCAGCAGGGGCGCGTAGCCTTCACCCTTGTGCAGGTGATCGCGTGTAACCTTGACCTGACCACGACGGCCGGGGGAGGTTGGTTTGATCTTGATGACAGCCATGATTTACGCAGCCTCCCCAGAGAGGTTCAGCTCCTGACCTTCCTTGAGCATGACGTACGCCTTGCGAACGTTGTCGCGGCGCCCGATGCTACGACCGAAACGCTTGACCTTGCCCTTGGTATTAACCACGGACACACCCTTTACCTCGACCTTGAACAGCAGTTCAACGGCGGCCTTGATTTCGGGCTTGGTGGCGTCCTGCAGCACCTTGAAGGTGACCGCATTGGACTTTTCAGCCACCATGGTGGCCTTCTCGGAAATGATCGGCGCCACGAGCACCTGCATCAGGCGGCCTTCATCAAATTGTTTGGCAGTGGTCGCGCTCATGCGAACATCTCCTTGAGCTTGTCGATGGCACCCTTGGTGACCAGCACCTTCTTGTAGTGCACCAGCGACACCGGATCAGCGTAGCGCGGCTCAATGACCAGCACGTTACCGAGGTTGCGCGAAGCCAAGTACAGGTTTTCGTCGACTTCGTCGGCGATGACCAGTACGGAATCAAGATTCATGGCCTTGAGTTTGGCAGCCAGCTGCTTGGTCTTGGGAGAGTCGACTTTCATCGAATCAACCACAGCCAGACGGCCTTCGCGAGCCAGTTGCGAGAAGATGGAGGCCATGCCGGCACGATACATCTTCTTGTTGATCTTCTGGGTGAAGTTCTCGTTCGGGAGGTTCGGGAAAATCCGACCGCCCCCACGCCACAGTGGCGAGGACGTCATACCAGCGCGGGCATTACCCGTACCTTTTTGACGGAAGGGCTTCTTCGTGGAGTGCTTGACTTGTTCGCGGTCTTTTTGAGCACGGGTGCCCTGACGCGCGTTAGCCTGATAAGCCACCACGAGCTGATGGATCAGCGCTTCGTTGTAATCGCGACCGAAAATGGTTTCGGGGGCATCCACCTTGGATGCTGCCTGACCTTGGTCGTTTAGGAATTCAAGCTGCATTACTTAGCCCCTTCCTTCGCGGCCACCTTCTGCTGGCCTTTGATGGCCGGACGCACGGTGACAAAGCCGCCGCGTGAACCGGGCACTGCGCCCTTGATCAGCAGCAACTGACGTGCTTCGTCAACGCGAATGACATCCAGATTCTGGGTTGTCACGGTTTCGTCGCCCATGTGGCCAGTCATTTTTTTGCCTGGGAACACACGACCTGGATCCTGCGCCATGGAAATCGAGCCCGGCACATTGTGCGAACGGCTGTTACCGTGCGACGCGCGCTGAGAAGCGAAGTTATGACGCTTGATGGTGCCGGCGAAGCCTTTACCAATGGAAGTGCCTTGCACGTCGACCTTTTGGCCAGCGCTGAACACATCGGTCACGGGAACGGTGCCACCTGCGGCGTATTTGCCAGCAACTTCACCATCTACACGGAATTCACGAATGATTTCACCAGCTTCGACGCCTGCTTTCGCGAGGTGGCCTGCTACTGGCTTGGTGACGCGAGAGGCCTTGCGTGCACCAAAAGTGACCTGAACGGCCACATAGCCATCGTTTTCCTGGGTTTTGACCTGGGTGACGCGGTTGTTCGATACATCGATCACCGTGACAGGCACTGCATCGCCGTCATCAGTGAACAGACGCATCATGCCCACCTTACGCCCCAGCAACCCCAATCGATTGCTTTGACTCATTTATTGCTCCAGTACTTTCACCGTGCCTGCTGCAATTGGCTTGCACGTTTGGTGTATGAAAGAAGGGTTGATATGAACTTGCTCGCCTTCCCAAAAACTTCCGGGAAAAACAGCAAGCCTGCGATTATAGCGAAGGGCTCACCTTTCGGCAAGCCCCTCTATTTTTCGCAACAATGCCTCCCCTTCCCCGCAGGGAAGGAAAGACCTTTCGCGTTATTGCAGCTTGATTTCGACGTCCACGCCGGCTGGGAGATCCAGCTTCATCAGCGCATCAACGGTCTTGTCGGTTGGATCGACGATGTCCATCAGGCGCTGATGGGTACGGATTTCCAACTGGTCACGGCTGGTCTTGTTGACGTGCGGTGAACGCAGAATGTCAAAACGCTTCATGCGCGTAGGCAGGGGTACGGGACCCTTGACCACGGCGCCGGTGCGCTTAGCGGTGTCAACAATCTCAGCAGCGGACTGGTCGATCAGCTTGTAATCGAAAGCCTTCAGGCGAATGCGGATTTTTTGCTTGGTAGCCATGATTCGCTTCGCCTTACTCGATGATTTTCGCAACCACGCCTGCGCCGACGGTGCGGCCGCCTTCGCGGATAGCAAAGCGCAGACCTTCTTCCATGGCGATAGGAGCAATCAACTTGACGGTGATGCTCACGTTGTCGCCAGGCATGACCATTTCCTTGCCTTCAGGCAACTCGATGGAGCCGGTCACGTCCGTCGTACGGAAGTAGAACTGCGGACGATAGTTGTTGAAGAACGGCGTATGACGGCCACCTTCGTCTTTGCTCAGCACGTACACTTCGCCGGTGAAGTGCGTGTGCGGCTTGATGGAGCCGGGCTTGCACAGCACCTGGCCGCGCTCGACGTCTTCACGCTTGGTGCCGCGCAGCAAAATACCCACGTTGTCGCCAGCCTGACCTTGGTCCAGCAGCTTGCGGAACATTTCCACGCCGGTGCAGGTGGTCTTTTGCGTGGCCTTGATACCCACGATCTCGATTTCTTCGCCCACCTTGACGATGCCGCGCTCGATACGACCGGTCACCACGGTGCCACGACCAGAGATGGAGAACACGTCTTCCACAGGCATCAGGAAGGCACCGTCGACCGCACGCTCAGGCGTGGGGATGTAGGTGTCCAGGGCTTCAGCCAGCTTCATGATGGCCTGCTCACCCAGCTCGCCCGTGTCGCCTTCCAGCGCCAGCTTGGCCGAACCCTTGATGATCGGGGTGTCGTCGCCGGGGAAGTCGTACTTGGACAGCAGCTCGCGCACTTCCATTTCGACCAGCTCCAGCAGCTCAGCATCATCCACCATGTCGGCCTTGTTCAGGAACACGATGATGTAGGGCACGCCCACCTGACGCGACAGCAGAATGTGCTCGCGGGTCTGGGGCATCGGGCCGTCAGCGGCCGAGCACACCAAAATAGCGCCGTCCATCTGGGCCGCGCCGGTAATCATGTTCTTGACGTAGTCGGCGTGGCCGGGGCAGTCCACGTGTGCATAGTGACGGTTAGCCGTCTCGTATTCCACGTGCGAGGTGTTGATGGTGATGCCGCGCGCTTTTTCTTCAGGCGCGTTGTCGATCTGGTCGTAGCCTTTGGCTTCGCCACCAAACTTCTTGGCCAGCACGGTGGCAATTGCCGCCGTCAGTGTGGTCTTGCCATGGTCAACGTGGCCAATCGTGCCCACGTTCACGTGCGGTTTCGTCCGCTCGAATTTCTCTTTTGCCATTTTAAAACTCCGTTTAAAGAACAGATGCCCGTGCTTGTTTAACGTCTCCGGAGCCAGGGCCGCCACGGGCAGCACCCTACGCCTTGCGGCGTTACCAAAGACAAACTCTTCACTCTACACCCTCTTGCGCCCCTTGTGCCAGCGCACCTGCGGAACTGGATGGCCAATCCGATGGGTGCACTATTTCAGGGGGCAGGCGGCAATGCCGCCTTGAAAAGGTTTAGGGCAAGCCTACTTAGCCCGCGATGCAACGATGGCTTCCGCCACGTTCTTCGGTGCTTCAGCGTAGTGCTTGAACTCCATGGTGTACGTGGCGCGGCCTTGCGTAGCCGAGCGCAACGTGGTGGAGTAGCCGAACATCTCGGACAGAGGAACCTCTGCCTTGATGATCTTGCCACCACCGATCATGTCGTCCATGCCTTGCACCATGCCACGACGACTGGACAGATCGCCCATCACGTTGCCGGCGTAGTCTTCAGGCGTTTCGACTTCCACGGCCATCATTGGCTCGAGGATGACGGGAGTGGCGCGCCTTGCGGCTTCTTTGAAGCCGAAGATGGCGGCCATCTTGAACGCTTGCTCGGACGAGTCAACGTCGTGGTAGGAACCGAAGGTCAGACGCACCTTGACGTCGACCACAGGGTAGCCAGCCAGCACGCCGGACTGCAGCGCTTCTTCCACACCCTTTTGCACGGCGGGAATGTACTCGCGCGGCACCACGCCACCCTTGATTTCATCGAGGAATTCAAAGCCTTTGCCGGGTTCTTGCGGCTCCAGCGTGAAGACGACGTGACCGTATTGACCCTTACCGCCCGACTGACGAACGAACTTGCCTTCGACGTCGGTGACCGTCTTGCGAACCGTTTCGCGGTAAGCAACTTGCGGCTTGCCGACGTTGGCCTCCACGCCAAACTCGCGCTTCATGCGGTCGACGAGAATTTCCAGGTGCAACTCGCCCATTCCGGAGATGATGGTCTGGCCGGACTCTTCGTCGGTGCGCACGCGGAAGGACGGATCTTCAGAAGCCAGGCGTTGCAGGGCGATGCCCATTTTTTCCTGGTCAGCCTTGGTCTTGGGTTCGACAGCCTGAGAAATCACAGGCTCAGGAAACACCATGCGCTCCAGCACGATCGCTGAACTGGGATCGCTCAAGGTTTCACCAGTGGTGACATCCTTAAGGCCCACGCAGGCCGCGATGTCGCCAGCGACGATTTCTTCGATCTCGATGCGCTCATTGGCCATCATCTGAACGATACGACCGATGCGCTCTTTCTTACCTTTCACGGTGTTGAGTACCGTGTCGCCCTTCTTCAAGACGCCGGAATAGACGCGCACAAACGTCAACTGACCCACGAACGGATCGGTCATCAGTTTGAAGGCCAGAGCGGAGAATTTCTCACTGTCTTCCGCCTTGCGGGAGATAGCTTTCTCTTCGTCATCGGCGTCGGTACCAGCCACAGGCGGAATGTCGGCAGGCGAAGGCAGGTAGTCAATCACGGCGTCCAGCATGCGCTGTACACCCTTGTTCTTGAACGCCGTACCACACAGCATTGGCTGAATTTCTGTGGAGATCGTGCGAACGCGGAGACCGTGCTTGATCTCTTCCTCGGAGAGGTCGCCCTCTTCGAGGTATTTGTTCATGAGCTCTTCGCTAGACTCGGCCGCGGCTTCGACCATGTTTTCGCGCCACTTCTTGGCATCAGCAGCCAGCTCAGCAGGGATTTCCGCGTAATCGAACTTCATGCCCTGGGAGGCTTCGTCCCAGATGATGGCTTTCATCTTGAGCAGATCGACCACGCCCTTGAAGTTGTCTTCTGCGCCAATTGGAATCACCACAGGCACCGGATTGGCCTTCAGACGCAACTTCATCTGGTCGTAGACCTTGAAGAAGTTGGCGCCGGTGCGGTCCATCTTGTTGACGAATGCCAGACGCGGCACTTTGTGCTTGTTAGCCTGACGCCACACGGTTTCAGACTGAGGCTGAACACCACCCACGGCGCAGTAGACCATGCAGGCGCCGTCGAGGACGCGCATGGAGCGCTCCACCTCAATGGTGAAGTCAACGTGCCCGGGAGTGTCAATGATGTTGAAGCGGTGCTCAGGGTAGGACAGATCCATACCCTTCCAGAAGCAGGTTACCGCAGATGACGTGATGGTAATACCGCGCTCTTGCTCCTGCTCCATCCAGTCGGTGGTAGCTGCGCCGTCATGCACTTCGCCCAGCTTGTGGTTCACGCCGGTATAAAAGAGGATACGCTCGGTGGTGGTGGTCTTACCGGCGTCAATGTGCGCCGAAATACCGATATTGCGGTAGCGCTCGATGGGTGTTTTGCGAGCCATGATGCTTACTTTCTTGAAACGGAGAAGGCCCGCGCATGGCGGGCCGCATTCCAGTGAAGGAAACGGAGGAAAATTTCCGCTTAGAAACGGAAGTGGCTGAACGCCTTGTTTGCCTCAGCCATGCGGTGCACTTCGTCACGCTTTTTCATGGCGCCACCGCGGCCTTCATTGGCCTCCAGCAACTCGTTGGCCAGACGCATGGCCATGGACTTCTCGCCGCGCTTGCGAGCGGCTTCCTTGATCCAGCGCATCGACAGAGCCAGGCGACGTACGGGGCGCACTTCAACTGGCACCTGGTAGTTCGCGCCACCGACACGGCGGGATTTGACTTCCACCATCGGTTTGACGTTGTTGATGGCGGTCACGAAAAGCTCCAGCGGATCTTTGCCGCTTTTCTTTTCCATGGTTTCCAGCGCGCCGTAAATGATGCGCTCAGCAACCGCCTTTTTACCGCCTTCCATGATCACGTTCATGAACTTGGAAAGCTCGACATTGCCGTATTTTGGATCCGGCAGGATTTCACGTTTAGGGACTTCGCGACGACGTGGCATGTTTCACCTCATATTGCTTCAGCTGATGCCCGGCCAGTCCTGTTGACCCGAACACCACGCAAACCCATCAAAGATTTGCACTTACTCGACCCATATTCAGGGTCACTACGCTTGATTGACAGGCCAAAGCCCGATTCAAGCACCGAAAATTGACAGAAGAACCCAAGACGGCTGCTATAGCCGATCAGGCTTTTGCCTCTATCAGGCCTTCTTAGGCCGCTTGGCACCGTACTTGGAGCGCGACTGCTTGCGGTCTTTCACGCCTTGCAGATCGAGCGAACCGCGCACGATGTGGTAACGCACACCTGGCAAGTCCTTGACACGGCCGCCGCGCACGAGCACCACACTGTGCTCTTGCAGGTTGTGGCCTTCACCGCCGATGTACGAGATGACCTCGAAACCGTTGGTCAGGCGCACTTTGGCAACTTTACGAAGCGCGGAGTTCGGCTTCTTGGGCGTCGTGGTGTACACACGGGTGCACACACCGCGGCGCTGCGGAGAATTTTGCATCGCGGGGCTCTTGGACTTCGTCTTCTCGACGGCCCGGCCCTGACGCACCAATTGACTGATGGTTGGCATTGAAAAACGTCCCTAAACGTCTGGAAAAACCAAATGCGCTGCCCGGCAAACCAACCGGCAGCGCTCGCTAAAACTTTCCCTGAAAACAGAAAAAGCCATTTATTCCCCGCCCCAAAATGCGGGAAAGCCTTAAAGTATAGCCCGATTCAGCGAAGGCCGCAATGAGCGCCTTTCAAGGCTCACTTGATCCACAGGCGCATGGCGTCCCATGCTCGGCCGACGAATCCAGCCTCTTCCACGCCTTCGAGTGCGACCAATGGCACTTCAAGCAGAGGCTCTTCGCCTCGTTTGATTTTCAGGGTGGCGACGGCTTGGCCTTGCTTGAAGGGAGCCACCAACGGCTCAGGGCGGGCTATTTCTGTCTTGACTTGCGCCGCAGTACCTGCCGGCACCGCGACGATGATCGGCTCCGTGCGGCCCAGCTTGAGCTCGCTGGCCTTACCTTTCCACACCTTTGGATTGGCAACGGCCTGACCCGCGTCAAAGAGCTTGATGCCTTCATAGGCCGTGTAACCCCAATTGAGCAATTTCTGCGATTCGTTGGCACGCGCACTTTCACTGGAGGCACCCAGCACGACCGACAGCAGACGCCGGCCACTCATGTTTGGAAAATCACGTTTGGCAGTGGCCACCAGGCAGTAGCCCGCGGCATTGGTATGCCCGGTCTTCAAGCCGTCTACCGTGGGATCACGGTGGAGCAAGAGATTGCGGTTGGTGTCGTTGCTGGCAGGCGTTCCGGGGTAGTGGTACTTCTTGATGGAGTAGTAATGCACATACTCAGGGAAGTCATGCATCAAACGCACTGAAAGTATGGACAGGTCGCGCGCTGTGGTGGTGTGACCGGCTTCGGTCAAGCCCTCAGCGTTCCTGTAGCTCGTGTTCTTCATGCCCAAGGCCTTGGCCTGGTCGTTCATCAACTGGACGAAGCGCTCAATCGTGCCGCCCACGCCTTCGGCCAGGGCCATGGTGGCATCGTTGCCCGATTGAACAATCATGCCTTTGATGAGGTCTTCGACGGGCACCTGCATCTTGGGATCAATGAACATGCGGGAACCAGGCATTTTCCAGGCCCGTTCGCTGACAGGCAGCGTTTGCGCCAGGGTGACCTTCTTGGTGCGCAGCGCATCAAACACCAGATAAGCGGTCATCAGCTTCGTGAGCGAGGCAGGCTCGACCGGAGAATCGATGTCCTTGGAGGCCAGGATTTGCCCTGCAGACACATCCATGACCAACCATGACTTGGCCGCAATCTCTGGCGGCTGAGGCAATGGTTGCGCCTGGACAACTGAAACAAGTGTGGCGCCGGAGAAAACCAGCGCGGCGAGCGCCTTGAAAAATCGAGTCATGAAAAGGAATTCGCGCAAAAAAATATGAAAACCACCTCAGGCACGCACATGGCGTGCAACCAGAGTCTTGAGCAGCGGCAGTTGGCCATGAAAAAAATGTTCGCCGCCAGGCACCACAGTGATCGGCAGCGATTGCGGCCGAGCCCAATCAAGCACGGCAGCCAGGGGCACCGTGTCGTCGTGCTCGCCGTGAATGACTAAAGTTTTCGGATGCAAATCAGCCGGCACGGGAGCAGCTTCAAAACGCGTGACCGCCGTGCCCACCAGCACAACGCTGGAGACTGGGCGCACAGAGGACAAGCGAGCGACAGCATGCGAGGTCACGAACGCGCCGAATGAAAAACCGGCCAAAGCCAGCGGCTCACCCACGGGCGCCTGAGCTTGCACGACCGCCAGAAGATCCTCCAACTCGCCGCGCCCTTGGTCGTAAACACCGGAACTGGCGCCTACTCCCCGAAAATTGAAGCGTAAAGCGCGCCAGCCGCATTGAACAAAGGCGCGGGCGATGGTCTGCACCACTTTGTTGGTCATGGTGCCGCCAAATTGCGGGTGCGGATGGGCCACCACGGCAGTGCCCAGAGGGGATGCAAATAGCTCGGGGGCCGGCATGTCGAGCGACGCCTCAATGGCGCCAGCAGGGCCGGAAAGGGTCAGCGATTGGGTCTGGGCGTTCATTCAGCTACGTAAAGTATAGCAGTTTGGCAAGTCGGCCGGGCACCCCCGGAGCACGCCTACTTGCTTGTAAACCGGAACCTGCGGACAGGGAAAATCAACGACCGACGTCGTGCGGCGTCAGCAGGCGCTCTACCACTACGCCGTTCTTCAGATGTGATTCGATGATCTCATCGATGTCAGCTTTGTCGACGTAGGAGTACCAGACACCCTCAGGATACACCACTGCGATGGGGCCGCCTGCGCAACGATCCAGGCATCCGGCCTTGTTGACACGCACCTTTCCCGGGCCAGCAAGCCCCTCTTTCTTGACCTGCATCTTGCAATGGTCGAACGCTCCCTGAGCGTCGTAGTCAGCGCAGCAGGCTTCGCCGTTGTCGCGCTTGTTGAGGCAAAAGAAGACGTGATGGCGATAGTAAGAAGGGGGAGCGGAAGGAGCTGGGGAATTGGAAGCGGTCATGGCGGGATTTTAGGATCGCGCCGCGTTGGGCGCCTCCATGCGGGTTATTCCTTCGATCGACCCAGCCGGGTTAGCAGGTAAACGAATGCCGCGTACGGCCAGAGCCAGCCTATCCATTGGGCCAAGCCATGAAAATGAATGAAACGGCCCTGTTCCCAGCTTTGCAAGGTGAGCGCGAAGTAGGCGCTCTCGGGGGAGGCATTGAGCAGCACCACTTGCACCAGAAGGGCCAGCATCAGCAGCGCGACGCAGCCGCGGGCAGGCACGACCAGGGCCGTCAATGCTGAAAAAGCGCCCAGGAGCAACCCCAAC
Source organism: Ottowia caeni (assembly GCF_050821495.1). Taxonomy (GTDB): domain Bacteria; phylum Pseudomonadota; class Gammaproteobacteria; order Burkholderiales; family Burkholderiaceae_C; genus Ottowia; species Ottowia caeni. The sequence goes on along the minus strand of NZ_CP151080.1, from coordinate 691,614 downwards.
TCTACTGGCCGACTGACCCAGGCCCAAGCGTACAGGGGTCCCCATGTCAACGCCGCCGAAAGCGCCGACACCAGCACCCCGACGGCCAGCGCAGACAGCGCGAACAGCGCACGCCGCCCGGTATCGCGGATCACCGTGTAGCCCAACAGGCACGGAACCAGCCCCCCCAATGCCACGCAGATCAACTCCACCCCTGGCAACAGGGGCTGCAGGTCAAGCTCGCGCAGCGGGATCCATTCCAGGAACGGCGTGTCTTCCAGCATCCGCGACAGGGCTTCTTCAAGTCGTTCATAGACCTGTCCGAGGCCGAAAGCCACCGGCGCCGGAAACAACAGGCCTACCGGCCACAGCGCCAGCAGGATCAGCGCACCGCGCGAATCACGAACGAACCAACGGGCGCGGAAACGGCGCCAAGTGTCAATGGCCCCCAGGTGCTCTAGTACGTAGGCTGTTAGAGCACCCAGCGCTCCGCCCGCGGCATTCAGCCCGAAATCAAGGTTGGAGGCGACACGGAAGGGAAGGTACGATTGCAGTGACTCCATTGCGAAAGACAGTAGCGCCGCCGCCAGGAAGCCCAGCAACATGGCCGGCCAGCGCCAACGCGCACGCAGGAGCGCCAACGTGAGGAGAAAACCCATCGGCACGTAGCCCGCTACGTTGGCGATGATGTCGAAGCGCGTCCAGTACTGCGGCCACGGAGCCGCCATGAAGGCCCAGGGTGTCAGCCCCTGGTCTCGCCATCCGGTGAACGGATAGAGGCTAGCGTAGACAATCAGCGCCGCATAAAGCAGTGCCAGGGGGCGCGCGGCAGATTTGTGACGTTCCACACTATGCGTGATCAGAACGGCTTGACCACGACGAGAATGACGGCCGCAAGCAGCATCAGCACGGGCGCCTCGTTGAACCAGCGGAACCACACGTGACCGCGCAGAGCTTTAGAACCCTCAAGATCACGCAACAGTTTGCCGCACCAAAGGTGGTAGCCGATGAGCAGGACCACGATCAAGAGCTTGGCGTGCATCCAGCCGTTGCCCGGCCCCATGCCGATCCCATAGCCCAGCCACAACCATAGGCCCAGCGCCACCGCAGGAAAGGCCAGCAAGCTCATGAAGCGATAGAGCTTGCGCCCCATGAGCAGTAGCCGCGCACGCTCGGCCACCGAGCCGGGCGGAACCATGGCGAGGTTGACGAAGATGCGAGGCAGATAAAACAAGCCGGCAAACCAGCTCGCAACAAAGACGATGTGCAGTGCTTTGATCCAGAGCATAGGGACAAGTGTAGCGGCGATACCCATGCTTCCGGACATAGCCTTACTTCCAGGAAGCGGACGCCAGTCAGGGGGCGCTCCCAAGAGTGCGCATGCTGAGCGCTCATGAAAAAGCCCCGGCCACCAGGGCCAGGGTGAAAAACCTGCCTGCATCAACAGCCAGGCACCCGCTCAGGGAGGAAAAGCGGGCGGACAGTAAACTGCCCAGCACAAATATACAACAAAAGTTCGAACTCAAAACAACAAGTCCCGTAAATCTCGGGCCCTTTGCAGAGAATGTGGGCGCGCACTCACATCACAAGAGTGGCACAATTTTCAGTATGACCTTTCCTCCTGCCCCCTTCCCCGCCAACCGGCCGCGCCGCCTGCGTCATGACGATTTCACCCGCCGTCTGGTGCGTGAGCATGCTGTCACCGCCAACGATCTGATCTATCCCGTCTTCGTGCTGGAAGGCAAGAAGCGCCGTCAGGCCGTGGCCTCGATGCCTGGCGTTGAACGTCTTTCGCTGGACGAGTTATTGCCCGTGGCAGAAGAGTGCGTCACATTGGGCATTCCGGTGATGGCGCTGTTTCCCGTGATTGACGCCAAGCGCAAGGACGAAAAGGGCAGTGAATCGGTCAATGCCAAGGGCTTGATTCCTACCGTGGTACGGGAATTGAAAAAGCAGTTTCCCTCACTGGGCATCATGACGGACGTGGCGCTGGACCCTTACACCAGCCATGGCCAGGACGGCTGGCTGGATCGTACCGGCTACATTCTCAACGACGAAACAGTCAGCCAGCTGGTCAAGCAGGCAATGACCCAGGCCGCGGCAGGTGTCGATATCGTGGCCCCCAGTGACATGATGGACGGCCGCATCGGGGCCATTCGCGCGGCGCTGGAGGCCAAAGGGCACATTCATACACGCATCATGGCCTACAGCGCCAAGTACGCGAGTGCGTTCTACGGGCCGTTTCGTGACGCCGTGGGCTCTGCCGCCAACCTCGGCAAGAGCGACAAGAAGGTCTATCAAATGGATCCTGGCAACACGGATGAGGCGCTTCGCGAGGTTGCGATTGATTTGCAGGAAGGCGCCGACATGGTGATGGTCAAGCCTGGAATGCCTTACCTGGACATTGTTCGCCGAGTGAAGGACGAGTTCCGTGTGCCGACGTTTGCCTACCAGGTAAGCGGCGAGTATGCGATGCTGAAGGCCGCTGCCCAGAACGGCTGGCTGGATCATGATGCCGTGATGATGGAAAGCCTGCTGGCATTCAAGCGCGCCGGTGCGGACGGCATCTTGACCTATTTCGCTCGCGACGCCGCCCGGTTGCTCCAGAAGCAGTAACCACTTCGAGACTAACCGTACAGCCTGCCGTGCACATCCTGGAATTTTCTGCGGATATTCTGCGCTTTCTGGATGAGTTTCCCGCCAGCGCGCCGAGCGACGGCTTCATCTGGGTTTTTCTAGAACGCGCCGAATTGCCGCTTCACCAGACTCTTCTGCAAGAGGCTGCACAGCGCCTGGGAGGTTCGGCCCTCCTCGATCTGCACTGGAAGGACCTGGCGAGCGAGCAGCATCCCTCGAACTATGACTCCACCTCGGTCTACGACCTGGTGGTTTTTCGCCGCCTGGCAACGCAGGCCGAAGTGCAACAAGACTTTGACGGCGAGGCGGCTGTCAACCCCCATCACAACCATGGCTTCACCCCCCGCCCGCGCAAGGCCAGTGGGGTGCCCCTCGCCTTCTCGCGCATCAACTCGCGGGCGGTGGGCTTCGCCATTTTTGATCGCTTGCTGGTGAGCGTGCATCCGCCTGGCTGCCTGATCGCAAACAGCTATGTGAAGCGCTTCCTGTCCGACGCCAAGCTCAGTATTGACGCAGTGGGCGCCCGTTCACGCCTACCCGCCAGCCCGGCGGATCTGTCTCTGCGCATGATCAACTCCATGGTCGACAGCTACCTCGACCTGCGAAAGGACTTGACGGCGTACCTGGAGCAAACTCAGGCTGATCTGATCCGCCCCGGTTCACGGTTCACCAACTGGGAAGCTTTGATGGAGGCCCGGCGACAGCTGCATCTGCTGGAAAACTTATGCGAGGAACAGCACGATGCCATGCAGGAATGGCTCGACACGGTGCGCGAGCTTCCACTTTCAAACTTTTCGCCCGATGTAGCTACAGCTCAAGCTCAGCGGGACCAGTTGGTTGCCAGGGCGCGCGATGTCATGGAACACATCGACCGAGTGATGCACCATGCCCGAAGGCTAGAACAGTCAGCCGAGACGGTGGTGCAGATTCATTTTTCCGCGCAAGGCCATCGCACCAACGACATCATGCGCACACTCACCGCTGTGACGGCTGTTTTTTTGCCGCTGAACCTGATGACGGGATTTTTCGGCATGAACTTCGATCACTTGCCGTGGATCCACAGCACTGGCGCCATGTGGGTAGTGTTCGGCCTCATGGCTGCTGTGGCATTGGGGGTTATCACGATATTCTTGCGCAAGCGCTACATTTCGCGAACCGGGCGATGAAGGCATGAAGCAGACTTGGCGACGCTGACTCGCTTGCCCTCCGCGATTCTCGGGAAAGTGGCGATGACCGCCTCCCTGCTCGCCAAAAAAAACGAGATGCCTTGCATCTCGTTTTTTTATTTAGACGGCCTCGGAGGGCCGCCTTGATCATCAGCTCATTTCGCCGCTTTTCACGGCGTAGCCATGAGACATGGCATTACGAATGTCTTCGCGAACTGCGGCACGGGTCACTTGACTGGGAGCCTGGATCACTGCGGCCACAGCGTTGTTCGTGCCTGACGCAGGTGGATTGGCAACTGCCTCTTGGCGCACAGCGTCGCGGCTGACAGTGCTTACCGTCACGGCGTCGCTCTGGAACAGAGGGCCTTCACCGGAAACTGGTTGGAAAGCAAAAGCATTTCCTGCCAAGGCAGTGGCCAATACAGTTGCGATAGTGATATTCTTGGTTTGCATGGTAATTTCCTTTAAGTTCATGCAGCTGGAGACTGCATGGTTTGCAGCTTCCGTTTCTTGAGCCCACGTCTTCTTGTTAACCCGGACTCGCTGCGGAGATGCTTTGCTGAAATGAGCTTGCTGACTCCGTGAGACGTAGTTTCCGCCTTATCGAAGCGATGAAAAACCACTCAGCGTGAATAGGACTCTTTCCTTTTGAGAAACAATCTTCAGCATGGACTCGCTCGACCTGATCCAAACTTTCCGTGAAGTCGCGCGTCGCGGCAGCTTCTCCGCGGCTGCCCGCGCTCTCGATATGTCGCCAGCCAACGTGAGCAAGTATGTGGCCGCGCTGGAGAAGCGCTTCGGTGTTCGCCTGTTCAATCGCACCACACGCAAGGTTTCGCTGACTGACGCGGGCCAACTGCTTTACCAGCGCTCAGGACCGGTGCTGGAGCTTGTTCAGATGACAGAGGGCGAAATGCACGACAGGGCAAACACGCCCAGCGGCCGCCTCACAGTCACCGCGCCGCACGCCCTGATGCAGTCGCCACTACCTGAATTGCTCTCACGCTTTCTGGTTCGTTACCCCGCCGTGTCGCTCAATCTGAACGTGACTGACCGCGTGGTGGATTTGGCCGACGAGGGGGTGGACATCGCCCTGCGTGTGGGACAAGTGCCGGACGCCAACCTTATCGTGCGCAGGATCATGCTCATTGAGCGCACCGTGGCAGCAACTCCAGCCTATTGGTCGGCGCACGGGGAACCGCAGCACCCAAGGGATCTGGCTTCGCTCCGCACACTGACTGCTTTTCAACCAGGCGAAGCACCTCGCTGGCCCTTCATTGACGGCACGCGATGCTTCGAGTTGCCCCTGCAGCCTCACGTGGAAACCACCAGCATGGCCCCCTTGGTGACGATGGCGCTACACGATCTGGGGGTGATCTACATGGCTCGGGTCGCGCTGGAACCGCACCTGCAGCGTGGCGCGCTCAAGCCGGTGCTGGAGCGATTTATTCCTCAGGACGTATGGCTGTATGCAGCCTACGCCCAACGGCGCCACAACAGCGCTGCGCTGAATGCGCTGCTGGACTCACTGGAGGAGGCTTTTCCGCACCAGGGTTCTTCTTTGGCACGAATGCCCATGGCTAGGGAAGTGACCATTCGCGACTAAAGTCGCTCCTACAACTCAGGACACTCGATAGGCTCAGGATTCAGGTGAGGGTGCGGGTGGCTGCGAAATAGCTCGGAAGGTGTCGGCACCAAGCGCCGTACCGTGAACGGAAAGATGTGCACCCAGCTGAATGGCTTGAAGCAGTTCTGCCCGGCTGACTCCCTGCGCCAGGGCTGCCACGATGATCTGCCGCGTCGCTTCGGGGTTGAAGGCGGTAAAACAGGCGTGCAAGGCCAGTTGAACCAGGCTACGCTCTGAGGGGGTCAATCCACCAGCGGCCGGGCGACCATACTCGACCAAATCAAGTAGCGCCTCCGCGTAGCCAGGATCCATGCGCGCGATTGAGAGCAAACTCAGCGCGTGCTCCTCGGGGAGCTGGTTGATGCGTGCCTGCAATCGCTCATCCAACGCCTCTTCCGCGTGCAGGCCACTGCACTCGGCCAGTATGTTCGCTGCCTGGCAAACACTGGCTGCCCCTTGAATTGCCACTAGGTGCAACACATCAAAAATGTCGGACTGGGTTGCACCCACTTCAATGGCCCGCCGCATGTGGGTTTGCAGGCCGCTGGCAAACAGGTGGGACGAAGAACTGTCCAGGGCGACATAGATGAGTTCCACCATGCGCGGCGACAGGGGGCCCGTGCGTGCCGGGTAGCCCGCATAGTGCGCGTACTGCTCCACAAAGCCTGGGCAGGCTTGCAGCATGGTGTCTGTCCAGGGGCGCCAGTAGCCGCGCTCCCTGATGAAAAACTCCTTGATTTGAGCGCGATCGGCTTCACTCATGTTGTCAGGACGTTGCCCCGTCATGCCGACCTCATTGAGGTAGGGTGGCACACGAGGGTCTGGCCCGTCAGGTACTGGGCGGCAGCGCCGCAGACATAGCGCAGCAGGGAATGCGCCTCAGATGACCTCAAAAACTCTTCAACTCCGTCTTCTGGCACTTCCAAGGCGTTGATGCGCAATGCTCGGCCACCCCACTCGCAGGCCAACGTGGACACGAGCATGCGCGCAGCGGCCGCGTCTCCAGCATCTTGCCACCGAGCAGATGAACCTGAAGGCAAGACGAGCGTCAGGCTTGCCTGCTGGGCATAAGAACCGGCGAATCGCTTCGCGGCCGCATGCACTGCGCCGACCAGGCCATTGGCAGGTGCGGACAACGCCGAGAGGTCGAGACAGGCCTCATAGTGCGCGTCTGCCGCAGGCTCTTTCAATGAAGCTTGCCACGGTGCAGTGCCTGCTCCGACGATTTCCAGTTTCATCGGCAGGTCTTGTGCCAGCATTTCAAGCTTGGCGGGGGCGAAAGGCTGGCTACCTCCATAGATCGAAGAGCCGCCGTTCAACGCCAGGATTTGACCACTGAGTGGCTTGGCGCCCGCGCTGGACAGGAAGAACAGTGCGTTTGCCATTTCTGCAGGAACGGCCATGCGTCCAAGTGGAATCTTGGCGACCGCGCTCTCCGACTTGAGGCGCCCGGCCTGGATCAGCCCCTCAACCAGTTCCGTGCGAACAAACCCAGGAGCCAGCACTGTCACGCACAAGTCGGGGCGCGCTTTCGCAAGTGCGAAGGTCTGGGCGATGAGCCCCGCTTTGCTGGGACTGTAGGCACCGCGCCATGGAATGGCTGCCAGGCCGGCACCGGATGCCACGTTCACGATACGAGCTCCGGGGCGAAGCAGGTGAGCACAAGCGTCCACCACCGCTGCAGGTGCCGCGAGGTTCAAGGCGAGCAGGCGATTCAGTTGCTCCATTCCCTGCTCAACCAGAGGCAGCGTGGAGGGCTCGGTCATACCAGCGTTGTTGAGAATGGCGTCCAGCGGTGGCAGGTTGCCGCCCAGCGAGGCGATCTGCGCGCTGTCGGTCAGATCAATGGCTCGCAGCAAGTGAGCCGCGCCGGCTGGTGCCGGCAGGCTTTTCCCGACCTCAGACAACGCCGTTTCGTTCCGATCGACCAGCACGCATTGCCAGCCCGATCTGGCGAACAGGCGTGCCGTATCGCGCCCAATGCCGGATGCGGCCCCAGTGATCAAAACAGTCTGCATTCCTCGGCCCTACTCAGATTCAACCAAAAAAGCTGCGCTCAATTCTCGTAGAGCGCCTCCAAATTTATTCTAGGCACCCAAACTCAACCGATTACCTATTATTCCGCCAGAGTGCTTTACAAAAACAAAAGTAATCTGCCGAGAAAAATGACGTAGCGTAACGTTCCCAAGGGTAGAGGACACTTACTTAAAAAAAATACAAGCACTTGGACAGATTCTGACTTTGTAGGAGCGGCTTTAGCCGCGATCGGCAGCGCTTCCACAAAGGCATCACGCGCTCGGGGATCATCGCGGCTAAAGCCGCTCCTACAAAAAAATCCACGATGGTCCTGAATCTGTCTTAAGGATGCCCTGCATAACCCTCGCGAGTCGGTGGTAGTGCGGATCGGGATGAGGCGCAAGGCGTCTTTTTGCAGCCAATAGCCCAGCTATTGGCAAGAAAAGCAACGCAGCGGATCGCCCGAGGCCGTGCTGCCACAGACCGCAGGGAGTTATGCAGGGCATCCTTAAGTAAGTGCCACTGCCCCTCGGTGATTACATTTTTTCTATATTACGAAGGCAAACCAATGAAAATTCAGCGCCTGGGTGAATTAAAAACTGCCCTGGGAGAATGCCCTGTATGGTTCCGGCAGCAGCTCTGGCTGCTCGACTGCCGCGCAGGGCTCATTCTGGCGCTGGATCCCGACACCGGCGCCCTCCTGGAACAGCATGAAGCACCGGCGCCGCTGGGTTCCTTTGCCTTTAACCAAGATGGCTCGATCATTCTGAGCTTGAAGGAGCAGATCGCCGCCTTGAACCTAGGCAAATTGCGCATACTGGCCGATATTGACTGCTCCCATCCGCATTTGCGCTTAAATGACGGCATTTCCCTGCCAGATGGCAGCTTTTTGACCGGTACGATGCACATTTTTCGTGAACCGGGCGAAGCCCCGCTGGGGGGTTGTATCGGCTGGATCCCAATTTGCAATTGCACAAGCTCGACACCGGGCTAGCAATCACCAATGGCCCTTGCGTCAGTCCGACCACGGGGCGGCTGCATGTCGCTGACAGCGAGGCACGGTGCATCTATTCCTATAACCTGACCGAAGACGGCGCGTTGACCGACAAAAAGGTATTTTTAGATACCGTTACCTACGATTCCGGGCCAGATGGCTGCTGTTTTGACACCCAGGGCGGACTATGGACCGCATTGGTGCGCACAGGAAAACTAGCGCGCTTTGATGAATCGGGGAAAGCCACACACCTGATCGACCTGCCGGTCAAGCACCCGTCTGCTGTATGTTTTGGCGGACCGGACATGAGCGACCTTTTTGTGACCACCATTAGCGACAGCGGGCGACTGACTGCATCCGGGCCCATGGATGGCGGCGTGCTTAAACTGAGCGGCCTCGGTTTTCAAGGCATAGCCCGACCGGTATGCCAACTGCAGTTGTAGTTCACCATGTGATCAAGAAACCGACGGCAGGATCCCACCGGTTCTGCTGTATGCCTTGAACCTAAGTTCAGGGCCCGCCACGCGCTCCGCCACGAAGTCGAGAAACAAGCGAATTTTCGCTGGCACGATCGGTGTATCGGAGATGGTAGCGAACATACCCTGACCAAATCCCGTGTTCGTGATGCGATAGTCGCCCAGCACGCGAACGAGCCGCCCAAGAAGAATATCGTTGTGGACGGTGTAATCCTCCAGTAACGCCAGACCCTCCCCGAGCCGCGCAAACTCAAGCAGTGCAATGCCACTATTGCTGACATGCCGAGGCTTGAAGGCTACGGTCTGGAGTTGCTCGTCCTGCTTGAAGAGCCATGTGTACTCGCTGCCTGGCAGGTGATAGCCCAGACAATCATGTGCCAAGATGTCTGCGGGCTGCTGAAGAGGAGGTTTTGTCGCCAGATAGGCAGGCGATGCCACCAGATAGCGGTTGCTTTGGAACAGCATGCGGCGCTTGACGCCCGCCTCTACCGGGGGTGAGATGCGGAAATCAATGTCAATCTGGCTGCGCCGTAAGTCTGCCTGCGATTCCGCCAAGGTCAGCTCGATGTGTATTTCTGGGTAAAGCTTGCGAAAGTCAGCGATGAGGGGCGGCAGCACCCCAAGCCCGAACATCATCCGGGAATGCACACGCAGCAAACCCTGCGGGGCGTTGCTGATGGCGATGATGTTGGTCCTTAGCTCCTTGATTTGCCAAAGGATGCCTTCCAGCTGGCGCGCGTACTCCTGACCAGATTCCGTCAGCACGACCTGCCGGGTGGAGCGCAACAGCAGCTTGACGTTCAACCCCTTCTCAATGTCGGTGATCATTCGCGACACAGCCGTGGCAGATATGCCGAAAGACCGCGCCGTTTCCGAAAAACTCTGAGTCTGTGCGATGGACAAGAAAAGCTCCATGGCTCGCAATCTATCCATGACTACTCCAATTCATGCAGTTCACAACTCCAGTTTTCGTGACAAAGAAACCGCATTGTCTCCCTAGAATTTGCTCCACCTCAAAGCGCACTCATTTACGGAGAGTATATGGATTTCGGCGTATTCATCTTGGCCCAGCAGCGCGGCTACCACCAGAGCCCCGAGCAGGTTATTCAAAACTCCATCGAGCAGACAGTTGTCGCCGAGCAGGCGGGTTTCAGCAATGCCTGGTACGCGGAGCACCATTTCAACAACTACTCGCTGTCGCCATCTCCGCTGATGATGATTGCGCACATGGCAGCCAAGACGACCCGCATCCGTCTTGGTACCGGCGTGTGCATTTTGCCGCTCTACCACCCCGCCCGCTTCCTGGCTGAAGTCGGCTTCGTGGACACCGTTTCCAATGGCCGCCTGGAGCTGGGCGTTGGCTCAGGTTACCAAGAGTTCGAATTCGAGCGTTTTGGCGTGAAACTGGAAGACGCAAGCGCTGTTTATAACGAATTTCTCGACATCATTCCAAAAGGTCTGACGCAAAAGATTGTGGAGTACAACGGCAAGTTCCTGCAACTGCTCCCCAGCTCCGTAGCCGTGCGCTCCGTGCAAAAGCCCATGCCGCCCATCTGGGTGACCTCCGGCAACCCGGTTGCCCTCGGTCGCGGCGTACGCGAAGGCTACAACCTGTTCGTGACGGCGCTGCTCAACGGCACCCAGGCCGTGACCGAGCTGCGTGGACGCCTGGAAAAGGTGGCCGAGGACAATGGCGCCGATCTTGATCGCGACGTGAAGTTCGGTTTCCTCCGCTGTGCATACGCCTCCGACAATCAATCGGAGATTGACTCGTATCTCGATTGCGCACGCTTCCAGCGCCGCATCTCCGAGAGCCTGAAGTTCCGTCGTGCGCAATCGGACGACGGCTACATGGTGAAGGAAGTACCGTCGCCAACAGACCCCTCCATGGAGCAGCTTCGCCAGAATCTGCCCGTTGGCTCGGTGAACCAGGTGATCGACAAGATGCTGGAAGAGATCAGCATCCTCAAACCCAAGCACATCGCTTTGCAAACGCAGCTGGGCGACTTCGACCAGAAGACTATGCTCAAGCAGATCGAATTGTGGGGCAGCACCATCATTCCGGCGATCCAGAAGGAAGTCAATCGCCAGCAGCAGCCTGCCGCCGCAGCCGCTGCCTGAACAGGCACCGTTGCCGACCGGTCGGACCACTGAGTCCGACTTTTCATTGAATCTATGCATCACAGAGAGACAAACATGACCAACCGTTCGATCACACGCCGACTCGCCCTATTGAGCAGCCTCGTGCTGGCCTCCCTAGGCGCCACTGCTCCGGCTCAGGCACAGAGCGACAATTGGCCCAATCGGCCGATCCGGCTGGTGGTTCCCAGCGCAGCTGGTGCCGGTGGCGACATATTTGCTCGCCTCATCGCCACACCTTTGAGCGAAATTCTCAAGCAACCCGTCGTGGTCGACGGCAAGCCCGGCGCTAACGGCATGATCGCCTCCGACATGGTCGCCAAAGCCGCTGGCGACGGCTACACCCTGCTATTTGCACCATCTTCGGCCATTTTGATCAATCCGGTCATCAATTCCAAGATGCCGTATGACCCAGAAAAGGATCTGATCCCAATCGCCCAGGTGGGCGCTGCGGGCATCTTGTTGGTGGCGAACCCCAAGACGGGCTTCAAGAACCTGAACGACATGATCGCCTATGCCAAGGCCAACCCCGGCAAGCTGGCTTACGCCTCGTGGGGCACAGGCTCGTCAGGTCACCTGGCGATGGAAGGCATCAAAGCCAAATATGGTCTTGACATGGCGCACGTGCCGTACAAGAGCATCCCCCAGGAAGTGACTGATCTGATCGGCAACAACGTACCTGTCGGATTCACGGACATTGCCTCGCCCATTCCGCACATCCGTGAAGGCAGGTTGAATGCGCTGGGAACCACCGGATCCCAACGCTGGCCAGCCACGCAAGACGTGCCGCGGCTGACCGAGCAAGGCTACAAGTTCGACGCTGACGGCTGGTATGGCATTTTCGCTCCGAAGGGCACGCCCCAGGCGATCATTGACCGCCTGGCCACGGAGATCAACCGCATCCAGCGAAGCGATGCAGTACGGCCCAAGATTGAAGCACAGAACATGATTGTTCCACCGGCTCGCACGGCCGCTCAGTTTGCCGAATCGATCAAAGCCGATGCGGTTATCTGGCAAGGTCTTGCCAAGACTACCGACCTGAAAGACAAGTAATCAACCTCGCGGCGGGCGCTGCACCGCCGCCCCATTCTCTGCTCCGATGACGACACCCCCCTCTTTTGACAGCAACGCCCTCAAGGGCAAGGTGGCCGTAGTCACCGGAGCCTCCGGCGGCCTGGGTCTGGCCATGTGCCAGTCCTTGCAAGCCATGGGCGCACAACTGGTGCAGGTCGATATCAGCTACCCGGCCAAGGCCACCGAATCTGACGGTGTGCTCTCCGTGCATTGCGACATTGCCGACCCCGAGTCGATTGCGGCCATGGCCGAGCTGACGCGTACCCACTACGGCCGCTGTGATGTGCTGGTGAACAATGCCGCCATCAGTGCCGCTCCGGTGGGCCTGGAGAATCTGCCCATCGCCCTGTGGGACCGGATCTTTCAGGTGAACCTGCGTGGCGCGCTGCTCTGCGCTCAAGCGCTGGTGCCCATGATGTTTGAGCGGCATGCCGGCAGCATCATCAATGTGACCTCCATCGCCGCCCAGGTATCTACTCGTGTGGGCGCCTACGGACCCACCAAGGCAGCGCTGCAAGCCCTGACCCGCCAGATGGCTGTGGAATGGGGACCGCGGGGCATTCGCACCAACTCGGTCAGCCCCGGCATGATCCGCACGCCCCTGTCGGAGGTGCATTACCGGGACGAAGATACCGTGCGACTGCGCACCTCCCGAATTCCGGCTCGGCGTCTTGGTTTACCGGCCGATGTCGCAGGGGCTGTGGCATTTCTGGCCAGCGAAGCATCCGCTTATGTGAACGGACAGGACATCGTCGTCGATGGCGGCTTCCTGAAGGCATCGCTGGTCAATCTTTACAACGACGACGAAAAAATCGCGCGAACGGCGCCTGATTTTTGTATCGAACAGTCAACATCGCTCAGCAAGCCACCTCATGGAATCGCCAAAACGCCTGCAAAACGTGTTCGTCGTGGCCGAGCGGCCAGCCGAACTGCACAACTTCTACGAATCAGCCTTGGGGCTGCAGCTCAAGTTCCGTGACAAGGATCGCTGGATCCAGTACGGCGTGGGCAACACGAGCGTGGCACTGGCATGCCGCGAGGAGGCCACTCCGGCGACCTCCGGCGTCGTGATGGTCTTCGAGGTGGAAGACTTCTCGGCGACGGCAGAGCGGGTTGCCACTGCGGGTGGCGAGGTGCTGGGCACGCGAGACATGGGGTCTCATGGCGCGGTCATGTCGCTGCGCGATCCTGAAGGCAATATCGTTCAATTATTCAAGCGCCAGGGGACGCCGACACCATGAGCACATCCGTTCAGCCTATCGAGCCCATTGATCCGAAGCGGTTCCGCCAACTGCTGGGCTGCTTCCCTACCGGGGTGGCGATCATCACGACCAACACTGCCGACGGACAACCGCTGGGTTTGACCTGCAACTCCTTCAGCTCGGTCTCGCTGGAGCCGCCACTGGTGCTGTTCAGCCTGCGCAACGCGAGCAGCTTGCTGGGGCAGTTCATGTCGGCAGAGACTTTCGCCATCAACATTTTGTCGCAGAGTCAGGATGCGTTGTCAGGTCGATTTGCATCCAAAATTGTCGACAAGTTCGAGGGCGTCGACTGGCGCGCCGGCCCGCTCGGCACACCACTCATTGACGGCTGCCTTGCCAGCTTCGAATGCCAGGTTCATGCACGCCATGAGGCGGGGGACCACACGATATTTATCGGCGAAGTCAAACACATGGGCGCCGATTCGGCCGATCATGCACTGGTGTTCTACAAGGGCGCCTACATGATGCTGGCGGAATCACTGCGCAAGCTGGTGGTGGAGGGCCAACTCGGCACGGCAGACATCGACGAGGCCTACCGCACGCTTTACGGCACGCTACTGAGGCTGGCCTGTGAGCGCGCCTCGGCGGAGGAGATCAATGCCATCGAAGTGGCCGCCAATGAGATCGAGCAGCACCAGCGGCACGACGCCCTGCCGCATCGCATAGAGGCTACAGCGAACTTCTTCTCGGCGATCGCCCTGGCGGGCCACAACCAGGCGTTGAGGCTCATGGCTCAAACCATGACCACCGTTTTGCGGGAACGCATGACGCATGTGCTGCCGACGCCCCCCAGACCGGACGTGTTTCCGCTTCGCCGCAAGATCGTGGAGTGCCTGCGTGAGCGGGATGCGGACGGTGCGGCCAGCGCCCTGGATACACTGATCACGTTCCTGCGCAAAGACGCGGCGCCGCTGTCCGACGACCGCAGCGACTCACATGCAACTGCAGTAGCTAACGGTAACTGAGCGGCAACTCAGAGGCGACGCAGCGGCAGCCGTTACGCCGCCTGTTTCCTGAACTGCAGATTCAGGAAACCAGGTGCTTATTAAAGAACGTCAGCGTGCGTTCGCGGGCCAACTTGGCGGCCCCGGCATCGTAAGCGCCTCGGTGGTTGCAATTGAAACCGTGGTGGGCCGGGTAGACGTGGACCTCGACCTGCGGATGTGCTTTCTTGAAAGCCTCGACGCTGTCTAGCGGGATCCACTGATCCTGCTCGCCAAAATGTGCCAGTACCGGCACCTGGGGTTGGCGTGCCGCTTCTTCAGGCGTGGTCATGCCACCGCCGTAGTAGGGCACCGCAGCCGACAAGCCTCTCAGCGTGCAGGCAGAGCGCCAGGTCAGCAGCCCGCCCCAGCAATAACCGACAATGCCAACCTTGCCGCCGCTGGTGCTGGCTGCGTGGTCAATGGCAGCCTGGATGTCTTGCATTACGCCGGGTTCAGGTAAGGCTCCCACGGCCTGCATGATCTTGAAACCCTCGCCCATGTCGGCTTCCGTGTACCCCAGTTCGACCCCCGGCTGCACGCGATGGAAGGTGGCCGGCGCTACGGCGAGGTAGCCATCGGCCGCGTAGCCGTCAACGACTTCCCGGATGTGCTGATTGAGACCGAAGATCTCCTGGACGACCACGATGCCGCCCTTGGCCTTGCCTGCAGGTGCGGCCACGTAGGCCGGAATAGCCTTGCCGTCTGCGGATGTCAGGTTGATGAATTGTCCCATTCGAACTTTCTCCTTCTTGCGAGTAGCGAATTAAGGATGTCCTGCATAACCCTCGCGAGTCGGTGGTAGCGTGGATCGGGATGAAGCGCAAGGCGTCTTTTTGCAGCCAATAGCCCAGCTATTGGCAAGAAAAGCAACGCAGCGGATCGCCCGAGGCCGTGCTGCCACAGACCGCAGGGAGTTATGCAGGGCATCCTTAACGATCAAAGCCCCAGCTTGCGGGCGACGAAGTCGAGCCGATCCTGCCCCCAGAACGGCTCGCCATCGACCACGTAAGTTGGCGCGCCGAATATGCCCTCGTCAATGGCGGCCTGCGTATGGGCATCGTATCGAATCTGAGTGGCCGATTCGCGCGACTGGCCAAGCCGTTCATCAGGCAGGTCGCACTCGGACAACAGCTCCAGCAGCGTGCCCTCGTTGGCGATATCTCGCTCCTGTGCCCAGCAAGCTGCCAGCACCGCACCCGTCAGCGCCATGGCGGCGTCCGCCCCATCGCGCTGAGCTACTGCGGTAATCAGCAGCGCGGCCGGATTGCCGTCTACGGGAAAATGCCGTGGCTGAACGGTCAGCGGCATACCAAGGTGCTCGGAAAAGCGCTTCAGTTCCACCAAGCGGTAAGCCTGTCTCTGGGGAGCGCGTTTAGGCAACGGCAGGCCGCCAGAGACAGAAAACACTTTACCCATGTCAGCTGGCAGAACCGTCACTTCGCGCCGACTCTGCCTCAAAAGAGCTGCAAAGCGAGCGTGACCGAGGTAGGTCCAGGGGCTTTGCGGGGCAAAGTAATACAGCACTGAACGACTCATGATCTTGGTCTCCTCAACATGTGAGCCTTGAAGAATAGCTCAAGACCCTAACGCACATGACGTTGCACAATAGTTCAGTTTGCAGCTTACAGCTTGCAGCTTCTTCCTTACCATGTCGCCTGTCGACGTTTCAGGAGCCTCTTGAGCATCATGTCCATGCACCCGCAAAAGAATATCAAGTATTTCTGGGAAGACCTTCCCGTCGGTAGAACGCTGGAGATCGGCAGCACGACCGTTGATCGTGACGAAGTGATCGCGTTTGCCGGCAAGTATGACCCCCAGCCGTTTCACCTGGATGAAGAGGCCGCTGCGAAGTCGATGTTTGGAAAGCTCAGCGCCTCGGGCTGGCACACCTGCTCGATGGCGATGGCCTTGATGGTGCGGGGATTCCTGCACGAGTCTTCCAGTCTAGGTTCCCCCGGACTCGAAAGCCTGAAGTGGCTGAAACCAGTCTACCCAGGCGACACCCTGACGCTGCGCCAGCGCATTACCGAATCGCGCCCGATGAAGTCTCGCCCGGATGTGGGCCTGACTCGCACCTTATGGGAAATGTTCAACCAGCACGGCGAACAAGTGCTCTTGATGGATGGCTACGGCATGTTTCGACGCCGCACACCGGCCGCCGTCGACGAGCAATCGGCAGACTGTGCCTGATGCAGGTGCCCCCAAATACCCTTTTCTCACAACCGAAGGCTTGGGCGGTTGTGATCTTCGCCGCGTCTTGTCTGACTGGCGCCCACGCGGCAAACAGCACGCCGGAAACTCCGCCACTTACACCTGCGGCTGCCACAGCGGCCACCCTGGCTTGGCAACTGTGCACCAGCAAGCCTGACGCTGAGCGTCTGAACTGCTTTGACGACTGGGCGCGTGGCCAGCAAGCGTTGCTGCAGGTGGTTGATGAGAAGGCCCGTTCCGTGGCCGAATCGCCGAACGCCCGACCGGCTGCCCCAGCGGACGGCACCGGGCTGCGCCAGAATGTCACACGCGCGTTGGCGAGCGCCCAGCCTGCCTCGGAACACCCCTCGCCGACCGCTTCTTCCGGCATTGTGGGAGTGGGGCTGGAGCAGGGCTGCCGGGACCGGCAATTCTCCGACACCTCGCGCTTCTGGGAGCTGGAGTCGGGCTCCAGCTGCCCCACCTTCGGCCTGCGCGCATTCCAGCCGACCACGGTCACGCTGTCCGCGGGCGACCGCATCAACCTGCAGCCCAAATCAGAGAATCCAGCCAACAGCGCCAACACCGCGATCGACTACGGCAAACAGGAGCTGAGCCTCTTGCTGTCCGTTCGCACCAAGCTCGCCAGCGGACTGCTGACTCCGCCCAACGGCACGCAACGCGACTCGCTTTGGGTGGCGTACACGCAAAAATCCAACTGGCAGGTGTTCAACAGCGGCCTGTCGCGCCCGTTTCGCAACACGGACCATCAACCCGAAGTGATGTACATCTACCCCACCACGGCAAAGTTGCCGGGGGGCTGGCTGTGGCGCTACTCCGGTCTGGGCTTCGTTCACCACTCCAACGGCCAGAGCGACCCGCTCTCGCGCAGCTGGAACCGCGCTTACCTGATGGCCGGCTTTGAGAAAGACAACACCTGGTCCTTGCAGGCGCGTCTGTGGCAGCGTATTTCAGAAACAGCCGCCAAGGACAACAATCCAGACATCACCCGCTTCCTGGGTCACGGCGACTTGAACTTGCGCTGGAACCTTGACTCGCAAAACACCCTGCGCCTGACCTACAGCGGCTTCAACCGCCGCGGCTCAGGCAGGCTG
Organism: Ottowia caeni; assembly: GCF_050821495.1. Classification (GTDB taxonomy): domain Bacteria; phylum Pseudomonadota; class Gammaproteobacteria; order Burkholderiales; family Burkholderiaceae_C; genus Ottowia; species Ottowia caeni. Next base: position 673,953 of record NZ_CP151080.1, on the reverse strand, counting down.
GAATGGACACGATCTCTGGGCGATGGCCTGGGTAACAGCTTTTCAGGCTTAAGGCTATATGCCTCGATATTCCACGGGTACGGGGACACGCTCCTGGACTACAACTTCCGGCGCACCGTGTTCAATATCGGTCTGAGCATTTCGGATTTCTAAAGTCCGTCAGACTTGGAGCGACCGGGCGAAATCTGCATATGCAGCTCTTTCGCTCGTACGGGATCACAAGGGCCTGATGATCAATCGCTCTTGATGCCTGCTGTCTTCACAATATGTGCGTAGCGCCCGTGCTCTGCATTCACTTGACGTTGCAACTCCTGCGGAGGGTAGCGCGTGACATCTATGCTTTGTGCGAACGACTCAGCCCTCGCCGCAAGCGCACTGACTTTGATGGGAATTTGGCCAGTGGTTGCGCAACAGCGGCAAAATCCATGCCCGAGAACGTAAGCGCGGTAGCAATGGTTCGGAATGAACGGAGACTGGCGTGCGGGTGTGTGATCAGGTAGACGAACGAGAACCTGGGGCGGGGTGAGTGACGATTCTCTGGCGCCTCCGCCTGCCAAAGAACTACTTTTTTTCACATGCTTAGCTGCAATTGCCCATAAGAGCCTATTGAATGATCCGCCCCGGCGGGAATGAATTGGCCAACTTTCGCCTTTGATTCTTTGATATCGCTGGAGCCTGCCGGACTTGGAGCGGGAGATAAACCAGTAAGCATCAGAACCGAACCGTACTTGGTTGTCAGCATTCCTCCGGCGGAAATCCTGGCAATGACAGATTCAAAGAAGAGCGCGACCTTGACCTCCCAGCAGTGCAAGGTCGCTGCGCTGTTGGGCAGCTGGTCATGAGTGGGTTGTATGCATAACAGGCTGAAGCGGCCTTGGATCGGGACGGCTTTGCAGCGATTGCTGTCGGTCGCGGTCATCGCGTCACTGCTCGGCTTCTGCTCATCAGCAGTCATCCAAATACCCGAGGCCGACGATGAACTTGTCAAAGCACCGTTTCATTACGGGCCTTTCGGGGCCCATTTTTTGATTACCTGTTTTTTCGAAAAGATTGCCTTCCGCTTTTCCTGCTGCTCAATGACTTTTAGCGCCTCTTCGGATTGCTTGTCAAGTTTACTAAGAAAGGCATCAATTGCTTTCCAAAAGTGCTCGCCGCCTAGCTTCATTATTAGCAGTGAAACCGGAAGTTCGTAAATTTTAGTGCCCGATTTCTCCTTAATGTTCAGGCCTTCAAATAACTCACGTACTGCGCTCGATGTTAGGGGGTCTGGAATGGTTTTTTCTATCGGATCTAGCAGCATGGTCGAGAAGTTTATCATTCCCAAGTACTTTTCCTGTCGGAAGGGTCCATATGAAGATACTTTGAGAAGTTGCTTTTCTTCATCCGATGGAGTGAGGTTTAGGCAAAGTCCAGGGTAGCACTTTGCGAGAATATTTACCAAAGATTTATTTGTTCTCTGATTTTCGACCTCGAAATAATTGGATTTGATAATCTTGCTCTCAGGGATGGCAAAGTTTTTGCAGTAACGAAAGCTGTCAATTTCGCGTAAGAAAGCAAGCACCTCCCACCAATACCGCGAATCTTCTGCGACCTCAGCGTAAAACAGTGCAGCTACTTCGTCTGCGGAATGTTTAATAAATGAAGCTGCATAGTATTCCATAATGCTTTTATGCAGGAAGGTCGTGGTGTCAAGTCCCTCCTCAATCATTAGGCATGCAACTTTTGTGAGATCTAGTTTGAAATTATCCGACTCGCACTTGCAATCTTCAGCATACTCTGTCGCATCGTTAAAAGCCCTCTCAAACTGTTCTGATGACAAAGAACGAGTGAAGCTATTCTGCATCGACATAAAGCAAAAAGCCTCGAAGAGGCTTAGAAGTTTCCTCTCAGAGAGACCGCTGTGATGCTTCCTTGAATAGGCTGCCTTTAACTTGTCGTGGCGAGTGAATACAACATGGAACAATTTATCAAAAAATTCCGGAAGGGTTTCGGGTATTTCGTACTCTGATTGATAAACGATTACCACCATAGTCAACATTAATGGTGTTGATATGAGGCTGGTTAGCTTGCTTGGGCTTTTTCGTATGGCCTCTCTGATTTGAATGGCTTGGGTTGTAGATATTCCCAGCTTGCTGATAAAGGGGACGTAGTCCCCGGATGCAAGGGGTGCCACAGGAATAATTCTGAAGGCGGCACTTTTTTGTACCGCATTGTTTGGTCTAGATGTGACAACTATCAAAAGTTCAGGGTACTTCTATGATAGAAATTCCAATTCATGAAGAGTCTCCTTCTCAAGCGACTCCTCGAGTTCGTCAAAGCCATCGAGAAGGTAAGCCAGACGGCCAGAGCGCTGTAAATAACTTAAAGAATCTTCATCTAATTCAATGTCATAACTTGACAGCTGTTTAAGAATTGCTTGCTGTAGTGTCAGTTTGGCGCTCAAGCTTCTCAGTTCAATAAAGATCGGCAATCTTTTGGCATCATTACTCAATATTTCCCCTATGGCGAGGTTACGTAGAAGTATTGATTTTCCTTGGCCAACGGTTCCCTCTATGACTGCATTTTTCCCTCCAATTCGGCCAGCCTTGTGGCCAGTTTCGGGTTTCCATCTACGATCAATCTTGAGGGATAGTAAAAACTCGAGAGCGAGGCTTCTTTCTCTGGGCTCCAAATCGTCTTTACCTCATCAATAGCTCGAATTCTGCGGGCTAGTTTTTTCGGAAAAGTTTTTTCTTCCCACTTTTGAAAACCTCTGGCACCGATTTTTTTTGCACCTTTGTACAGATCGTTGATGAGAGGTGTCAGTAATCTGGCTGTCGATGAGATGACTGCGGATGTAGCCAGTGGCATTGGTGAACTCCTCCTGGTGGATTGTTATTTTCTGTATGCGGATCGGTCTTCTAGTAACTCCGATTTATCGCGCTAATGATACTAGACCATTTGGATGACCGTTCTTGGTCACTCCAGAAACTGCGTTCACTAAATTTGAGCGACTTTGTCCAACCTAAAGCAGTCAATCGAGAAGGCCGCGCAAACAGCAGCAAAGTGCCGGTTTCAATAAATGGCAGCACCCCATTCGTCATTCCGACGGCTCACATCCTGTTCCCATGCCGAAGAAAAAGAAGCCGCGCAAACGAAGCATCCCAGCAACCAGAGGCCTGGCGGCAACCCTGCGCCGCACTGCGGTCTGGCTCTTCGCCGCTGGCGCAATCTCTATCCAGGCAACCAGTTGCGGATTCGTGCCATTGCCGACGCCGCCGTCCACGCCTTCGTTTGAGCATTCCGGTTCGGCGATTGCTACCCATTTTTCAGACTGCAGACAGTTTTTCGCCGGCGGTGTCTCGCCAACGGTTCCGAAGGCACCGATGCAGCGCGAGCTTTGCTACGAAGCCTTTGCCATCCTGCACAGTGGAGAGACCAAGACCCCGGTCTACGTGGCCCAGCGTCTGAACCGCCAGAGCGTCCAGGACGCCGACGAGAAACGTACCAACATGTATTTTGCAGAAGGTCGGCTGCCGCGCAATGAACGAGCAGAACTCAGCGACTACAAGGGCTCCAGCTATGCTCGTGGGCATATGGCGCCTGCCGGTGACATGCCCAACCCGACGGCCATGGCACAGAGCTTTTCGCTGGCGAACATGGTCCCGCAGAACCAAAAACAGAACGAGGGTGCCTGGGCCAAGATCGAGCAAGACACACGCCGCTATGTACTTCGCGCCAAGGGAGATGTGTTCGTCATCACCGGACCGGTGTTCGGCACCAAAGGCCAGACGGTGGGAGTCAACCGCGTGCACGTGCCGACGCACCTGTTCAAGCTGATCTACGACGCGACCACCGGCCGGGCTTGGGCACACTTGCAGCCGAACTCGGAAAATGCGCGTACCGGACGTCCCATAAGCTACGGCGAACTGAGGCAACGGATCGGAATGGAGCTGCTGCCTGGGGTCGATCCACGGTGAGGCGGTAGCGGGTAAACGTGAACGACAGGCGCAGTTCGTAGCCTTCCTGCCAGTCTGATCTTTGGGTTTTGTGTCCCTATTCTCGCTTCGCAGGCGCCACTTCTGCCCGAGTCGGGACAGGCAACTGCGCCAGCCACTGCATCAATTGCTGTGCCACATCGTCGGTAGCTTGAGTGAGTGCGCTCACGCCGCCGGGAGCGTCGTGGCTCGGTGCCGGCTTTCGCGCGCTGAAAGTGTGCTGCCCAAGCAAGCGCTCGCCGCGCACCAGCGGCGCGACGGCCGTGGCACGTATGCGCACCAGGCCATAGCTGACCCCAGGTGCATCGAATACGTGGCTGAACTCCTCAAGTTGAACTCGTAGCTCCAAACCGGCCAAACCTTCGCCCACACCGACGACGGGGCGCTGTGCTGCCAGCGTTTCGCGCAGGCGCTGACCTACGAGCTGCGCAGGCGACATGCTCCAGCGCGCCAGCGCATAGGGCTGCGGTTGCTGCCCGGCACCAGTGTAGATCAGGCGATAGGTGACGGCCTGCCCCTCCAGGGTGGCTGGCGCTTCCACCGGCGCCAGCGCCAAAGGTGCGCCGCTGACAGCGGAGACGGGCGCCGCCAGTCCCGGACCGAAGTCGTAGACCATAGGCCGCTGCGGCTTGTCCGGCAGAGGAAGGCTGCCGCAGGCAGCCAGCAAGAAAACTCCCGCGAGCACGCCAAAAGATCGCGGGGTGAGTGAGCGGCTATCTATTGATTTCATACTGATCCGGGATGGTGTGACGGAGACTTGCACACCTGATCAAGGTTGTGTGAGTGCTCGTGGAGTTGCGAACCCGGGCTCGCCCGGCCCCGGTGGGACGACGCCACTGCCGTACAGCAGAGACTGCGGGTTGTCATTGAGCGTGTTGGCCACGCGGTCGAGTCGGCGGATGGTGCGGCTGGCGTCTTCCGTCAGCCCCTGGATGCGCGGCAGCGTGGTGCCGGTCACCGTGCTGGCGCTTTCACCCAACCGATCCAGCAAACCGCCAGGGGATACGAGCGTGGCCACGCCGGTCTTCAGATCGGCTGCGACAGCGTTGACATTGTCGATGGCCTCACCTGTCTTGACCGCGGTGGCCTGTATAGCCTGGAGCGAACTGGTCGTCTGCTGAACGAGCGCAGGTATGTTGCTGTTGCGCCGACCAAACTGGGCTTCAATGGTCTTGTCGGTGTTGACCGCCAACTGATTGATGCTCTTGGCGGCGGCACCCACCTCACTTAAGGCCTGGTTCAGCGCGGACTGATTCTCGGGGCCAAGCACCTCGTTCAGTCGCGTGACTGTCTGGTCGAATTTTTCCACCAGCGCGGCGGCATTGTCTTGTAATTGCCCCAGCAGGCCCGGTTTGAGCGGAATGCGTGGCGGGTCGTCGCCTTGAGCAACCACTGGTTCTGTTGAGGTTCCGGCGTCGTCGAGTTGCACAAAGGAAAGGCCGGTCAAACCCTGAAAGGCCAGAGTGGCGAAAGTGGATTGCGTAATGGGCGTGTCGTGATTGATGGCAATGCGCACCAGCACGTTTCCGCGCACTTTCTCGTCAAAGTTGATGTCGGTGACCTTGCCGACAGCCACACCCTTGAAACGCACTGCAGCCTGCGGCTGCAGACCAGTGACCGGGTCGCTGGTAGTCATTTCGTATACGTCGGTGCTGGCAATGTCACGCATCAGCCACATAGCCAGCCCTATCAGCAACGCCGTGACCAACAACACAAAGGCCCCGGCTGCTAGCGCGTGGGATTTATTTTCCATGAACTTATTGTCCTTTCTCAGTAGGCGATGAGCTGGCCATTTCAGGCTCAGGCGCGGCTGCGGGAGCAAGGGGTGCAGCGGGCCGATCGCGCAGCATCTCCATCGCGCGCAGGCCGCGCTCGCCAAGGAAGAAGTGTTGAATGAACGGATGCTCGAAGGCGATCACCTCTTCCACCGGTGCGGCAATGATCACGCGCTGCTCGGCCAGCACCGCCACCCGCGTGGACAAGGCGTAGAGCGTATCGAGGTCGTGCGTGACCATGACCACCGTCAAACCCAGCTCCGCGTGCAGTGAGCGCAGCAGGTCGCAAAAGGCGTCTGAGCTGTCGGGATCGAGCCCGGCAGTGGGCTCGTCAAGCATCAAGAGCGGAGGATCCATGATGAGTGCGCGCGCCAGCGCCACGCGCTTGATCATGCCACCCGAGAGTTCCGCCGGCATCTTGTGCGCATCGGAGGGTTTGAGTCCGACCATCTGCAGCTTCAGAAGTGCCGCCTCCCGCACCAGATCTGGTGGCAAGGCGCGAGTCTCGTTCAGTGGAAAGGCAATATTTTCAATGACGCTGAAGGCTGAAAACAGGGCTCCATGCTGGAACAGCATGCCCACTCGCGCAGCGGTACCCGAACCCGAAAGTTCTGCCACAGGCCGCCCCAGCACGGTGACCGTACCCTTGGCCGGCGTATTCAGGCCCAGCATCTGGCGCAGCAACACGGTCTTGCCGGTGCCCGAGCCACCCACCAGGGTGAGCACCTCGCCGCGATTCACGGTGAGATCGAGATTATTGTGGACCACCATTTCGCCGCCACCCCTTATGGGGAAGGCGCTGCGCAGGCCGCGAACCTCGATGATCGGCTCGCCGGGTCCTGGAACTGACTGATGAGCAGTGGTGTGTGCCGCCATCAAATACCCACCGTCTTGAACAGCACTGCGAACAGTGCGTCGATCAGAATGACTGCCGTAATAGACGCCACCACCGACGTCGTCGTTCCCCGGCCCAGGCTTTCGGTATTCGGTTTGACACGCAAGCCATAGTGGCATCCGATCAAAGCGATGGAGACACCAAAAACCACTGACTTGGCGCAGGCAAGGGTCAGGTTGCTAAGTTTGACCACCTTGGGCAAGGCCTCGAAGAAATAGCTTGGCGTAATGCCCAGGGTGATGTCAGCCGCCAGCATACCCCCGACCAACGCGGCCATGGAGGTCCAGACACTGATCAGCGGCATGGCAACCGCCAGCGCCATAGCTCGCGGCATCACCAGCCGAAACCCTGTCGGGATACCCAGCACACGCATGGCGTCGAGTTCTTCCGTTACGCGCATGACCCCGATCTGAGCCGTAATGGCCGAGCCAGACCGGCCAGCAATCAGCACTGCCGCCAGGAGCGGCCCCAACTCGCGTATCAGCGCGAGTCCGAGTATGTTGACGATGAAGCTTTCGGCACCGAACTGGCGCAGAACCTGACTCATCAGGTAGGCCAGCACCACACCGATCAGAAACCCCACCAACGCCGTAATGGGAAGAGCCTGCGCGCCGATGCGGTACAGGTGCCCGGAAAAATCGCGCCAAGGGCCTTTTTGGGGAGCAGCCAGCAGCCGCAGAAAATCCAGCAGCAACTGGCCCATCAGGCCGATGAAATCGCGCACTTGCGCGATCGCGTCCTCCACCGCCAAGCCGAACCCGTCCACCCGCTGGCGCAGGCTTAGCCGCTCTGAAAGTGGCGCTTGCGTCGGGTAAGCCGCCACACGCTCCAAAAGCGCGCGCTGACCTTCATGCGCCTCAACCCGAGCGGGCCACCGGCGCCCCCAATGGTTCCACAGTGCCAGGGCGCCCAGGTGATCCAGCGCGCCCACCTGACGCAAATCCCAATCGTCTACCTGGCCGAAACTTGCCAGCTTCGCCATCAAACCGTTCCACACTCGGGAGCTAGCCAGTTGAGCGGCCGTCCAATCGCCTTCAGGCACGGCCACAGCCCGCTCCCCGGCTGGCTCGTGGCGGCACAAACGTGGCGTGGCGTCTTCAATAGGCATCAGCAAGACTCAGTCACGAGACTGGATTTCGGCATATTGGAGCTACGAAGAGCGTATTTGCGATCTAAGAGCGAGTTCAAAGGCAAACCGTATCATTCAAAATAAGAAAAAGAAGTAAACGCTGGCATCTTGCGTTCGCCCAGCCTTCAACCGGAAATTGACGACCCTGCGCTACGGCAACAATAGTAGCGTCTCGACGCCACCCTCACATGTCAGACAAAAGGCAGGCTTGGCGTGAGGCCACAGGATACCGAAAGTATGCCTTGCGCCAGAAATTTGTCTCACCCCTTTGGTTACGAATTTTTCCTCTTGTTCTGTTTAGTTCTGTCAACCGCCTATAGGATGGAAAGATTGACATAAGGAAATAGCATGGCACTCCAAGGACCGTTCTTCGGCAAGCGCGACTCCGAACCCCTCACCCCCCGTAGCCCTTCAAGCTCGTTCGGCAGCGCTGGCTCCCTAGGTTCTGCCGGAAGCACCGCTGGCGCCCAGGCGTTCGCGGCCTCCTCTGCCGCTGCCACACCTGCTGCTGCCTCCGTTGCCAACGCGCCCTCACACGCCAACGACAGCGGCGCCAAGCTCACGGTCGGACCCAACATCAAACTCAAGGGCGTCGAGATCACTGATTGCGACACGCTGGTAGTGGAGGGCACTGTAGAAGCCACCATGAATTCGCGCGTGATCCAGATCTCCGAGCAAGGTGCCTTCAAAGGCTCCGCAGTGATCGACATCGCCGAGGTACGCGGCATTTTCGAAGGAAATCTGACGGTCCGCGAAAAATTGGTGATCTTCTCCACGGGCAAAGTCACCGGCAAGATCCGTTATGGCAAGATCGTGATTGAAGAAGGAGGCCAGTTGTCTGGTGAGATCACGTTTGGTACCGCAGAGAGCGCAAGCTCTTCCGCCGGTTCTTCCTCCACACCCTCCGGAGCCAAAGGCGTCAAGGGAGAGCAGATGTCCGTGGCAGCCTGATCGCGTTGGGGCCTGGGCACGGGTGAGTGCGCGTTTTTCATCTGCGCACGCCAATGCGTCGGGCCTAGACATCATGGTCGCATGTGCGGCCCTTTGTATTACCTCCGTGCTGCTGATGGTGGGCTGTGCAAGCCAGGCCCCCGTTGATCGCGGAGAGGTTCAGGGGCATGGGTTTGATGGGGCGGAGCTGCTCCAAAGCGACGGCAACCGCGTCACCGCAGCTGCCATGCGCGCCAACCATCAGAGCCTGCTGTTACTGGCCGACAAGCTCTACCGCCGCAACCCGTCCGAATGGCGAAAAACAGCCGCCACACGTGAAACGGCCCTGGAGCAACTCCACCAGGTCATGCAAGCCCAACTGAATTGGGCCCCGCTGGGCGGCAGGCGCGACGTGGCCGCACTTTCGACAGCGCTATCAGTCGAATTTCAAGGCGATCGAGTGGCCGCCTTCATCATTGCCTGCGCAGACACCATCGTCACCGCCCACAACGGCAAACGCGAGTTTTATTACCTCGACTCCATAGACCCGCAGCACATCTACAACGCCGCGCGCAACATGGAAACAGCGCTCTGGATTCTGAACACCCGGCGTGACACCCGAGGCCAGCCATTGTTGCTGGCCAACGAACTCACACCTGACAGCCGCAACCTGAGCTTCGAGCGTGAGTTCGGAAAGATCATCGGCCGGCTGGACATGCTGGCGACCTACCTGACCGAGCGTTATCGGCGCGCAGCCATCTCGTACGTGCAGGGCATCGTGGCAGCGCCGCTGCTGACGTTCCTGCCGGTTAGATAGGAAACACCCCCTGAGGCGCTTACGCGCCTTCCCCCTCTCTCTGCGGGAGGGGGACAACGCCACTGGCCGGCGCAGGTCCGGCCACGGCGTTATGGGCATTGGCCTGCTCCGCGGCCTTCTGATCTTGACTCCACTTTAGGCGTTTACCTGCCTTGGGCGGGAATGGCTGAGAACGTGCTCACGATCCGATGACGCCAGGAGAGAAAGATAACTATAGTGTCTGATATCTTTCTGGCAAAAAAAGCTTTAGCGAAAATGGAACCGCAGATGCTCAAAGGTCACTTAAATGATGTCATACAAGGAGTTCGTGGCTATGAATCCAGCCTATCCTGCATTGCTCTCCGCTTTCGCCGACGCCGTAGGTCTGCCAGATGCAGGAGCGTTCCTTAAGACCGAAGAGGTCGTGGTGGACGACATTACCGTGAGCATTTATTACGAAGGTGACGAGAGCATTGGTGAAGTAGTTTGCTTTTCAATGCTCGGCAAACCCGATGCTGCGGACCTTCCAAAAGTGTCGCAAGTGTTGCTTGAGGCCAATTACCTTTGGGCTGGAACGGGCGGCGCCACACTTGGCATGAGCCCCGAGGATCAGAAGATCATGTGCGCCGTACGGTTGCAGATTGATGGCCTTACCGGTGAATCCCTGGCCTCCACCATTGACGCTTTCGTTGACACAGCTTCATTCTGGAAACGCTGGATCGCAGGTGAAGTCGAAAGCAAGCCCGCGCCAGGAATGCAGGACTTCCAAATGCAGCGCATTTGAGATCTTGAAAACGCATCGAAAGGAACACTACCCATGCCGATCTCCGCTGAGTCCATGCTGTCAACAATCCGTCTGCGCAACGTTCCCGGGTCATTGTCAGAACCTGACCGTGCCGCTTCCAGCCGTGCACAGATCCCAACAGAACAACCATCAGTCTCCGGCAAAGGCGCGCTGACCGGCCGGCAGGTGGCGGTAGGCAACGGAGAGCAGAGAGCCGAGGGGCAGTCCGTGCTCGGCAAGATTCAAAGTGGAATGCTGCGAATAGGGCAGGCGATCCTGCTCGTGTTTACCCTTCCACTGTCGCTGATCGCCGGAGTAGGTCTCGGCCTTGCAGCCCTGGGCAAAGCCGCTGGTGAGAAATTGACAGGCGTGACGGCGGAGCAACGCAACCAGGCCCGCGAAGCCAAAGCGGAGAAACGCTATGTGCAAGCCAATCAGACTCTGGTTGACGCGCTGCGCACGCCACAGGGCAAGTCGATGGCGAATAACCACGCCGTGATGGATCGGCTCCATGCGCACTCCGAGCTCACCGGCAAGCAACTCACCAGACAGGAGCTTCACGATATGGTCGTGACTGGTGAAAACATAGCGAAGGGATTGCAGGACCCCGCCACTGCAAGCGGCAAACCTCCACTTAAACTGACCATTGATGGCGCTCAGCTTTCGGTTCCGAGCAACACCTTTACAGCGCGCGCGCTGGCTTGGTACATGATGGCCTCGGCCGCGTCACAAGACGTGTTGCGCAATGCTCTAGGCGACACTTCCACAAGTGACATGACCACTTCAGGGTCCTACATCATGAAGGATCCAGGTCATCGCATCTATGATTTCCTCAACGACGCGCCCACCTCGGCAGCACGCATGTCGACCCATTATGAGGAGCGGGTAGATCATGGAAACGAACACTATGTGCTGGGGTTCGTACCCACATTCGGCACCAAAGTGGCGCAGCGCGGCATTGAAGATTTCCAGTCACGCATGCCGGGCCAAGGCGGCACCATGCTGTTTGACAAACTCAAGCCCGACAGCAATGGCACGCCCGAACTGTTCGTCAAGTTCGAGTCCGCAGGCTGTCCTCCCTATTTCAATTCGGAATCTCACCATGGGCTCGGCGACAAGTTCATGCGCTTCTTTGCGTCGCTAGACCGCAACATCCATCATGTGGCCAACTTCAATCACAGTCAGAAAGCTGGTGCGGGAGAAGCTCCGTCTACCATCACTCGCCAGGAGCATATGTACAATGGCACGCTCGCACCTGCATTCGAAGCCGTGAAGAGCTTGTTCGATACCGCGATCAACAGTGGAATCGCCAGCCGCGACGAGGCATCGGGAGTCGCCAAGAGCATGAAAAAATTTGGTGTCAGTGCCGGGTTGGAGGTGGCAAGGCACATCGCCAATGAGGCCAAGGCTCAGAAAAACGACATGCTGTATGCCAAGGCGCTTTCGGTCGAATCTCTGATCCTGGACGAAATGTCCCGCCTCGGACGTGCTTCGGATCACCATGGCATCGCGCGCCGGGGAGCCGAAGTGCACATCACGCTGAACCCCGCACACGTGATCAACTGACCCCCGCTCAACAACTTCTCCAGCACAAACGAAATTCATAAATTCGAGGGCACTCTGACAGTCCGTGAGAAATGGGTCATTTTCTCCACGGGCACGTTCACTGGCACGATCCGTTATGGCAAGATCGTGATTGAAGAAGGAGGTCAGTTGTTTGGTGAGATCACGTTCGGTACTACGGAAAATTCAGATCCGTCCACAAGCGAGTCCTCCACCTCTTCTGCAGCCAAACGGGTCAAGGGCGAATCAAAGCGCTTGGCCGGCTGATTCATCTGCGACTCTGGCACGCATGGGCGCTTGTTTGTCATTTGCGCGCGCCCAAGCTCATAGCAATCAATTTATCCTGCTTCTCAGGGCCGCACATGCGGCCCTTTGTCTTGCCTGCACACTGACGGTGGCCGGTTGCGCAAGCCAGGCCCCGGTCGAGCGAGGGGAAGTTCAAGGGCAGAGTTTCGATGGAGCCGAACTGCTGCAAAGTGACGGCAACCGCGTCACCGCAACTGCCATGCGCGCCAACCATCAGAGCCTGCTGCTACTGGCCGACAAGCTCTACCGCCGCAACCCGTCCGAGTGGCGAAAAACATCTACCACCCGTGAAGCAGCGTTGGAGCGAATCTACCAAGTCATGAATGATCAACTGGCTTGGGCCCCGCTGGGCGGCAGACGCGACGTGGCAGCGCTTTCGGCGGCGCTATCGGTGGAATTCCAGGGCGACCGCGTGGCCGCCTTCATCATTGCCTGCGCAGACACCATCGTCACCGCCCACAACGGCAAACGCGAGTTTTATTACCTCGACTCCATAGACCCGCAGCACATCTACAACGCCGCGCGCAACATGGAAACAGCGCTCTGGATTCTGAACACCCGGCGTGACACCCGAGGCCAGCCATTGTTGCTGGCCAACGAACTCACACCTGACAGCCGCAACCTGAGCTTCGAGCGTGAGTTCGGAAAGATCATCGGCCGGCTGGACATGCTGGCGACCTATATGACCGAGCGTTATCGGCGCGCAGCCATCTCCTATGTGCAGGGGGTGGTGGCAGCGCCACTGCTGGTTTTCTTGCCTGTGAAGTAGTCGCCCTCGGGCACCTCCACCCGAATAGAGCCCGCAGTATTAATCGACCTGATTGGGATCAAACGCCGCTTTAGCTTCAAATGCCCTGACCACATTCACATCAACCGTTGAACCCAATTTAAGCTCCTTCTTGAGCAGTTCAAGCCAGAACATCAACCCGGCCAACTCAGCGTATTCGGGCGAACCCTTACCACTGATATCCAACGTTTGGACGGATTCAATATCTGAACTGCCATCATCCAAATTGATTGCTCTGACAGGGTTACATGACACGTCCTTCCATTCGCTTGGCACATCGGGAACCGAAAATAACCCCTCTTTACCTGGGAACTCCGAGATCGCCGTTATCAGCGCTGCCCTTGCTCCTTGCCATTGTTCCTTTTCCTGCCCCATGAAACTTACAAACTGGCTCATCAACCCATTAAATAATTCCAAGCGCTGCAAATCAACGCTAATGTAACCATGAGCATTCTTTGATTTTTCATTGAATAGTGACTTAAGTTCACCATCAGCTTTCTTAACCAACTCGCTGTTAAATGATTCAACCCTTAAAACAGCAAGGGTATTTACAACCTTCCTGACGGACTTATCAGAAGCGCCAAAATCTTTGACCTCCTTCAAAGAGCCATTAAAACCTTCTGCCGCCGCCTTCCACTCCCGCATATACATGATTGCTCGGACCGGCTCATCAATCAGGTTTTTACTTTGGTAAGCGCTTACGGTCTTCATGACCATAGAAGCCGCCTCGGACGCGGCAGAAGAGGCAATTTTTGCTCCTTTACCGATTACTGGCGCCGTGTACGCGGCCAAATTAGTAGCTCCAGAATAGGTGGCCTGCATCATCCGCTGACTTGCTGGTGCTACCGCATTGAAACTGCCCTGCACCACGGAAAACCAGCTCTGCGCTACTCCCCCTGTTTGCGTTTGGCCGCCCACATTGTCATTCGTCATGGCTGACTCATCCTTTTGCTGTACGCCCTGCGGAGGAATTCCAGAAAGCGACGGTGCGACATCAGGAGCCGGACTATTGTGGGTATTCTGACCGGCGCTCTGGTTGTGCGCCCGCTGTTTTGCCGCCGTGAGGTCGGCTGCTTCTGGCGACTCGTCAACGCGGCCTGTCTGCCCCTCTGAGCGTGGGCCGTCGGTTCCTGTGTTCGATACGCCGATGTTTCTGCCGGAATTCGATTGCGCAGGAAAACGGGGGGCCCCAGCGCCATGCCGCGTGTTGAACGGCGCTGTACCGTAATCGGTGGTGCCAAATAAGCTTGAGACAATTTTAAACATATGCATACTCTCTTCAATGTGGTGGTTCGGCCGTTCCAGCGCGATTCACTGGAGGCCTCTTGCCCACTTGTGTCACCGTACGTATTGAAAGGTTCCATGTCTCATCAGAAACAAAATTTCAGAGCCCAGAACGGCCTCCATCAACCCGACCTTCGCGGCTGAAACCGCTCCAGAAAAGATAGCTTTTTTCCTCCACGAGCACCGGGACGCCGCTAGACCCCTGGAAAGCTCTGATAGGTAGCAACACTTGAGCCTCCATCGTGTTGAATAATCTGGGCTGGCTGAGATCATGAGTTTCATGAGGCAACCACAGAAAGGGCACCTGCCTGCGTATGAGCGAACAGACCTTTGACTACATCATTGTTGGCGCCGGCACCGCTGGGTGCCTACTGGCCAACCGCCTCTCGCGCGATAAGGCCAAACGTGTGCTTTTGATTGAGGCTGGTCGCAAGGACGACTACCACTGGATCCACATTCCCGTGGGCTATCTGTATTGCATTGGCAACCCCCGCACCGACTGGCTCTATCAGACCGAACCCGCTGCCGGTTTGAACGGGCGCACGCTTCGATACCCGCGTGGCAAGGTTCTGGGCGGAAGCAGCTCCATCAACGGCATGATCTACATGCGAGGCCAGTCGCGTGACTATGACCGGTGGGCGCAGCTCACGGGCGAAGACGCCTGGCGATGGGAAAACTGCCTGCCGGACTTCAAAGCGCATGAAGATCACCACAAACTAGATAGCACCGGGCAGCCCCCCACCGCTTCCCCTGCTTTCTCCGACCTCCACGGTCATGGCGGCGAATGGCGCGTGGACAAGCAGCGCCTGCGCTGGGACGTGCTCGATGCATTTGCTGCAGCGGCTCAGGAAGCCGGCATTCCCGCCAGCGACGACTTCAATGGCGGCAACAATGAGGGCGTGGGCTATTTTGAGGTCAACCAGAAATCTGGGTGGCGCTGGAACGCCGCGAAGGCGTTTTTGCGGCCAACTTGCTATGGGCGCCCCAACTTCGAGCTATGGACTGCCGCTCAAGTGAGCCGCCTGATCATCGAACCCGCAGACAGCCTCGGCAGCGAGGCGGGTGGCAAGCTCCGTTGCTCCGGCGCAGAGGTCTGGACCGGAGAAGGTCTAACGCAAGTGCACCTGGAGCCGGGCGGCGAGCTGATCCTGAGCGCTGGCAGCATCGGCTCTCCGCAGATCCTGCAACTGTCGGGCGTCGGCCCTGCCGATCTGCTGCAGCAGCATGGCATTCAGGTGGCGGCCAATCTGCCGGGCGTGGGTGCCAACCTGCAAGACCACTTGCAAATCCGTACGGTGTTCAAGATCAAGGGTGGCAAAACACTGAACCAATTGGCCAGCACATTGTGGGGCAAAGGCAAGATAGGCATCGAGTACGCTCTGCGCCGATCAGGCCCGATGAGCATGGCTCCGAGCCAGCTGGGGGCCTTCACGCGCTCTTCAACAGCCTTTGAGTGGCCAAACATCGAGTATCACGTGCAGCCGCTCAGCCTCGATGCGTTCGGTGAACCCCTGCACCGCTTCCCCGCTATCACCGCCAGCGTATGCAATCTGAACCCCACTAGCCGCGGCGCAGTGCGCATCAAGAGCGCGCGTTTTGAAGACGCCCCCGCCATAGCCCCAAACTACCTGGCCACTGAAGAAGACCGGCATGTAGCCGCTGACAGCCTTCGTGTCACACGCCGAATCATGGCGCAGTCCGCCATGGCAAAGTTTTCTCCCGAAGAATTCAAGCCTGGCCCGCAGTACCAGAGCGACGAAGAGCTCGCCCGGCTCGCCGGCGACATTGCGAGCACGATTTTTCACCCGGTTGGCACCACGAAGATGGGAACCGACGACGACCCCATGGCGGTATTGACACCTCGAATGCAGGTGCGCGATGGCGCGGGGGGCGTGATCGCAGGGCTGCGGGTGGTGGACGCCGGCGCCATGCCTCTGATCACCAGCGGAAACACCAACAGCCCTACGCTGATGATGGCTGAAAAAGCCGCCAAATGGATTCAGAAGAGGGACTGATAAGACCCTCTGCAGCATTTTTTGCTTCAAACACCCTAACATTGATAAATGAGCCAGTTCTCAGCCCGTGTTGACGATCGCAGGCTGGCCCATGCTTGATGAATTTGTCTTTCCTTGCGCATCCCCATGACCTACACCAATACCCAGCTCTACATAGATAACCAATGGTGCGACTCGGCAGCCGGCGAAACGCTGCCTGTGTTCAACCCCGCAACGGGACAGGAGATCGGCCGCCTGGCTCACGCACGCAAGCCCGACCTTGATCGCGCCCTGGCGGCCGCTGAGCGCGGCTTTGCTACTTGGCGCGCCACACCCGCCATAGAGCGTTCCGCCGTCATGCGCCGCGCCGCCGGCCTGCTGCGCGAGCGGGCCGACAGCATTGCCACGCTGATGACCCAAGAGCAAGGCAAACCACTGGCCGAGGCACGGGTCGAGGTTCTTTCGGCCGCCGACATCATCGAATGGTTCGCAGAAGAAGGGCGGCGCGCCTACGGGCGTATCGTGCCTCCTCGCAACCTGGCAGCCGACCAGCGCGTGCTCAAGGAACCCGTCGGCCCGGTGGCGGCCTTCACGCCCTGGAACTTCCCCATCAACCAGGTCGTGCGCAAAGTCTCAGCCGCGCTGGCCACTGGCTGCTCGATCCTGGTCAAGGGCCCCGAAGAAACTCCGGCCTCGCCAGCGGCCCTGGTCCGTGCGTTTGCCGACGCGGGTCTGCCCGCAGGCGTCATCGGGCTGGTGTATGGCGTGCCCTCCGAGATTTCTGAATACCTGATTCCGCATCCGGTCATCCGCAAGATCACTTTCACCGGGTCTACCCCGGTGGGTAAGCAATTGGCGGCACTGGCCGGGCTGCACATGAAGCGTTCGACCATGGAGCTTGGGGGGCACGCTCCCGTGATCGTGTGTGAAGACGCCGACATTGAACTGGCCGTAAAAACCGCGGGAGGCGCCAAGTTCCGCAACGCAGGGCAAGTGTGCATTTCGCCTACGCGCTACCTGGTGCACAACAAGGTGAAGGGCGACTTCATCGACGCCTTCGCCGCGCTCGCCAAAGGCCTCAAAGTCGGCAACGGCCTTGAAAAAGGCATTCAGATGGGGCCGCTAGCGAATGAACGTCGGCTCGCCGCCATGCAGCAGTTGACCGAAAACGCCGTCGCCAAGGGCGCCCGCCTAGTCGCCGGTGGCGAGCGCATCGGCACCTCTGGCAACTTCTTCGCGCCCACCCTCCTGGCCGACGTCCCCCTGGACGCAGACGTGGTCAACCATGAACCCTTTGGCCCCATGGCGGCCGTACGCGGCTTCGATGACTTGTCCGAGGCCATTAAGGAAGCCAATCGCCTGCCCTGGGGTCTGGCGGGCTACGCCTTCACCCGCTCACTGAAGAATGCGCACCAGCTTTCGCACTCGGTGGAAGTCGGCATGCTGTGGGTCAACCAGCCGGCTGCACCCTGGCCGGAGTTGCCGTTTGGAGGCGTCAAAGATTCCGGCTACGGCTCTGAAGGCGGCCCGGAAGCACTGGATGCGTACCTGAACACGAAGACCGTATCGATCATGTGCGGTTGAATGAGCGACTTCAGCTGCGCGGTTTGCAACCTGTTTCGCTGATTTTCGCGAAGCTATCAGCTTAGGTTTCAGTCGCGAGAAGACATGCATCGCGGCTGAAACCGCTCCGCAGACACTCATCCATGCAGCGCCTGCCTAGGGATGAATGGCCTCTTTCAATAAGAAGGACAATAAGGGGTTAGGGCGAACGGCAATTGCTTAGGACAAATTTAGAATCGTAGCGAGAGTCTGTAGGAGCGGCTTTAGCCGCGAACGGCAGCGTTTCCACAAAAGCATCGCGTGTTTGAGGGCCATCGCGGCTAAAGCCGCTCCTACAAAGACAGGCCCTGTCGAAGTAGTCGCTCTTGTCACAAGTAAGTGCCATTCGTGTTTGGGCTGCGAAAGCCCGAAGACTTTTTTCTCAGAAATACCGTCATGTCATCCACCATCCTGCAAACCTTGCCCGTCGGCCAGAAGGTCGGCATCGCCTTTTCGGGCGGCCTCGACACGAGTGCCGCGCTGCTCTGGATGCGCCAGAAAGGCGC